>DASVNH010000216.1:0-22969 GCA_036383955.1 Planctomycetota bacterium | reverse complement strand
AGAGCGGCATCATCACGCTGGCGACGGATCCGCGCAGCGGGACGTTCGTGGTGACCGGCTTCGGCCAGAAGGCCGCGGCGGACGCCGCTCCCGTTCCGGCGCGGCTGACGCCCGCGCCCGCCGCCCCCTTCCGCGGCCGGAGCCGCGGCGGCCGCGGCCGCGGGCGAGGCCCGCTTCGCCCCGCCGCCCCGGCGGCGACGCCCCTGCCGGCCGCTCCTCCGCCCCCGCCGGTCGAGGCGCCCCCCGAGCCGTCCGGTCCCTAGAAGCATCCCCGAATCCGTCGCATCTCCGGATCTCCCGGCGGCGTCGCCGATCCGTGAGATCCCCGGATCTCCTCTCTAGGGCCGCAGGCGGCTTTCCATCTCCCGCTTGGTAGCGGCATCGAGGCCGGGGGTCTCGACCGCCTGACGCCCCAGGCGCTCCGCCCCGGCTTCGTCGCCCTTCTTGCGGGCGAGGAGGGCCAGGTAGACGAAAGCTTCGGCCCGGTCCCGCGCCGGCAGCTCGAGGCCGAGCGCTTCCTGGAAGGCCGTCGCCGCCCCCGCGTCCCGCCCCAGCGCGTAGAGCGCCGTGCCGTAGCGGACGAGCACGACGGGCGCCTCGAGGCCGGCCGGATCCAGCCGCAGGATCGACTCGAGCAGCCCGGCGGCTTCGCGCAGCGCCTCGGGCGTGCGCTCGCGCATCCGGACCGCCGCCAGGTGCACCCGGGCCCGCAGCAGCAGCAGCAGCAGGCGCCGCTCGTAGGGCTCCGCGCGCGTTTCGAGCCGCCCGTCCTTCCCCACCCGCACATCCTGGCCGCGCGCGCGGCGGAACAGAGCCGGGACGTCCTCGGCCCGGGGCAGCCCTTCCCAGGCCTTCGGGTCCGGCTTCCCTTCCCCCTTCCGCGCCAGGATCCAGAGCGGGCCCCATTCCACCAGCTCCGCGTCCGGCCGCAGCAGGGACTCGTTCGGCCGGTGCTCGAAGACCAGCGGCCGTCCCCGGAACGCGTTGGCGTTGGCGAACGCCGTGAGCGACCCGCCCGGCCGCCCCGCCGTCGCCGCGTAGTCCGGCATCGCCAGCTCCGGGTTCAGCTCCACCAGCCGCCGGTCGTACCAGCCGTCGCCCAGCCGCGACCAGCGCACCAGCGTCACGTCCGGCCGCAGCCCCTTCACCGCCCCCAGGTACTGGCACGCGCCCGAGACGTCGTCCGAGCCCGCCACGAGCACCGCCCGCTCCGGCAGCCGCTCCAGGTGCAGGCGCCCGTACGTCTCCGCCACCCCGTAGCCGCGCATCGTGACGTCCGGGCCGTTCGCGACGACGGCCCAGGCCAGGCCCGCCGCGGCCGTCGTCCACAGGGCCTTCCCGCCGGCGCGCCGGCCCAGGGCGTCGAGCCCCCCCGCGGCCAGCAGGTGCAGCGGCATCCACGCCGCGACCAGCCAGAAGTCGTGCTGGCCTTCGACCGTGAAGGCGACGGTGACCGCCGCCACCGGCGCGATCCAGAGCGCCGCCGCCGCGAGGTCCCGCCGGTCCGCGCGGACGGCGCCGGCGACGGCCAGCAGCGCGCCGACGCCGAGGAACTCCTCCCACGCGTAGCGCGCGGTCCCCGCCAGGCGGGAGAGCTCGAGGCCGAACGACTCCGAGCGGCCGACGAAGCGCGCGCCCGAGAGATAGGCGAGCGCCTCGGAGAGGGAGTCGGGATGGCCGAACGACGCGAGGGACCCGCGCCCCGCGAGGAGCGGGTACGCGGCCAGGGACGGCCCGGCGGCCAGCGCCGCGGCGAGCAGGGTCCGCCACGCCACGCCCGACGTCCCGAGCTCCTTCGCGTGGAGCGCCACGAACGCGATCAGCGCGGGGCCGGCGAGAGTGGCCGACGGATGGGCCTGCCAGGCGAGCCCGATGAGGGCGGCGACGATCGTGAAGTCGCGCGGCGCCCGGGTCGCGCGCGCGCGGAGGATCCGCCAGAGCAGCGCGGCGAGGACGAGGTAGTAGAACGCGTAGACCTTCGCGAGGAGCGCGGCCGACCAGAACGTGTAGCCCGACGCCGCGAGGCACCCCGCCGCGGCGGCGGACGCGTCCGCGGTGGGGCTCTCGGGGAGGCGCTCGCGCGCGGCCAGGGCGAGGGCCGCGGCCGCGCCGGCGGCGCAGACCGCGGAGAACAGGTGGACGGCCGTCGTGAACGGGACGAAGAAGAGGGCCGACGTCCACAGGCGGCAGAGGAGCTCCCAGAGGACGAAGCCGGGCGGATGGAGCAGCGCGCCTTCATGGACGCAGGTCAGGAAGAAGCCGGAATCCTGCCAGCCGACCGTCCCGCCCAGGGTCGCGGCGGAGAGGGCGAGCGAGACGAGGAAAGGCGCGCCCGGGACCAGCCAGCGTCGGCCTTTCACGTCGACCGGATTCTATCCCTCGGTGTGCCAGCTCGACACGCCGAGAAACGAGCGGCATTCCGGGCAGAAGTAGATCTTCTCCCGGACGTAGATGGTCACTTCCGTCTCGCTGGTCCCCACCGTCGACCAGCCGAGCTCCTTGCGGCAGTAGGGACAGACGAACTCGGCGTCGTCCGTCGCGCCCGAGAGACGGTCCCGCACTTTCGTGGCGACCCGCCGCACCGCGCCCGTGGGCGCCTTGGCGCACGCGGAGCAGACCGCGCCCCGGCCGTCGACGGGCTTCTTGCAGAAGAGGCAGGAGCTCTTTTTGGCGGGGGCCATGAGGGGAGGATCTTACCAGCCGCGCTCCCGAAGGGTCAACTAGCGCTCCGTCGTTTCGACCTTGACAATTTGTAAACTACGAAGTATAAAAATCACGGACGCTTTTTTTAGGAGAGAGGGGATTATGGCGGACATTCGACCCGGCGGCGAGACCGTCCTCGGCAGCGACGTGGCGTTCAAGGGCGAGATTTCGTTCGAGAACAACATGCGCGTCGAGGGCAAGATCGAAGGCAAGATCAACTCCAAGGGCCGGCTCTCCCTCGGCAAGGGAGCCGTGATCACGGCGGAGGTCGTCATCGGCCAGCTCGCCGTCGAAGGCACCTTCAAGGGCAACGTCGTCGCCTCCGAGCGCATCGAGCTCGCCTCGAGCGCGCACGTGCTGGGCGACATCCGGGCGCCGAAGCTCGTCATCGCGGAAGGCGCCACGTTCGTCGGGAACTGCCACGTGAGCCCCGACGCCCTGAAGGACATCAAGCCCCAGGAATTCGTCGTCCCGGTGGCCGCGACTCCGATCGGGGTCAAGAAGTAACCCGACGGGAGCCCGATGTCCAAGGACGCGCGCCGTCTGATCTTCTGCCCGCGCTGCGACGCCCGGCAGGAAGTGTCGAAGGTTACGAAGTCGACCTCCTGCCCCGGCTGCCACCGGAACATCTCCACCCAGGACGTGGAGATCAACGAGTACTGCGCCAAGATCGAGATGTACACGGCGGGGCTCATCACGGTGGCGCGCAAAGGCACGCTGATCGCCGAGGTGCGCGCGGAGGCGGTGGCCGTCAAGGGCGGGGAGATCAAGGGGCCCGTGACCTCCCGGGGGCCGATCGTCGTCGAAAAAGGCGGCCGGATCTTCGGGAACGTCACCTCGCCGACGCTGGCCGTCGCGGACGGCGCCCAGCTCGTCGGCATGGTCGTCACCGGGCCCCGCGCCGGCGAGCTCCTGGCCGAGATCGAGGCCGCCATCCCGGCGAAGCCGCCGCCGCTCAAGGTGCCCGCGAAAGTCGCCTGAATTCGACATCCCAAGTAGCCCGGCTCCACGGGTCCATCCGGGGAGCCGGGCATTTCTTTTTTCCGGCGTTTCGGCATAGAATCACGTCGCTCTTTCCGCGACGGCGGGGCTACGGCCACGCCGAAGCGATCGCCTCCGGCGATCGCGAAGGCGGGCCGTTAGCTCAATGGCGGAGCATCTGCTTTACACGCAGAGGGTTGGGGGTTCGAATCCCTCACGGCCCACTTCGACTCGCGACGTCGCCTCGCTACGCGGGCCCTTCGACTCGTGAGGTCGCGGCAGACAGCGACCTAAGGGCCGCCCCCACTCCCCTCAGGCATTCTCCGATATGCCGATCAGGTGGCCCTTCCCTGGAAGGCCGCCTACAATCGCCGCTACATGTCCCGTCGGACCGACCAGGCCCCCCCCGGCCCCGCCAGGATCGCCCCCCGGACGTCCACCGCCGTCCTCCTCGTCGACGACCAGGACTCCGCCATCGCCGCCCTCGAGGCCGTCTTCGCCGACGCCCCCTACGACGTCGTCTCGGCCCGCTCCGGCCAGGAGGCGCTCCGCCTCGTCCTGGAGCGCGACTTCGCGGCGGTGGTGCTCGACGTCCGCATGCCGGACATCGACGGCTTCGAAACATCCCGGCTGATCCGGGCGAGGCCCCGCACGCGTCACCTGCCGATTCTCTTTCAGACGGGGTTCGACCTCGATAGGGAAGCGACGGTCCGCGCCTACCAGCTCGGGGCCGTCGACCTCGTCACCAAGCCGGTCCCTCCCGAGATCCTGCGCGCGAAAGTCGACGTCTTCGTCGAGCTCTTCGAGCGTTCCAAGGACGCCCGGGAACAGCGGGCCCGCTACGAATCCCTGGCCGCCCTCTCGCCCGTCGGCGTCTTCCAGGCCGACGCGGCGGGCGACTGCGTCTGGGTCAACCCGCGCTGGTCCGAGATCACCGGCCTCACGCTGAGAGAGGCGGTCGATTCGGGCTGGGAACGATCCCTTCATCCCGACGACCTCGCGCGCGTGGTCGCCGAGTGGGACGTCGCCGTCCGCGAAGGCCATCCCTTCCGTTCCGAGTTCCGCTGCGTCCGGCCCGACGGGAAGTCGACCTGGGTCCTCGGCCAGTCCCGAGCGGAACGCGACGCCGCCGGCCGCGTGACGGGCCACGTGGGCACGCTCACCGACATCGGCGACCAGAAGCGGGCCGAAGAGACCCTGCTCCGCGGCCAGGAAGCCCTCGAGCACAAGGTCGAGGAGCGCTCCCGCGAGCTGCGCTTCGCCAACGAAGAGCTGGGCATGATCACGGACCACCTGCCCGTCCTGATCTCGTCCGTCGGCGCCGACGAACGCTACCTTCGCGTGAGCCGCGGCTACGAGCGCTGGTTCGGCCGGCCGGCCGAGAGCATCGAGGGGCGGCATCTCCGCGACATCCTGGGCGAGGCGGCCTACCAGGCCATCCTTCCCCACGTGCGGGCCGCGCTGGCCGGGAACGAAGTGACCTACGACACCGCCGTGCCGTACGCGGGCGGCGGCACCCGCCATATCCGCGCCACCTACATCCCGCGCCGGGACCGCGAGGGGCGGGTCGACGGCTTCCTCGCCCTGGTCATCGACATCTCCGACGCCAAGCGGGCCGAGATGGCCGGCGCGCGCCTGGCGGCGATCGTCGAGAGCTCCGAGGACGCCATCGTCGGCAAGACGCTGGACGGCACGGTCACGAGCTGGAACCGGAGCGCCGAGCGCCTGTTCGGATACACGAGCGAGGAGATCGTCGGCCAGTCCATCACCCTGCTCATCCCGGAGGAGCTCCGCTCCGAGGAAGAAATGATCCTCGCCCGCCTGCGGCGCGGAGAGCGCGTCCTGCACTACGAGACTCGCCGCCGGGCCAAGGACGGGCGCATCCTGGACGTCTCGCTTTCCGTCTCCCCGATCCAGGACCGCCAGGGCCGGATCGTCGGCGCGTCGAAAGTCGCGCGCGACATCACGGAGCGCGCCCGGGCCGAGCGGGAGATCCGGCGGCTCAACGCCGAGCTCGAGGGGCGCGTCCGCGAGCGCACGGGCGCGCTCGAGACGACCGCCAAGGAGCTCGACGCCTTCGCCTACTCCGTCTCCCACGACCTCCGCGCCCCGCTCCGGACCATGAACCGCTACAGCGACATCGTGCTCGAGGAGTTCGCGGGCCGGATCCTCGACGAAGAGGGCCAGGACTTTCTCCGGCGCATCGGCAACGCCTCCCGCCAGATGGACGAGCTGATCCAGAACCTCCTCGCCTACTCCCGCCTCGGCCGCGACGCCGTCGATCTGGCCGACATCCCCCTGGACGCCGCGCTCGACGACGCGCTGGACGTGCTGGCCGGCGACCTCCAGGAACGGCGGGCGACGGTGCGCCGCGACTCCCCCCTCCCCGCCGCGCGGGCGGACAAGGTCCTCCTGGGCCAGGTCTTCACCAACCTGCTCTCCAACGCGCTCCGCTTCACCGAGCCGGGAGTCCCGCCGGTCGTGCGCGTCCGGGCGGAGAGCCGCGGCGACCGCGTCCGCGTCTGGGTGGAGGACAACGGCATCGGGATCGCTCCGGAGCACCACGAGCGCATCTTCCGGATCTTCGAGCGACTCAATCCGCGGCAGTTCGGCGGAACCGGCGTCGGCCTGGCCATCGTCAAGCGCGCCATGGAACGCATGCGCGGCGACCTCGGCCTCGAGTCGGCGCCGGGCGCCGGAAGCCGCTTCTGGATCGAGTTCCTGACTACGGAGTCGAACCCATGATTCTGCTCGTCGAAGACAGCGAGGACGACGTCCTCTTCCTGCGCCGCGCCTTCAAGAAGGCGGGCGTGGAGGCGCCCTTGCAGGTCGCTTACGACGGCCTCGAGGCCGTCGAGCGCCTCTCCGCGGCGCCGCCCTCCCATGTCCTCCTGGATCTCAAGCTGCCCAAGAAGTCGGGGCTCGAGATCCTCGAGTGGATGCGCGGCCGCCCCGACCTGGCGTCGATCTCGGTCATCATCCTGACCTCGTCGCGCGAGAAGTCGGACGTCGATCGCGCCCGCGCCCTCGGCATCGACGACTACTGCGTCAAGCCCGTCTCGTTCACCGAGCTCGTCGCCCTCGTCCGCAAGATCGCCGAGATGTGGCGGCTCCCGCTCGCCCAGCCGGCCCGCTAGAGCCCCATCTCCGGATCCGTCCCATCTCCCATCTCCGGATCCGTCCCATCTCCCATCTCTGGATCCGTCCCATCACCAGATCCCCTCCAGGATCGCCCCCACGAGGGCCCGCAGCTCCGCGAAGCCGGCCGGCTTGATCTCCACGCGCTGGACGCCGAGCTCGCGGGCGCGGGCCAGCTCCGCGGGATTCCGCGACGACGTGAGCACGACGACCGGGACGTCCTTCAGCGCCGGCTCGCGGCGCAGCCACTCCAGGATCTCGAGCCCGGAGCCGCGGCGCAGCACGAGGTCCAGCACGACCAGCGCCGGAGGCGGTCCCGGGCGCCGCAGGCGGGACACGGCCTCCTCGGCGTCCTCCGCGACCTGCAGGAGCACTCCGCCCCCCGCCTCGGCCAGCGCCCGCTCGAAGAACAGGACGTCGGTCTCGTCGTCCTCGATCAGCAGCAGCTCGTTCATCGCGGCCCCCAGAGGGCGAGGCCGCCCGCGACGTCCGTCACGCGTTCGAAGCCCCGGGCCCGCAGGAAACTCGCCGCCGCGGAGGAGCGGTAGGGCGAGTCGTCGCAGACCACGATCTCGAAGCCGCGGGGCAGGTACGGCAGCTCCTCCCGGAGCCGCTCCAGCGGCGCGGGATAGGCGCGGAGCGACGGCCCCTCGGGGGTCCGGCTCAGGCTCCGCGTGTCCAGCAGGAGGACGGGCGCCCCGCTCTCCAGCCGGGGCTCGACGGCGTCGAAGCTCAGCCGGCGGACGCGGACGATCCGGTCCTCGCGCCCCTCGCAGGCCCGCATGCCCTCGCTCAGGAAGCCCGCCGCGCGGAAGCCCGCGCGCTCGAGGCGGGCGGCCGTCGCGCCCTCGCGGCCGGGCCGGCTCACGAGCACCAGCGGGCGGCCCGCGTCCAGGACGCGGTCGGCCCACGGCTCGAACGCCGCTTCGGCGGGAACGTTCACGCTCCCCTCCAGATGGGCCGCCGCGAAGTCGATCGGGTCCCGGTCGTCGACCAGCGTCGCCCCGTCGCGCTGCCACCGCAGCACCTCGGCCAGCGCCCAGGCGCGCGGGGCCCCGTCGTCGGGAGGGAGGCCGACATCCTCCGCCATGTCCAGCGTGACGCGCCGCGAGAACGCCGCGCGCGACATGGGGCGGAGGCCCGGATTGCCCCGCTTCTGGGCCCCGATCGTGTCCGCGGGGGCGTCGACCCGGTCCGGCACCCCCGTGTGCGACGGCAGCAGGCGCGTGTCGTCGGGCAGCGTGAGCAGCTTGCGGGTCAGGGACTCGTGGAGCATCGACGCCATCTCGTGGAGGTCGTACCCGTCCTCCGGACGCGGCGCCGGACGTCCGATGTCCCCGAACAGCAGCGTCTCGCCCGTGAAGGCGGCATAGGGCTTCGGGCGGTCGGCGCGCGGGTCCGAGGCCAGGAGCACGATCGATTCAAGCCGGTGTCCCGGCGTCTCCAGGATCCCCAGCCGGATCGCCCCGAATTCGAGCGCGTCGCCGTCCTTCACCGGCATGAAGTAGGGATTGGAGCGGTTCCACGCCCCCGCGTAGACCGTCGCGCACGCGCGGTCCCGGAGCTCCAGATGCGGCGGCGACAGGTCGTCGTGGGCCTGCGTCAGGAACACGTGCCGGATCGTCGCGTGGTGGCTCCACGCGTCCTGGAGATAGCGGTCGACGTCCCCGTAAGGATCCACCGCCGCCGCCGTCTTCGTCCGCAGGTCGATCAGCAGATATGACGCGTGCGCGACCGCCGGATGGTCGTACTTCAGGAGGATCACGCCGGGGGGCATGCCGGGAATCGGGTTCACGCCTCCCGAAGAGCAAGGGGAAGGCCAGAACACGAGAAATCATAAGCCGCTGATGCGCAGCGGGTTGCAAAAACAGGGCGTAACGGAAGTCGCCTCGCGTTAAGACGTCCGCGTTAACGATTAACGCTTGGGCTTAACGACGAGGCCGAGTCTCGACATCCTTTTCCAGAGCGTCACCCGGCTCATGCCGAGCAGCTTCGCCGCCCGCTCGCGGCTCCCCCCGCTCTTGGCGAGCGCGTCCAGGATGCGGCGCTTCTGGCCGTCTCCGTCTTCGCCGACGGCCTCCATCGGCCGGATCTGCGGAGGCAGGTCGGCGAGTGTCACGACGTCCCCCGTCAGCGTCACGACCGCGCGTTCCATCGCGTTGCGCAGCTCCCGGACATTGCCGGGCCAATCGTGCGCGAGGAGGGCGCGCATGGCGTCCGGATGGACGCCCCGCAGGGGCCGGTGCCGCGACTTCGACAGCTCGTCCAGGAAATGCTCCACCAGCAGCGGGATGTCGTCGCGCCGCTCCCGCAGGGGAGGAAGGTGGATGTCGAAGACCTTCACCCGGTAGTAGAAATCCTCCCGGATCTTGCCTTCCGAGACCAGGGCGCCGAGGTCGCGGTTCGTGGCGGCGAGAATCCGGACGTCGACCTTCGTCGCCTTGTCGTCGCCCACGCGCCGGACCTCGCGCTCCTGCAGCGCGCGCAGCACCTTGACCTGGAGGACCGGGCTCATGTCGCCGATCTCGTCGAGGAAGAGCGTCCCGCCGTCGGCCTCCTGGAAGAGGCCCGCCTTGTCCCGGATCGCGCCGGTGAAGGCGCCCTTCACGTGGCCGAACATCTCGCTCTCCAGGAGCGTCTCCGGGATCGCCGAGCAGTTCACCGCCACGAACGGCTTGGCCTTGCGCGCGCTGAGCGCGTGCACCGCGAGCGCCGCCAGCTCCTTGCCCGTCCCCGACTCCCCCGTCAGCAGCACCGTGACGTCGCTCTTCGCCGCCAGCCGCAGCTTCCGGAACGTCTCCCGCATCGGCTCGCTCTTCCCCACCAGGCGCTCGAAGCTCGACCGCTCCCGCGCGGCGTCCTCCGCCCGCAGCCGCCGCTCCTCGCTGAGCTCCAGCTCCCCTTCGATCCGCCGGCGCTCCGCCTGCTCCATCGCCAGGGCGATCAGGTTGGCGACCGCCAGGGCGAAGACCTGCTCGTCCATCGTCCAGACGCGCGGGGGGCCGACGTGCTCGTGGCAGAGCACGCCTTCGAGGACGCCGCAGGTGAAGATGGGCGCGTCCATCATGGAGGAGATGTTCAGCGGCGCGAGATACGAGGCGGCCAGCTCGCTCGTCCGGGGGTCGGTCCGCGCGTCGTCGGCCGCGATGACTTCCTCCCGCCGCAGCGCCTCGAAGTAGCGCGGGTAGTCGTCCGCGGAGATCTCGAGGCGGGCCGACGCGGCCTCCCCCGACCGCTCGTAGCCCGCCACGCGGCGGATCGCCCGCCGCCGCTCGCAGTAGCTCCACACGTTCACGCGATCGACCGAGAGGATGTCGGCGACATGGCGCGCGATCCGGCGGACGACGTCCTCCAGCGGCCCCCCCTCGAAGCACGAGCGGGCGAGCTCGATCAGCGCCTCCTCGTGACTCATCGAACGCAGCGCGCTGGCCCGGATCGCCTCCTCCGCCCGTCGCGCGTGGAGGAGCGCGCGGCGGAGCTCGAGATGCGTCTGCACCTGCCGCGCGAGGCGCTCGAGGGCCAGGCCAAGCTCGGGCGTCCAGGTCCGGGGGACGACGTCCAGCACGCACAGCGTGCCGATGACCGGGCCGTCGGGCGTGATCAGCGGGGCGCCCGCGTAGAAGCGCACCCCGGGCGGGCCGACGACGTACGGATTGTCCGCGAAGCGGGGATCGCGGAGGGAGTCGGGCACCACGAGCAGGTCCCGCCCGAGGATCGTATGCGAGCAGAAGCCTTCCCGGGTCGCTTCCTCCAGGTCGACGCCCACCCGCGCCTTGAACCATTCCCGCTTCTCGTCGATCAGCGTCACGAGCGCGATCGGCGTCCCGCAGAGGAAGTTCGCGAGGCGGGCGATGTCGTCAAAGGCGTCCTCCGGCGGCGTGTTGAGGATCTCGTAGGAGCGGAGGACGTCGAGTCGCCTCGCCTCCTCGTCCGGCGGCAGGGCGGGTCTCTCCATCGACTCCAACCGTAGACCGCGGAGGGGGCAAGTTCAAAGACTTTTTGATCAGCGGAGCTTGATGTACGGCAGGATGGAGCTGTGGGCGTCGGTCCAGCGGGCGGCGGCCGGGTCCTTCGGGAGGACCTTCCACTCGTCGTAGACGAGGAAGGGGCGCAGATGGCGGGCGTCGCGGGCCAGGAGCACCCAGGTCGAGCTGTCCCGGCCGAGCTCCTCCACTTCGTCGCCTTCCTCCGCGAGCAGCCCCGCCCAGCCTTCGCGGGCCGCGTGTCCTCCGAGCAGGGCGACCAGGTCCATGTAGCGGTTCGTCACGTGCAGGGCCAGCACGCCCCCGGGCGCCAGCCGCGTGAAGTACAGCTCCAGGGCCTCGCGCGTCAGCAGGTGCACCGGCACCGCGTCCGACGAGAACGCGTCCAGGAGGATCAGCCCGAACTCGCCCGGCGCCGCCCGCTCGAGGCCGACCCGGCCGTCGCTGACGACCACGTCCACCGCCGCCCGGCTGTCCGCCAGGTAGGTGAAATACTCGCGGGCCGTGCGCTCGATCGCCGGGTCGACCTCGAAGAACGTCCAGCGCTGCCCGGGCAGGCCGTACGCCGCCACCGTGCCGGCGCCCAGCCCGACGGCCCCCACGCGGCCGTTCGGGACGTGGCTGGCGAAGGCTTCGAAGAGCAGGCCGCAGGGACCCTGCCGGTGGTAGTAGGTCAGCGGGATCGTCCTCCAGGCCGGATCCTCGTCCTGCGAGCCGTGGCGGATGCGGCCGTTCACCAGGGAGCGGACGCCCTTGACCGTCCGCTCCACGTGATGCGCGCCGAAGAAGCTCCGGTCGCGGTGGAGGATCTCGTCGCTTCGATGCGTCGCCGCGGCGCCGGCGAGGAGCAGCGCGGCGACGCCCGCCCCCAGCCCGAAGCGGAGGCCGTGGAGCAGGGGCATCAGCGCGACCGTGGCGCCCGCCGCGACCAGCACGTGCAGCGTGGGGTCCGCGTCGCCCATCCACTTGAGGAGGAACGCGAGCCCTCCGATGGAGAGGCAGGCCAGCGGAAAGCCGAAGACGCGCCAGGCGGCGACCGGCCCCGCGTCGGTCCGCGGCCGCAGCAGGCACGCGACCGTCATCACCAGCGGATACTCGACGGGAATCTGGAAGAGCAGCGGCGCCGCGAGCGCGTTGAACGCCCCGCCGGCCGCGCCGCCGACCGCCAGGCAGAGATAGAACTCCGTGAGGCCGGCCGCCGGAGGACGTCGCGCCGCCAGATCCCCGTGGCAGACGAGGCTCAGCAGGAAGAACCCCGCGAGATGGAGCGGCAGGATCAGCGGGAGGACGAGGCGGGACAGGGTGATCTCCCACGGCATGAGCAGCGCCAGGGGGATCAGCGCGAAGGACTGGAGCAGGAGCGCCGCGCCCGGGGAGATCGCGGGGCGCGACGAGAACGCGACGACGTACGAGAGCAGGTAGAGCGCGAGCGGGAGCACCCAGAGCAGCGGGAACGGAGCCAGGTCGGTCGAGAGGTGCTGGGTCACGCCCATCAGCAGGCTGGTCGGCGCGGCGGCGAGGGCGATCCAGCGGAGGCGGTCGGCCCAGCCCGTCCGCTCGCGCGGCGCGGGGGACGTCGGGGCCGACGTCCTCCACGCGCGAACGGCGCAGGCGGCGGCGAGCCCGACGAAGAGCGCGTAGCCGGCGGCCCAGAGGGCGCGCTGGCGGTCGAGCGCGAAGCACGGCTCGAGGACGAGGGGATAGGCGAAGAGCCCGGCGAGGCTGCCGAGGTTGCTCGCGGCGTAGAGGGGATAGGGATCGCGCGGGTCGCCGAGGGAGAACCAGCGCTGAAGCAGCGAGGCGGTGGTGGAGAGCGCGAAGAACGGCAGTCCGACGGTCGTCGCGAGCTGGGCGAGCAGCCAGGGCACCGGCGGCGCGCCGGGCGCGGGCGGGCCGGGGACGGGCAGCCAGGCGAGGGCGGCGAGGGGCGCGAGGAGCGTGACGGCGTGGGCCGCGATCTGCGCGCGGAGCGCGAGCCGCGACGTCAGCAGGTGCGCGTAGGCGTAACCCGCCAGCAGGGCCGCCTGGAAGAAGAGCAGGCTGGCGGTCCACACCGCCGGCGTGCCCCCGAGCACCGGCAGCGCGCGCCGGGCCGCCATCGGCTGGACCATGAAGAGCAGGGCCGCGGACAGGAACACCGCGGCCCCGAAGCGGATCACCCGCCTATTTGAGCGGAAAGCCGCCCGGCACAGAACCGTTTTGTTTTCCGTAGAATATTCCCATGCGTCCCCGAGGGCCCTGGCTCGCCGCGGCCGCCCTGGCGGCCCTCGCCGGAGGCCTCTTCCTGCTCCGCCCCCGGCCCGTCCCCCCGGCCGCCCCGGCCGCGCCCGTCGACCCCGTCCAGCCCGCCCGCTTCGAGATCGTGTCGGGCGTCCTCGACGGCCCCCGCGTCTCCCGCCGCGCCGTGCTCGCGTTCGACGACGGCCTCGACGCCGTCCTCCACGAAGAGTCCGTCTTCCGCGCCGAGCGCGTCGGCGCCGAGCTGGTCTTCCGCCTGGACGCCGGCCGCCTCTTCGTCGACGGCGGCGTCGACGTCCGCGTGATCACGCCGCACGGGCACGCGACGGCCCGGGCCTCCGCGTTCGACGTCGCGATCACGGAGCGGGGGACGTCGGTGACGGTCCTCCAGGGCGCCGCCGTCGTGGTGGGAAACCCGTTCCGCAAGGAGATCACGCGGGGCGAGGCGCTGGACCTCTCCGCCGCCGGCGGCGTGGGCGAGCCGATCTCGCTCGACCCGACGGCGGCCGTCGAATGGGCCCGCGGCGCGCTCGACGCGGCCAACCTCGTCCGCGACGGCGGCTTCGAGGAGGAGCTCGCCCGCTGGGACGCGCCGCAGTACCCGGAGACCGCGGTCCGCGCGGACCGGCGGGCCCACTACGGACGTCGCTCCGCCTACGTCGTCTTCAACGCGATCGCCGACTACCGCCACGCGTCGCCGCGCTCGATGCCGTTCAGCGTTCCGGCGGGCGCGCGCCTGCGCTTCCGCGGCTACGTCGAGGTGACGAACCTCGAGGCCGGGCCCGAGGGCGGCGGCTACCTCGAGATCCGCGACGAGAACGACGTCCCCCTTCCCGGCGGCCGGTCCCCCCTGTACGCGGGCGCGGCGGGCTGGCGGAAGTTCTCGATCGACCTCGACGTCCCCTCGGGCCTCCGCGACGCGCGGGTCGTCTGCGCGAAGGCCGACAACGGCGCCCCCATCCTCGGCACGCTCCGCCTGGACGACGTCGCCGTCTTCCCGCTCCCCGGAAAACCATAAATCGTACTGTCCAATTTATGGTGCCCCGGGGGCACCATAAATTGGACAGTACGATTTATGGTTTTTGGCGGCTCCAGGTGAACGGGGTGGTCCGGCCGGCGGCGGTGAAGCCGCGGCGCTCCAGCCGGGGACGGCTCATCTCGGTGGAGTCGGAGACGAGCCAATCGACGCCCCGGGCCCGCGCCTCGCCCAGCCGGCGCGAGAGGATCGCGTCGTAGGCGCCGCGCCCGCGCCAGGCCGGCAGGGTCGCGCCGCCGTGGATGGTCGCGAAGCGGGACCCGAAGCGGATCCAGCCGCTCGACACGGGGAGGTCGTTCGCGTACGCGGCGTAGATCGCGATCGCGTCGCCCTCCAGCTCCCGGCGCAGCCCCTCCTCCAGCCAGGGAAACGCCTGCCCCGACACCGCCGTCTGCACGGCCATCACCTCGGCCAGGGTCTCCGGCCCGATCTTGCGGAGGTCGAAGATCGTCGGCCGGCGGTCGACCGGGGCGGCGGCGACGTCCAGGAACATCAGCGTCTCCGGCTCGCCGCGCCGGAAGCCGGCGTCCGCGAGCCGCCGGTCGAGATCGCGCGGCTCGTCGTGGTCGAAGTGCTTCCACTCGAAGTCGCGGCCGAGGGCGGCGAACGCGTCGATCTGCCCCAGGATCTCCTCGTCGGCCGTCGACGCGTCCAGCCGGGACCAGACGACGGAGTTTTCGAAGGCGACCTCCGACGGCCCCACGATCCGCGTGATCCGCTCGCCGCGCTCGACCCGGTAGGCCGGATCGCCGACGCGGAGGCACTCGCGGCACTCCCGGTCGTAGGCGCGGAGGACGTCGGGCATCCAGGCCATCTCCATGACGGTAGCCATTGGGGCGGCGTCATGTATACTTCCTTTCGCGACCGGGCGGATCGAAGAAGGGGGCTTGGTTGCGGACCACTCGCATCCTCATCGTCGACGACGAGGTCGTCAACCGGACGCTGCTCCGCGGGATCCTCGCGCCCCTCGGCTACGAGATCGTGGAAGCCGCCGACGGCGAGGCCGCCCTCGCCCGGGTGGCGGAGGCGCTGCCGGACCTGATCCTGCTCGACGTCCTGATGCCGCGCATGAACGGCTACGACGTCTGCAAGGCGCTCAAGAGCGACCCGCGCTCGCGCCTGGTCCCGATCGTCCTGCTCACCGGCCTCGACAAGGTCGACGACAAGATCAAGGCGGCGGACGTCGGCGCCGACGAGTTCCTCACCAAGCCCTTCAACGTCGCCGAGCTGACGACGCGGGTGCGGTCGCTGCTCTCGCTCAAGTTCTTCACCGACGAGCTGGAGCACGCCTCGACGGTGCTGGAAAGCGTGGCGCTCGTCGTCGAGGGCCGCGACCACTACACCGGCAACCACTGCCGCCGGCTGGCCGAGTACGCCCAGCGGGTGGGCCGCGAGCTGAAGGTGTCGGCCGACGACCTCCGCATCCTCCAGCTCGGCGGCGTCTTCCACGACCTCGGCAAGATCGCGATCTCCGACATGGTGCTCAACAAGCCGGGGAAGCTCTCGCCGGAGGAGTGGCAGCTGATGCGCCGGCATCCCCTCACCGGCTTCGAGCTCTGCCAGTCCATGCGCACGATGGGCCGCGTGCTGCCGCTGATCCGGAACCACCACGAGAAGCTCGACGGCTCGGGCTATCCCGACGGCCTCAAGGGAGACGAGATCCCGCTCCTCGTGCGGATCACGAGCGTGGTGGACGTCTACGACGCCCTCGCCACCAAGCGCTCCTACAAGGACTCGCTGCCCCAGGCGCGCTGCCTGGAGATCCTGCGCGAGGAGGCCGCCAAAGGCTGGTGGGACCGCGACGTCGTCGAAGCCCTAGCCCGCATCCTGTAGGACCAGGAACCAGGACCAGGACCAGGGGGAGTCCCATTGATTCCCCAGGGGGATCGTACGGGGGGAGCCCCGTTCCCTCCCCCTCGGGGGGTGAGGGGGGAATTCTCCCTGGTCCTGGTTCCTGGTCCTAGCCGTCCAGGTGTCCCATCTTGCCGTTCTGGTAGTCGCGGATCGCCTGCCGGATCTCCTCCTCGCTGTTCATCACGAACGGGCCGTAGCCCACGACGGGCTCGTCGATGGGCTCGCCGGCCAGGAGCAGGAAGCGGGAGCCCGCCTCCGCCTTCACCCGCGCGGCCGCGCCCTCGCGGCTCAGCACGAGCAGGTCGCCCGGGCCCGCGCCGTTGAGCCGGCCGTCGACGACCAACGCCGCCGCGCTGTGGCCCTCAGGGATCTCGAGATCGGCCTCGCCGCCCAGGCGGACGTCGAAGAGCTCCACGGGCGTGTGGGTCTTCGCCGGCCCGCGCGTCCCGCGGAACTCGCCGGCGATGACGCGGACCGAGCCGCCGGGGATCTCGACGGCCGGAATGCGGCCGTTGAGGATGTCCTGGTAGCCAGGCTCCGACATCTTGTCCTTGGCGGGCAGGTTGACCCAGAGCTGCGCCATCTGGATGGGGCCGCCCTTCTTCGTGAGCTCGCGGCCGTGCTTCTCCTCGTGCACGACGCCGCTCGCCGCGGTCATCCACTGGACGTCGCCGGGCCCGATCCGGCCTTTGTGTCCGGCCGAATCGCGGTGCTCGACTTCTCCCTGGTAGACGATCGTGACGGTCTCGAAGCCGCGGTGCGGGTGCTCGCCGACGCCCCGGGGCTCGCCGTTTCCGGCGGGCACGGTCCAGGGCGCGGCGTAGTCGAGGAGCAGGAACGGGCTCAGCGGCTGCTCCGGCTCGTCGTAGCTGAACATGGAACGCACCGGGAAGCCGTCCCCGACCCAGTGCAGGGGCGGAGCCTTCCGGATCTCGACGACGCTCTTCATGGTCTTCATGGGGGGATTCCTTCCGATCTTGTTCATGTTATGCCACTTCCACCAATTCGCGCGCTTTGACTTCCTTCGCCGGACGGCGGCGAAGGTTGTCGACGGCCCACGCGCCCGGCCCCGTCAGCGCCAGCGCGACGCTGGCCAGGAAGAGGACGAGGACGTATTCGACGCCCGACGGCAGGAAGAAGCCTCCCTTGAGGTGGGCGGTCAGGCCCGCCACGAGCATCGAGAACGCCAGGGGCAGCGCGGCGAGCCGGGTGAACGCGCCCGCCACGAGGGCGAGGCCGCCCAGGAGCTCGGTCGCGGTCACGGCGAGCGCCGAGAGCGTCGGGAACGGGATCCCCAGCTGGGACATGAATCCCGCCACGCCGGGGATGCCGAAGACGATCAGCTTCTGCAGGCCGTGGGCGGCGAAGACGCCCCCCACCCCGATCCGAAGAACCGCCAGTCCGATGTTCGCGCGCATGTCTTTCTCCTTTCTAGGATATTCGTTTCAACGACTATAGTCCGACAAAAATTCCCTCATTCGCCCCGGGCGCGCTCGAGAAGGCCGATGAGGAGCCGCAGGCGCCTCTCCCCCACGTGGCCCAGCATCTTCTTCGGAAGGTCCTTGAGGCCCGCGTCCATCGAGGCGAGCAGCTTGAGGCCGGCCTCGGCGATCTTCGTGACCACCACGCGGCGGTCCTCGCTCGACCGGGCCCGCTGGATCAGCCCGCGGCCTTCCAGGCGGTCGAGCAGCCGCGTGACGTCCGGATCCCGCGCGATCATCCGCTCGGCGATCTCCTGGCAGGCCAGGCCCTTGGCGCCCGCGCCCCGCAGGATGCGCAGGATGTTGTACTGCGGCAGCGAGAGCTCGTAGGGCTTGAGCGCGTCCGCCTCGACTCCCTCCAGGACGGAGGCGGTCCGCATCAGGTTCAGCAGCGCCTCCTCCTCGACCGAGCCGAAGGGCTTCGTCTGCTTGATCTCGCCCGCCAGCTTTCCGCTCATGCCCCGATATTACTTGTTACAACGACTGTTGTCAAGCGGAATAAAAAGAATTCCGCGCGACCGCCCGGCGCCGCCGTGGGTTAACCAGGGGTGATGAAGCTCCTTCTACCCCTCCTCCTCCTCGCCCCGCAGGACGTCGCCCCCAAACCCAACGTCGTGATCTTCCTCGCCGACGACGCGGGCTGGGGCGACTACGGGCACAACGGCAACACCGCCGTGCGCACGCCCCACATCGATTCGCTCGCGCGCGACGGCGCCCGCTTCGACCGCTTCTTCGTCTGCACCGTCTGCGCCCCCACCCGCGCCGAGCTGCTCACCGGGCGCTATCACCCGCGCGGCGGCGTGCGCGGGGTGTCGACCGGCCAGGAGCGCCTCGACGTCGGCGAGAAGACCGTCGCGGACGCCTTCAAGGCCGCCGGCTACGCGACCGGCGCGTTCGGCAAGTGGCACAACGGCAGCCAGTGGCCCTACCACCCGCGGGCCCGCGGCTTCGACGAGTACTACGGCCACACGGCCGGCCACTGGGGCGAGTACGTCGATCCGCCCCTCGAGCACGACGGCCGCATGGTCCGCGAGAAGGGCTACATCGTCGACCTCTGCGTCGACAAGGCGCTCGCGTTCATCGACCGGAGCAAGGCCGGCCCCTTCCTCTGCTACGTCCCCTTCACCACCCCGCACTCGCCCTGGCGCGCGCCCGACGAGGACTGGGCCCGCTGGAAGGACAAGCCCGTCGAGCAGCGCGGCGCCGGCAAGGAAGACCCCAACGAGACCCGCTGCGCCCTCGCCATGGTCGAGAACCAGGACCGCAACGTCGGCCGCGTGCTGGCGAAGCTCGACGACCTCCGCCTCCGCGAGAACACGATCGTGCTCTACCTCAGCGACAACGGCCCCAACGCGGTCCGCTGGAACGGCGGCATGAAGGGCAAGAAGGGCTCGCTCGACGAAGGCGGGATCCGCTCGCCTCTCCTGGTCCGCTGGCCCGCGAAGATCCGCCCCGGCACCGAGGTCCGCGAGATCGCGGGGGCGATCGACCTCCTTCCCACCCTGACCGCGCTGGCCGGCATCCCACGCGTCGGCGACCGGCCGCTCGACGGCCTGGATCTCAGCCCCCTCCTCCTCGGCCGCGCGACCGAGTGGCCCGACCGCCTGCTCTTCTCCACGTACGGCGGAAAGGTCAGCGCGCGTTCGCGGCGGCACCGGCTGGACCCCAACGGCACGCTGTTCGACCTGGTCGACGACCCGGGCCAGACGAAGGCGGTCGACCAGCCCGACGTCGCCGCCAGGCTCGCCGCGGCCGTCGCCGCCTTCCGCAAGGAGACGACGCTGCCGAAGGACGACCGCCCCTTTCCCGTCGGCTACCGGGAGTTCCCGATCACGATGCTGCCCGCGCGCGACGGCGAAGGCCGCGGCGGCGTGAAGCGCAGCTCCAGCGCCCCGAACTGCTCCTACTTCGTGAATTGGAAGTCGACCGCCGACGCGATCACGTGGGATGTCGACGTCGCCACCGACGGCGAGTACCAGGTCTCGCTCGACTACACCAGCGCCGACCCGGGCTCGACGATCGAGCTCTCGCTGGGGACGTCGAAGCTCTCCGGCAAGGTGACGCCCGCCTGGGACCCGCCGCTCTACACGAACCAGGACAACGTGTCGCGGCCGCACGGGGAGTCGACGATGAAGGACTTCCGCCCCCTCGAGCTCGGGACGATCCGGCTCGCCAAAGGCCGGGGGCTCCTGACGCTCCGCGCCCTCGAGGTGCCCGGCGCGAGCGTGATGGATCTGCGCCGCCTCACGCTGACCCTGAAGTGATAATGTTCCAATCTGATTCCAACGTTAACACTTCGGAAGTGTTAACGTTGGAATCAGATTGGATCATTAACACATGGTTTGGGTCTCCGGCACGCTCCTCGGCCTCGCCGCGCTCGCGCTCGCCCTGTCCGCCCGCCCCAACCGCGGCGGCGACGCGGCCGGCCGGGGCATGGCCCAGGCCTACGCCGTCTTCGGCTGCCTGATCTGGGCCCTCTTCGCCGGCCTCTTCGGCCTCGGCGTCTGGCTGAAGATCTGGTTCCTCCAGGCGCTCCCGGCCTTCATCGCCGCCCTCCCCCTCGTCTTCGCCCTCCTCGCCGGCCTCGAGGCCTTGCGCCGCCGCCTCGGCTCGAAGATGCCCGACGCCGGCCTGAAGCAGGTCGAAGCGGCCGCGCGCGCCGGCCACGGCACCCGCGTGAAGGAGCTCCTCGCCGGGGGCGTCAAGATCCCCGACGCCGCCGTCGGCCGCTCGCTCCTCCGGACCGCGCTGCGCGGCAAGTACGCGCGCGACGCCGTCGACGCCCTCCTCGAGGCGGGCGCCGACCCCCGCGACCCCGAGCTCCTCGCGCTCGCGATGGAGGGCCGCTCGACGTCCGTCGTCCCCTTCGTGAAGCACGGCGCGGATCCGAACACGATCCTGCCGTCCGGCCACAGCCTGGCGTTCGCGGCCCTCGACGGCGGCCAGTTGGACATCGTGGAAGCGCTCGTCAAGGCGGGCGCGGATCCCAACCAGAAGGACCGCGAGGGCTGGCCGCTGCTCCTGTCGCACGCCGCCGGACGTCGGGGCTTCTCCCCCGGCAACTGGATCTACGTGCGGAAGCTGATCGACCTCGGCGCGGACCCCGCGACGCCCGGCCCCGACGGCTCGACGGTCCGCGACCATTTCGCGAAGGCGACCGGAATCCATCCGGACCACGTCGACGCCCTCCGCGCGCGCCTGGGCTAGTGGTGAGTCAGCTCTGATTCCCCGGGTTGCCCCACTCGCGGGCAACCCGGGGAATCAAGCGTGTCGAACCACTAACCGGGACGTCGACGCGTCGCCTTCCCCGCGTAGAAGAGCAGGATCGCGCCGACGAACGCGAACAGGAGCGTGAACTTGATGTCGCGGCCGTAGCGGAGCTCGGGATCGCTGACGCAGCGGTCTGGACTCGCGGGGTCGTACCAGACTCTGACGCGCCCGCCGAGGGGGCCGTTCACGGGCCGCTCCTCGACTTTGTAGGCGGCGCCGTCGACGCTGTACGTGTAGTCGAGCCAATGCCGCGTGTTGCCTTTGCGGCGGGTGCTCCAGGAGCGGAGGATCGTGCCCTCGACGCTGACGTCGTGGTCGCGGACGGCGAGCCGCGAGCCCTCCATCGAGTACAGGACGAAGGCGGCGATCCCGCAGGCGACGGCTCCCGCGGCGAGCAGGATCGCCTTGAGCGGCATGCTTCACTATAGCCGCCCGAAGGAGCCGCGAGCTACTTCGCGACCGCGATCGTGAACCGCTGCGTGGCGGTCCCCACCCGCTCCACGGCGGTCGAAACCACCTTCTCGTTGCCCCAGATGAGGGTGTCGTGGTCGAGCTTGCGGACCTCACGGTCCAGCGTGGCGGTCACTTCGACCTCGAACGCGCCCGCCGCGGGCGGCGTGCCGCTCAGGAGCCCCGTCTCGGCGTCGATCTTGAGCCAGTCCGGCCCCTTCGCCAGGGCGAACCGGAGCTTCTCGATGTCCCAGAAGTTGGCCGCGTTCCCCTGGCGGAACGTCATCTGGCCCAGCGACCGGTTGGCCCGCACCGCGTACTGGTACGGCGCGCCCGCCTTCGCCTTCGCCTCCGGAACGCTGAAGATGGTCGGGCGCGGCGCGACGAAGTAGTCCGACGGCCCGCTGCGCTTCCCGGCCTCGTCGACCGCGACGACGCGGTAGTAGGTCCGGCCCGACACCGCGAGCTCCGTCGACTTCGTCTCGGCGACGAAGTTCGCCGGGAACGGATTCTTCAGCTCCTGATTCGCGCCGACGAACACGTTGTAGGGCTGATCGCTGACCGAGAAGCCCTTCTCGTCGCTCCCGTACACGCGGTACAGCGCCGGCTTCTTGCCGGCCGGATTCGGCTTCCACCGCAGCGTGCCCGACTCCATCGACAGCTCCACCGGATAGTTCGGCGCCTTCACCGTGAAGCTCCACGTCGCGCTCCACGGGCCCCAGACGCCCTTGGCGTCCTTCGCCCGGACGTGCCAGTAGTACTTTTTGTCGCCCGTCAGCAGCCCCGGCTCCGGCAGCGTGTACCGCGCGTTGCCCGCGTCGGGCGTCTTCGAGATCATCTTGAAGAACGACATCGAGAGCGGCCATCTCAGGTCGGCGCGGTTCGACAGCTCGAACTGGTAATCCGTGATCTTGTCGCCGTCCGGGTCCGAGGGCGGCGTCCACTTGAACGCGATGTCCGTCCCCGCGGCCTCGCCCTTGTCGGGCGGATAGACGGCGCCCGGGCTCGCCGCCGGCGGCTTCGACGCCGACCGCTCCACCCAGTCGTGCGTGACGCGGACCTTGCGGGACGTCGACTCGTCGGTGTACGTGAAGGCGTTCTTGCCGACGCCCATCTCGGGCAGCAGCAGCGGCGCCATCTGGAGGTCGTTGACGATCGCCAGGCTCTTGAGCGTCGCGGTTCCCGCGAGCCGGCAGCGCAGCTGGTAGACGTAGCGGGCGTGCTTCCCGCCGCTCGCGAACTGCTTGTCGAAGTCGCCGACGGGCGCCCAGGTCTTCCCGTCCCATGAGATCTGGAATTCCGCGCCCTGCCCTTCCGACACGAGCTGCCCGCCGACCATCACGTAGGGCGCCTTCATCGTCCACGTGATCGTCCCCTCGGTCAGCCCCGCGGGCGTCGACTTGACCCCCTCCACGACCGCGCCTTTTCTCCAGGTCTCCTTCGCGAAGTCCGGCCGATACTCCCAAAGGCCGTTGCAGACGGTGTCGGGGTAGAGCTGCGGATTCGCGCTGTGCGCCTTCGGCGGATTCAGGTGGCCCCAGCGCCAGACCAGCGCCTCGCCGGGCCGCAGCGTCATCTTCAGGCTGCCGTCCCGATAGGCGCCGCGATCCCCCTTCACCTCGGCCTCGAAGCCGTAGGTCCCCGCCAGCCACTCCTCGGCGCCGCGGTTGACGGGCTGAAGAATCCCCTGGCTGTGGCCGCGCTTGATGAGGTCGTGGTCGCGGACGATGTCCTGCTCCCCGACGACCGTCTCGTTGTCGCGGTGGAGATAGGCGGCCTTCAGGTCGCCGTCGTACATGTGCCACTTGCCGTCGTAGAAGACCTGCGAAATGCAG
>DASVNH010000215.1:0-18724 GCA_036383955.1 Planctomycetota bacterium | reverse complement strand
GGTCGACGACCTTCGCCGCCTCGTTCCGTCCCAGGGATTCCGCCCAGCCGACCCGATCCTCCTGCAGCTGGAGCCGGAGGACGTCGCCGAACCGCGGCGGCGCCTGCTCCGCGCACCAGTGGAAGCGCCGGATCCCTCCGTTCTCCGCGGCGTAGAAGTGGCCCGGGGCGTCGAAGCCCAGCGCGATCGCCTCGCCGCTTTCGCGGGCGCCGTCGAGGGCGCGCAGCAGCGCCCGCCACGCCTCGACCCCCGCGGCTCGCGTGAACCGGACCGGGTCGGCCGCTCCATCGGAGAAGGGGCCCGCGTCGGGCTCGGGATAGCCTTCCAGGCCTTCCTGTTCTTTGAGCGCGAGCACGCCCGGGGGAGCGAGGACGTAACCGGCGGCGGAGGCGGGCGGCAGGGTCTTTCCGCCGAAGACGAGTCCCGTCAGCGCGCGCGCCTCGGGGTCCATCCGGGCCGCGAGCGCGATCGCGGCGGCTTCGTGCCGTCCGAGGATCAGGCCCCACAGGGCCGGCCCCGTTTCCGCCGGCTCCCGAAGCGCCTCGATCTTCCGGGCGTCGCCGAGCAGGCCGAGAAGGAGGGGGTCGGCGGCCAGGGTCGGGAGGTGCTTCGACTCCGGGCTTTCCTCGAAGCGGAGGAAGACGCCGCGGCGCTCCTGGTCGGGTCCCTTCCGGTGGCCCTCCCACTCGATGCCGTAGTACTCGAGGTGGCCGAAGCGGCCGGGGCGGGCGTCGGGCGGGGCGCCGACGCGGGGCGCCGGGAAGCTCCGGAGCGTCCGCGCGCCGAGACGCAGGTTCATCGGGCCGATCGCGCGGCCGCCGCGGGGGTCGGCGAAGACGCAGGCGGTCATGCCCGCCGGATCGGCGTAGGTGCCGACGTACACGGCGTTGACGGAACGCTTCACCCAGACGCGGCGGGAGGCGGGAGCGCCCATGCGGTCAGCGTCCTCGGGAGGGTTTCGCGGCGAAGGCGTCGATGAACAGCCCGCGCTCGCCCTGATGGAACGGTCCGGGGACGAGGAGCGGGCGGAAGTAGTATGCCATTTGCAGGGCGACGAAGACCACGAGCAGGAACCAGAGGACGAGCATCTTGCCGTGGATCGCGGTCTGGGTGGCGTCGAGCCACGCGAGATAGCGGCGGCCGGAGTCGAGGCTCCGGATCCCGTAGCCCGCCGCGACGAGGAAGACGGCGAGGTGGAGCAGCGTGAGGAACTCGACGCCCCCGGTCGAGACGGTGAAGAACCAGGCGATGGGAGCGAAGGCGACGAGGACGAGGCCCGCGCCCGCCGCGAGGAAGAGGACGACGCAGAGGGTCTGGCCGAGCGAGAGCCGCGACCCGAGGATCGAGTTGAACACGTAGAACGTGGGCGCGCAGAGCAGCGCGGTGCCAACCACGACGATCGGGATCTTCAGGGCCGCGTAGAGCGTCTGCAGCCCCGGCTGGAAGAGCCCGAGCACCGCGCCGTAGGCCGCCGAGAAGAGGACCGCCGCGCAGAACAGGCTGCCGAGATAGCCGCCCAATCGACGTCCCGCCTTCACGTCGCGGATCACCGCGCCCTGGGCCTTGAGGACGGCGCCGGCGGCGGCGAACGGCGCGCGCGGCCAGCGGAGCTGGGACGCGGCATCGAACTGGTCCGCTTCGAGGCGGGCCACCAGGGGGGACATGGGGACGTCGGCCATGGCGCGCTCCTTACGTAAACAACGAGGCGAGGATTCCGAACACGGACTCGTAGAAATTCCCCTGGAGGTTTTCGCGCAGCGGCAGGAAGCGGTCGTCCCGTCCCGAATAGCCCACCCACGGCTTCAGCAGCCAGGCCATCTGCGCGCCGACGAACTGGTAGAGCACGATCCACGCGGCCGTGAGCCCGGGACGTCGCAGCCGCGCGCGCAGCCGGGCGACGGCCGCCGCGCCGCCCGCCGCGACGCTGGCCACCAGGAGGAGCACGAGGGCCGTGTAGCGCCGCGGGGGGCAGGAGAGGGCGGCGAGGAGGACGACGGGGGCGAGGGCGGCGAGGACGAGGGTGGTGAGGGCGACGGCCTCCAGGGCGGCCTGGAAGGTGTCGCGCGCCCGCAGCTCGCGGGCGGCGAAGAGGTGGAGGGCGGCGAAGGAGAGGGCGAGGGTGGCGTGGAAGTAGAGGGGCATCTTGACGGCGGCGTAGAGGATCTGGCGGCCGCCGGTGTAGGCGCCGATGGCGGCGCCGAAGGCGGCGCTGGACGCGGCCGACAGGAGCAGGACGCGCGCCGCCGGCAGATCGGCGGCGGGGCCGCGGAGCAGGGCGGCGGCGAGGGCGCTCATCGCCCCTTCACGATCTCCTCGAGCACTTCGACGTAGTGCTCGAAGGCGAGGCGGCCCTTGCGGGAGAGGCGGGCGGTGCTGCGCGGCTTGCGGTCGACGAAGGTCTTGTCGATGGACACGTAGCCCGCCGCCTCGAGGGTGCGCAGGTGGACGGAGAGATTGCCGTCCGTCATGTCGAGCAGGGCCTTGAGCTCGGCGAAGGAGGCGGCCTCCCGCGCGGCGAGCGCGGACACGATCCCGAGCCTCGCGCGCTCGTGGATCACCGGGTTCAGGCGGCTCACTCTCGAGGCTTCCACAGCATCCACGCTCCAAGGGCCACGTGATATCCGCCGAAGGCGACCAGCATCATCCAGACGCCGTGCTCCTTCATCCACCAGAGGGTCGCCGCGCCGGTCGCCAGGAAGAGCACGCCCGCGCCCTGGATCCGGCCGCCCGCCCAGAGGCCGAGCGCCAGGAGCGAGGAGCCGTGGGCCAGCGCCCAGACCGGCGGGAGGAGGTCGAGCTGCCCCGTCTGGAGCCCGAAGCCGGTGATGGCCGCGCCGATGAAGAGCGACGGCAGCTGCGCCAGCGCCACCTGCCGGGCCATGGAGCTCCACGCCGGCTCCCCCCGCCGCCGCGCCTGGAGGACCGTCCAGCCCAGATGCTGGCCCGCCGCGAGCGCGAGGACGGCGCCCCAGACGGCCGCCAGCCGCGGGGCGTGGCCCGGATAGTTGAAGTCGATCCGGAGGACGAGGCAGGCGACGGCCCCCGCCGCGCCCAGCAGCCCCGCGAGCAGCGCCGACAGGCCGGAGAGGTGGGAGTAGCGGCCGGCGCGCTCCATGAGGTCGCGGATGCGGGCCAGGTCCCGGACCGCCTCCGCGCGCTCGTCCACGTCCCGTTTCCTCCCTAGTACTTTACCGTGTAAAGTACTTTACCATGCGGCAGCGGCCGCGTCAAGGGCGGAAGCGCTCAGCGGCGCTTGGGCAGGGCCTTCAGCGCGCGGGCCCAGAGGGCGGGCGTCGGCGCCTTCACCCAGGCCAGGTAGGCCTCGACGGCCGCCGGGGCCAGCGCGCCTTCCGCCTCGACCCGGGCGCGGGCGAGGGTGACCCCTTCGCGGACCTCGACGAGCTGCTTGTCGTCGCGGCCGTCGTCCTCCCAGCGGCAGAGGCGGCAGGTCTCGGACACGCCCCGCTCGTGCAGGGTGGGGAAGGCGCAGCGCGGGCAGGTCCAGCGCCGCTCGGGGAGCTTGGCGGCCGCTTCGTCGAAGCGGCGGCGCCGTACTTCAAATGGTGGAAGATTCATGTCTCATTTGGGGCCGAGGGGGGCCTCGCCCCGCGCGGCGCGCTTCCATTGGGCGATCAGGCGGTTGAGCTGCGTGGCGATGCGGCCGGGCACGTAGTTGACGGCCTTGGAGAGCTCGGCCACGGCCGTGTCGGTCTCGTTGAGCTCGTGGTGCAGGTGCGCCTTGAGGATGTGGACGGTCGAGAGGATGCCCTTGTTCTCGGGGGCGGTCTCGACGGCGAGGGTCGCGTCCTGGAGGGCGCCGGCGAGATTCTCGGTGCGGGCCCGGACGACGGCGCGGAGGAAGAGGGCCTCGGTGGAGGCGGGCTCCAGCTGGAGGGCGGCGGTGAGCTCCTGCTCGGCGGCCCGGAAGTTCGCGCTCTCGAGGGCGATCGAGGCGAGGATCAGGTGGTAGAACGGGTTGGCGAGGCCGGCCTGCGTCACGGTCCGGACCTTGTCCTCGGCCTTGTCGAACTGGCGCAGGTGCAGGTCCCCCAGGGCGTTGGCGCAGAAGCGCTCGAAGGCGTTCTGCGACTTGTCGGCGGCCGTCTTGGACCAGTCGAGCATGCGCGCGAGCCCGTCCGCCCGCGAGTCCGCGTCGGGCGCGAGCGGCGTCCAGGCGTGGATCATGTAGATCGCCAGGCACGCGAGGGCGGCGTGGAACGGCGCCGGGCCGGACTCGGAGCTCCACTTGAGCGCCTCGCGGAAGTCGTCGACGGCCCGCTCGAACTCGCCCAGGCGGTGCCGGACCTGCCCGCGGAAGAAGTACGCCTCGGCGTAGGTGGCGTCGCGGGCGATCGCGCGCGACAGCGCCTCGCGGGCCTCGCGGTACATCTCCCGCACGTGCTGCACCGTGTAGCCGTCGGCCGAAAGCCGGATGCTCTTGGCCTTCTCCACCGCCAGCCGGGCGGACTCGTAGTCGGGCATCGCCCGCAGCCGCGCCTGCCGGCGCCGCTCGTCCTCCTGCTCGCGCGCCTTGCGCTCCTGGGTGAACTCCTCGATGTCGCCCTTCAGCTCCTCCGCCTCCAGCTCCTTCAGGGTGATCGCGGTCTCGCACTCCTTCATCCGCTGCTGGGCGAGCGCGTCCTGCGGGTCGAGCGCCAGGATCTGCTGAAAGCAGCCCAGCGCCCGCGTGTACAGCTTCTCCTTGAAGAAGACTTCCCCCGTCTGGTGGTTGTCCCGGATCGCCGTCTTCACCCGCAGCTTGTCGCGCTCCAGGTCCCGCCGCAGGTTCTCCGCCTTCAGGTGCGCCAGGTCCCAGCCCGCCTGGGCTTCCTCCTCCCCCGGCGACTCCCGCAGGACCCGGCTCCACCACTCCTTCGACTCCTCGAACTTCCCGGCCTTGAACGCCTCGTGCGCGAAGCGGGCGTACTCCTCGATCTCGAAGCTCCGCCGGACCACGAGCGCCCCCCACAGCATCGCCGCCAGCGCGACCGCCCCCAGCCCCGCGAGCGCGGCGCCGGAGGCGAGGGGACGTCGCCGCAGCTCCTTCCACAGCCGCTCGCGCCGCGACAGCGGGCGCGCGCTGATGGGCTCGCCTTCCAGGTAGCGGCCCAGGTCGTCGGCGAAGCTCCGCGCCGAGTCGTAGCGGCGGTGCCGGTCCTTGTCGAGGGCCTTGAGGCAGATCGTTTCGACGTCCGCGTGCAGCCGCGCGTTGAGCTTCCGCATGGGCGCGGGGTCGTCCGCCAGGACCGACATCATGGTCTCGGCCGGCGAGCGCCCCTCGAAGGGCGGCCGGCCCGTGAGGACGTGGTAGAGCACCGCCCCGAGCGACCAGACGTCGACGCGGCGGTCGATGGAGTCGCCGCGGGCCTGCTCGGGCGCCATGTACTGCGGCGTGCCGACGATCGCGTCGGAGACGGTGATCGAGCCGTCCGTCCGGAACGGCTTGGCGAGGCCGAAGTCCATGACGTAGATCCGCGCGTCCGTGCGCTGGACCATGACGTTGTGGGGCTTCAGGTCGCGGTGGATGATGCCCTTGGAATGGGCGTAGTCGACGGCCAGCGCCACCTCGCGGAGGATCTCGATCGCGCGGCGCGGCGGCAGGTGCTTCACCGCGCGCTGGGTGCCGGCGCGGTTCGACGGCGTCATCAGCTTCGCCAGCGAGTCGCCCTCGACGAACTCCATCGAGATGAAGTGCTTCCCGTCGTGGGTGCCCACCTCGTAGATCGAGGCGATGTTGGGGTGCGAGAGGCTCGCCGCCATCTGCGCTTCCCGGTAGAAGCGCTTGACCTCGACGTCCGTCCAGAGCGTGCCGACGAGGATCTTGACCGCGACGTAGCGCTTCAGGTCCTTCTGCCAGGCCTTCCACACGACGCCCATGCCGCCGCGGCCGACTTCCTCGACGAGGTAGTACTTGCCGCCGGCGAAGGAGCGGGTCGGGTCCTTCGACGCCTTGAGCGCGTCCTCGGGCATGTCGACGCGGATCGTCTCGGTGGTCTCGCCGAGCCCGCCGGCCTCCCGCTCGAGCGTGGCGCCGCACTGCTTGCAGACGGGCTTGGCGCCGGGGGCCGCCATGAAGCGGCCGCCGCACTTGGGACAGACGAGCGTGTCCTTCTTGGCGCCGGCGCGCTCCATCGGGGAAGCCCCGAGATAGCCTTTGCGCTGGAGGAGCTCGGCGAGCCGCGGCGGCTTGCCGCCGGCCTCGCCCGTCTCCGCGGCGGCGCGGAGGCAGTCGTAGAGCTGCGCTTCCTTCAGGAGGCCCTGCCGGATGAGCAGCCGCCCGAGGAGCGCGTCCTCGAGCTTGGGGTCGGTCAGCTCCAGCGCGGAGGCGAGGCGGCGCTTCTGCTCCTCGAGGAGGGAGTCGAGATCCTGCGGCTTCAGGAGGCCGCGGCGGACCATGATGGCGGCGAGGGACGTCGCGGGCGCCGTCTTCTGGTCGCTCAGGCACGCGTCCAGCTGATCGGGAGACAGGAGGCCTCGCTCGACCGCCAGCCGGCCCAGATGGAAGTCGCCGCTGGACATCTTGGCCCCTCCGACGTCAAGTATAGCGGACCCCTCGAGACAAAGACAGTTGATCTGCCGCTCGACGCGGGCGTAGAATCGAAGGGTCGCGCGGTTTCATTGGGTGGGGAACTTGGTATGGCCTCGGGCGATTTTCCCGTCATCAGCCAGCCCACGGATTCGACGCGGATCGACATCAAGCCGTCGCCGCCGAAGGCCTTCGCCGTGAAGCCCCCGCCGCCCGCGGCCCCCAAGCCGGCGGCCGCCCCGGCGGACGCCCGCAAGGCCACCCAGTCGGTGCCCGCCGTCGCCAAGCCCCCCGCCGCCGCCGCGCCGAAGCCGGCCGCGCCGCCGCCTCCTCCGGCCGCCCGCGAGGAGGAGGATCCCGAGAAGCTGCTCCGCGAGTACGCGGACCGGCAGAAGACCAAGGTCAACCGCCTGGAAGTCGAGCTCGTCGAGCTCCGCAAGGCCGCCGCCGAGCGCGAGCAGTTCCGCCTGAAGAGCGAGGCGCAGGCCCGGGAGATCGCCGAGCTCCGCGCCAAGCTCGAGGCCGCCTCGAGGATGGACGCCGTCATCAAGGACCTGCAGGGCAAGGTCGACGCCGCGATCCTCGCCAACGGGATGCTGACCGACGAGAACGGCAAGCTCAAGGCCAAGGCCCAGGAGCTCGGCGCCGCCGGCCGCAAAGCCGAAGAGCGCGCGACGTTCGCCGAGAAGGGCCTCGCCGAGTCCTCCAAGGCGCTCGCGGCCGAAAAGGACGCGCGCAAGGACGCCGACGCCCGGATCGCCGCCGCCGCCCACGCGCTCCAGCCCAGGCCGCCCGCGCCCAAGAAGTAGTCCGCCCTCCGGACGCCCTCGCGCGAAAACGCGAGGGATTTGCCCGTTCCGACGGTGAATAGGGGACGTGATCGTGCTGTCGTCGAACCGTTTCGCCCTCAAAGAGTGGGCCGACGTCTGCGGACGCCTCGGCCGCGGCGACATCGTCCTCCTGCTCCGCAAGGGCGGCGTCCGCGAAGCGGGCTTCCGGACCGAGCGGCGCGAGTTCTTCCTCTTTCCCACCCGCTTCCACGCCGAGGGCGCCCCGCCCCCGGACGCCGTCGACCTCGAGCTCTACGCGGAGGTCGTCGACGACGTCCGCGTGGAGGAGCTCGACCGCCTCCGCCGCCTCGACGGCCTGCACGCGCTGGCCTGGGAGGACGTCGAGAAGCGCTTCCACTACAGGACGCCGGGCCTCTGGGCGCTCACGCTGCGGGTGCGGCGTCTCGCGCGCCCGGCGCGGGTGGAGAACGCGCGGGCGTACGACGGCTGCGTGTCGTGGGTGGAGCTGGACCGGGAGAGGGAGGTCGAGACGTCCGGCCCGGCGCTCGGGGACGCGGAATTCGAGAAGCGCCGCGAGGCGGCGCGGTCGGCGTTGCTTGGTTGAGACCGGAGGACGGGTGAATCTCAGAGCGATCCGCGGCCTGATCCTGGTCGCGCTTTTCGGCTGTTCCAGCGGGAGCTCCGGCGACGATTCGCCGCCCTTCGTCCTGGTGCCGCGCTGGGCGAACCAGCAGCGGGTGCCGACGTCGAGCCACCTGCGCGCGGTCCGCTTCGCCAGCGCCACCCAGGGCATCATCGCGGGCTTCGACACCTCGATCTACCGCACCGACGACGGCGGCGTGACCTGGCTGCAGGAGGAGCACGAGCCCTTCGACAAGGGCGGGCACATCCTGGGCCTCGACTTCCTCGGCCCCGAGATCCACGCGGTCGGCGAGGACGAAAACGGGCTGGGCCGCCAGTGGACCACCCTGGACGCGATCAACTGGACGACGCCCAACGCCCCCGGCGCGGGCGCGCGCTTCGTGTCGGTGGACGTCACGCCGTCGATCCTCGGCGGCCCCCCGAATCTGACCTGGGCGCTGCGGGAGGACTGGAAGGTCCTCATCACCAACACGGCCGGCTTTTCGAACCAGAACACGAACATTCCCCCTCCGGCCGGGCTGGCCAAGGCCATCGACATGATCTACAGCGGCCCGGGATACGTGGTCGGCGAGGGCGGCAAGATCTTCGAAACCACGTCGCACGGGAATCCCGTCCCGGACCCCGACCCGACCCCGCCGGACAACTCCATTCCCGCCTGGGTGGAGCGGACCGGCGCGGGGACGAACGATCTCCACGACGTCCAGTGCATCGAGGCCGGCGTCGTCTTCGCGTGCGGGGAGAACGGCACGCTGGTCTGGACCGAGCAGGGCGGCGACCTGGCCCAGATCCCGCTCGGCCCCGGCACGGGCCTGTTTCGCGGCGTCCACTTCCTCCACGTGGCGCAGACCTCGTCCGTCGGCTGGGTGGTCGGCGACAACGGCGTGATCTGGAAGATCACCGGCACCTTCGACGCCATGACGCTGACCTGGACCTGGGGGTGGGCTTCGCAGACCAGCAACACCGGCGAGGATCTGTACGACGTCCATTTCGCCGACGCGATGAACGGCTACGCCGTCGGCGACAACGGCGCGGTCGTGAAGACGACGAACGGCGGCACGAGCTGGACGAACCTGACGAAGGGCTCGACGGACGCGATCAACGCCGTGAGCTTCGACCCCTCCGGCGTCCGCGGCGTGGCCGTCGGCGACAACGGCAAGGTCTACAAGACGCTCAACGGCGGCGCGACCTGGACCGTCAACGACCTGGGCGCCATGAACTGGACCGGCGTCTCGATCCCCGCCGGCAATTTCGACGTCGCGTACATCTGCGGCCCGAACGGCGACATCCGCCGGAACCTCGATCTCGCGAATCCCATCGAGACCTGGACGGCGGCGACCACCCCGATCCTCACGGGCAAGACCTTCAACGGCATCCTCTTCCCCTCGTCGGCGGACGTCGGCATCGTCGTCGGCGAAGGCAACACCATCCTCTACACCGCCAACGGCAGCGGCGCCTTCGGCTGGGCGGCGCCCACGATCGCGGTGCCCGCGTCGAACTACAAGTCGATCACGACCAATCTGCAGGGCGGCGGCCTGGAGCTCTACGCCGCGGGCTCCAACGGCGTCATCGCCCGCAGCACCCTGACCACGTACTTCGACACCTGGACGGCCCAGGTCGTGCCCGGCGGCTTCGTCGGGCAGACGGCGACGGCGGTGCAGTCGCCGACGACCGACATCCTGTTCGTCGCGCTCGACGACTTCGGCGCGAAGCTGCACCGGCGCCTGGTGATCGCCGCGGGCTGGCAGACGGCCTCGCAGCCGTCGCCTACGCCGCCCATCGCCACCGGGCTCGCCTTTCCGACGCCCTCCTTCGGTTGGTGGGTGAGCGACAAGATCTACACGACCGAGAACGGGGCGAATCCGCTCAGCTCCGACTGGAAGGTCAGCCCGACGCACACGACGGAGACGTTCCGCGGCATCTGGATGAGCCGGACCGGAACGGTCGGCTACGTGGTGGGCACGAATGGGACGATCCTGAAGACCGTGACGGGCGGCAAATAGGCGATTCGGAGATAAAGCGGAGTATCCGTCCCCTCTCTGGATCTCCTCACGCGATCCCCATCACCGGATCTCCTCCCGCGATCCCCATCTCCGGATCTCCGACGGATCTCCGGATCTCCTCCCGCGATCCTCATCCCCGGATCTCCTCCGGATCTCCGGATCTCCTTAGGGGATCCGCTTGCGCTCGAAGAGGTCGCTCGTGCGGCAGTAGAGATCGTCGCCCATCCTCCCCACGAACGTGGCGAGGCGGGGGTCGACGCGGCCGCCGCGCAGGACGTCGTCCTTCACGTGATACAGCAGCACGCGGCCGAGGATGAGGGCGGTGTCCTCCACCTCGACGATTTTCAGCAGCGTGCACTCGAGGCTGACCGGCGTGCGGGCGAGGCGGGGCGGCTTCACGCGGGAGGAGGCCAGCGAGGGCTCCCCCGACAGCTCCAGCTCGCTCTCGCCGTGGGGCAGCTCGCGCGCGCCGATGATGACGGCGTCCATGAGCTCGGGCGTGACGACGTTGATCACGTACTCGCCCGTCTCCTCGATGTTCCTCCAGGTGTCCTTTTTCGTGCCGTCGCGCTTCGTGCCCACGGCGATCGAGACCACCGGCGGATCGGAGGAGACGCCGTTGAAGAAGCTGAAGGGCGCGAGGTTCGACTTCCCCTCGCGCGACAGCGTCGTGACGAAGGCGATCGGCCGCGGCGCCACGCACGAGATCATCAGGCGGTAGGCGTCGCGGGCGGCCAGGGCGCCGGGATCGAGCTCCATCTCAGTTCAGCTGGGCGAGCCGCGCCGCGGCGGTGGCGGCGTGGCGGCGCACCATCTCCGCGTCGGGGGCCGCCGGCGACATCGCCAGGTAGCGCTCCAGGTCTTCCAGCGCGCGGCCGAACTCCTCCATCCGCGTGAAGGCGAGGCCGCGGTCGCGGTAGAGTTCGACGTCCTTCGGATTGAACTCCAGGTCCAGCGAGATCCAGCGCACGACCCGGGCGTAGTCGCCGAGCCGGCCGTGGATCTGCCGCAGGTTGCCCAGCATGCGCGACAGCACCTGGCTGGCCGGGGCGGTCTCCAGGTAGGCGTCGAGCCGGTCGGGCGGCGCCCCCGGCGCGACCGTGGCGAGCAGCTCGGCGCAGTCGTCGCGCGTCAGCATCCGGCCGTTGAAGCAGTCGATGAGGGTGGACGAGCCCCACTTGGCCAGGAAATGCCCGGGGAAGGCGACGCCTCGGACGGCGATGCCGAGGCGCCCGGCGATGGCGGCGTAGATCGCGGCGAGGGAGATGGGGATGCCGACGCGGCGGTCCAGGACGTCGTTGACGAAGCTGTTGCGCGGGTCGTAGTAGTCGTCGCGGTTGCCGCTGAAGCCCCAGCGGCCGAAGAAGAGCCCGTGGAAGGTCTCGAGGGCGGCGCGGCCGCGGCCGGGGATGTCGCGCCGCGCTTCGGCGGCGAGGGTGTCGATGGCGGCTTTGCAGGTTCCGACGTCCAGGGCGGGATACTCCGCGCGAGCGATGCGGAGGGCGCCTTCGAAGACGTCGAGCCGGGCCATGCCCGGATTGTAGGCCGGGAGGGACCTAGGCGCAATCGCGGAGCGCGGCCTGGTATTTCTGGGCGCGGCCGATGACGCCTTCGAGGCGGAGGGCGGCTTCGCGGCGGAGGCGCCGCGGGTCCTCGATCCAGGCGAGGGCGTGCTCGCGGCCCTCGGGGGAGGCGAGGATGAAGCCGATGGCGAGCTCGAGGGTATCGCCGCCGTAGCGGCCGGTGGGAAGCGTGCGGATGAAGCGGGAGAGGGAGCGGACGAAGGGGGTCCAGCGGAAGCGGAGGTCGAGGAGCTTCTCCAGGACGCGGATGGTGCCGGCGTTGAGGTCGTCGGCGGAGGCCTGGGCGTCGGGGGCGCCGAGGCGGGCGGCGGCCTGGCGGACGGCGGCGCGGTCCTCGATGGCGAGGCACATGACTTCCCAGAGCTCGACGCGCGCGGAGCGGCCGGCGAAGGACTGGAGGAAGTCGCGGGTGGCGACGAGGTCGCGGTAGAGGTCGGGGTCGACGCCCGCGGGGGCGGCGGGCTCCGCGCCGCGGCAGCGGTCGGCGAAGTCGGACAGCGCGCGGAGCTCGGCGTCGGTGGGGGCGGTGCCGGAGACCCAGCGTTCGGCGGTCTTGCGGCGCTCGGGGTGGAGGAGGGCGACGGCGAGCATGCCTTCGACGCGGAGGGGGTCGCCGCTCGTCTCGTGCTTGCTGAGGAAGGCGCGGAAGGTGCGGGCGAGGCGGCTGTTGCTCTGGCGGAGCCGGGCGAGCGATTCCAGGACGAGGCCGCCGGGGCGGGCGACGCGGCCGAGGCGGCGGAGGCCTTCGATGCGGTCGAGCTCCTGGCGGAGGTGGCCGCCTTCGGAGCGGACGAGGGCGAGGGCTTCCCAGACCTCGAGGTCGATCCCGAGTTCCCCGAAGACGCGGCAGGTGCGCTCCGCGACCGGGAACTCCTGGACGAGCGGTTCGGCGCCGACGGACATCATCCTATCACCCCTTATAGGACCTATCGGCCGCGCGGGCGTCGAGGCTGAACCAGGAACAGGTCAAGGTCCAGGACAAGGTCAAGGAGGGTGCCGCCCCCAGTGGGGACCCGATGGATGGATCAGGAGATGAGCAGTCCCATACCCTGATTAGCACCGGCCGCGCGGGCGCCGAGGCTGAACGAGGATCAGGAGGGATCCCTCCCGGGGGGGCTGATCGCGGCCGAGTGTTCGCCGCGCGAACAGTCCTCGCTTCGGGTTCCGGGTTCCGATCGTCGGGTTCCGGGTTCCGGCCCTCGGTCTACCGTCTACTGTCTACTGGCTGCTGTCTACGGGTAAACAAAAAACCCCCGGGCCCTTTCGGACCCGGGGGTCTTGGAGTGTGTCCTGGTTACTTGGTGCCGAAGACGTTGGCGTAGCGGTAGTACACCTCGAGCGTCAGGGCGTTGATGGCGGTGCAGTAGACGCGGCCGCCCTCGCCGCTCCAGCGGTCGATCGTCTCCCAGGAGCCGTTCTTGCAGCCCGAGGAGCCGGTGTTCTGGTTCTTCACGAGCGAGTTCTTCATGTCCTCGTTCCAGGCCTTCCACTTCGGGCCGGACGGGCCGTCGTACTGGAAGAGGGCCAGGCTCGCGTAGTACCAGTAGTAGAAGTCGATCGAGTTGCCGCTGTAGTTGGGCTTGTCGCGGAGGAGGAGGTCGCAGCCCGACGACAGGCGGGGATCGGACTTGTTCTTGTCCATGAAGATGCGGGCCATGACGCCGATGGCCGTCAGGGCTTCATGGTGGTCGAACTGCTCGTTGAGGCCCGGCACGAAGACCTTGCCCGTGCCCTTGTGGGTGTAGCCCACGCGGCCGTAGGCCTCTTCCGTGACCTCGTCGAACCAGGCGCGGCAGCCGTCATAGCCGCTGCGGGGGAACGTGAGGCCGGAGATCTCGGCGCTCTTGAGCACCATCGCCGCCCAGCCGCTGACGGACGAGTCGTTGTCGCCGCACTTGTAGCTGTAGCGCCAGGCCTTGCCCGGGTTCTGCGAGGCGATCGTGAAGTCCACCGACTTCTGGGCCTGGTCCTTGAAGAGGTTCGAGCCCGTCAGGCCGTAGGCCTCGGAGAGGGCCAGGGCGCAGATCGTGTGGTTGTACATGTACTTCTGCGCGCTGCGGCTGCCCACGCAGCCCTCGGGGTCCTGGTGGCTCATCATCCACTGCAGGCCCTTGCGGACGACGTCGCCGAAGCAGATGCCGTCGTAGGTGTCCTTCGAGAGGTGCGAGTAGCCGGCCCCGAGGAACGCCAGGAGGGACAGGCCGGTGACGCCGGCGTCGAAGTCCTCATGGCCGGGGTTGGGCGTGCAGTTGCCGCCCGACGCGTACTTCTGGACCTTCTTGCACTCGCTGACGTAGCCGGCGACCTTCCAGGCGCCGTCGGCCGACTGGTGGCGCGAGAGCCACTTCAGGGCCGCGAGCACGGCGTCTTCCGTGTCGCCGCCGCCGCCGCCGCGGGCCACCAGGTTGCGCTTGCCGCCGAGGCGGGAGCCGTAGCGGCCGCCGCCGCCGCCGCCGCCGCCGATGACGTCGTAGGTGCCCTTGCCCTTGAAGGGCTTGTCGCTCACGAAGTCGAGCGAATCGCCCTTGGCCTTGTTGAACTCTTCTTCGTCGGCCGTCTCGTTGTGGTCCGCCTCTTCGGCGTCCTTCTTATAGACGGGGTCCTCGACCGACTTCTCCATGTCGAGGATCTTCTTGTTCGGGTCGAGGTCGCGCGGCTTCTCCATCTCGGGGAGCTGCCGGGGCTTGCGCGGCGGGCTCACGACCACCGCTTCCTCGTCTTCCTTGGCTTCCGCCGCCCAGAACCAGCCGAGCAGCAGGGCCACGACGACGTGAAAGCCCGTCGAGATCGCCCACCAGGGCGTCGCGGCGATCAGCTTGCCTCCGGTGGTCTCCGGCTCGGCCGGAGGAAGCTCCATTTCTCCCTGATCCTCGTCCATCGGCTCTTCTTCAGGAGCAGGGATGTTCCGCGTGGCCATAGACAGCCTCCTCAGATTCCGCTCGCCCAGTGGCGCGAAGATGGACTGTACCCCAGCACAGCCCCCGACTTCAAGCCCTTACTAACGTATGTGACGCCGGCCGGTTCATCGGTTCACGGGTCAAAATCGGATCCATTTCTATCGTAACTGCTTACTTATAAAGGACTTACACATACACCGGGTGAATCGCGGTTTCTTTTTCTAATTCCTCGACCGCCTGATGCGCATTGCCCCATGTCCCGGGTTGGAACGCCCAAACCCCGGGGCCGTTGGCGTGCCAGGTTACCGGCCCCGGGGCGGGCGAACAAAGCGTCAGGGAAGGCATCCGCGTCTCGCGCCCAAAGGAAGGTCCGGCCGAACGGCCGGACTTCACTTCCTTTTGCCCCCCAGAACGTTCTCGTAGCGGTAGAAGACTTCCAGCGTCAGGGCGTTGATCGCCGTCGCGTAGACTCGCCCCCCCTCGCAGCCCCAGCGGTCCGCCGGCTCCCACGAGCCGTCCTTGCAGCCCGCCGACGTCGTGAGCTGCGACTTCACCAGGGCCTGCACCATCCCCTTGTTCCACTTGCTCCAGAGCGCCCCGTCCGGGCCGTCGAACTGGAACAGCGCCAGCGCCGCGTAGTACCAGGCGTAGTAGTCGACCTTCGAGGGTTCGAGCGACGGCACCTCGCGCGCGACCAGCTCCGCGCCGCTCCGGATCCGGGCGTCGGACTTCTTGTCGATGAAGATGCGGCTCATCACCGCGATCGACGTCAGCGCCTCCTGGTGGTCGAACGTCGCGTTGTGCGGGCAGTAGACCTTGCCCGTCCCCTTGTGCGTGTAGCCGGCGCGGCCGTAGGACTCTTCCGTCGCCTCGTCCAGCCACGCGCGCGCGCCGTCGTAGGCCGACTTCGGGAACGTCAGCCCCGACAATTCCGCGCTCTTGAGGACCATGACGGCCCAGCCGGTCACCGAGGTGTCGTTGTCGCCCGACCGCGCGTCGTAGCGCCAGCCCCGCCCGGGATTCTGCGCCTGGACGAGATAGTCGACGGCCTTCTGCGCCTGGTCCTTGAACAGCGCCGAGCCGGTCAGCCCGTAGCCCTCGCAGAGCGCGAGGGCCGCGATCGCGTGATTGTACATCTGCTTGTGGCCGGTGCGCGGGCCGAGGAAACCCTCGACATCCTGCTCGCGCAGCAGGTGCTGCAGGCCGCCGCGGACGACGTCGCCGAAGCGGATGCCCTCGACGACGTCCTTCGAGAGGTGGGAGTAGCCGGCCCCGAGGAAGGCGAGGAGGGACAGGCCGGTGACGCCCATGTCGAAGTCGGCGGAGGCGCTCTCCGGCGAGGCGCAGCGGGTTCCCTTGCACGCGCCGGCGTGGGACTGGACGCCCCAGCTGCCGTCGGCGCTCTGGTGGCGGGCGAGCCAGAGGAGGGCGCCCCGGACGGCGTCGTCGTCCGACGTGGAGACTTTCCGCCGCTGCTGGCGCCGGTATTCGCGGCCGCCGATGCCGTCGCCCTTCTTCCCGCCGCCCGGGCCGCCGACGCCGATGGAGGAGTTCTTGTTCGGGTTCTTGAAGGGGGAGTCCGCGTTGAGCTTGTTGTCGCCGACGGTGGTGGGGGTGTCGAATTCGCTCGGATCGACGTTCTCGCGCTCGTTCTCGGGAGTGAGCTGCGTCACCTCGTCGGGGGTGGGCTCCTTGAAGGGCGTGGTCCGGATGACGGGGTCGCGGAACTCGACGGGCGGCTCCTTGGGCGGCTTGCTGGAGATCGCCGACACCGTGACGGTTTCGGCCGGCGCGCCGGCGACGAAGAGGAAGGTGAGGACGAGGACGGCCAGGGTGTGGAGGCCCACCGAGATGGCCCACCAGGGCGTCTTCTTCACCACGCGGTCGGTCACGGATTCCGGGTCGAAGCTTTCATCGCTCATGGCGTCGTTCCTCACACAGCGGCTAACGAGAAGGGTCGCGGAAGGTTCATGGAATATGGGGCGGGCGGCCCCTTTCGGAGCCGCCCGCCCCGGCGACTACTTGGAGTTGCCCAGGAACACGTTGGCGTAGCGGTAGTAGACCTCGAGGGTCAGGGCGTTGATGGCCGTCGCGTAGACGCGGCCGCCCTCGCAGCTCCAGCGGTCGACCGGCTCCCACGAGCCGCGCCGGCAGCCGGAGGACTTGACGTTCTGGTTCTTCACCAGGGCGTCCTTCATCGGCTCGTTCCAGGAGCGCCACTTCGGGCCCTTGGGGCCGTCGTACTGGAAGAGCGCGAGGCTCGCGTAGTACCAGTAGTAGAAGTCGATCGCGTCGCCCTTCCACTCGGGCTTCTGCCGCAGGAGGATGTCGCAGCCGTTCGACAGCCGGGCGTCGCCGCGGTTCTTGTCGATGAAGATGCGGGCCATGACCGCGATGGACGTCAGCGCTTCGTTGTGGTCGAACTGCTCGTTCTTGCCGGGGATGAAGACCTTGCCCGTGCCGGCCTGGGTGTAGCCCACGCGGCCGTAGGAGGCCTCCGTCGCCTCGTCGTACCAGGCGCGGGTGCCGTCGTACGAGGACTTCGGGAAGACCAGGCCGGAGATCTCGGCGCTCTTGAGCACCATGGCGGCCCAGCCCGTCACCGACGAGTCGTTGTCGCCGCACTTGTAGCTGTAGCGCCAGGCCTTGCCGGGGTTCTGCGACGCCACGGTGAAGTCCACCGCGCGCTGGGCCTGGTCCTTGAAGAGATTCGAGCCCGTCAGGCCGTACGCCTCGCTCACCGCCAGCGCGCAGATCATGTGGTTGTACATGTACTTCATCGCGCTCCGCGGCCCGATGCAGCCTTCCGGATCCTGGTGGCTCATCATCCACTGCATCCCCTTGCGGACGACGTCGCCGAAGCAGATGCCGTCGTAGCTGTCCTTCGAGAGATGCGAGTAGCCGGCCCCGAGGAACGCGAGGATCGACAGCCCCGTCACGCCGGCGTCGAAGTCCTCATGGCCGGGGTTCGGCGCGCAGACCTGGGAGCACTTCGCCGTGTAGCCCGTCACGCCCCACGAGCCGTCCGGGCTCTGGTGCCGCGACAGCCAGCGCAGGGCGTCGAGGACGACGTCCACCGTCCCGCCTCCGCCGCCGATCTGCACCAGGTCGCGCTTGCCGCCGAAGCGGGTGCCGTACTTGCCGCCGCCGCCGCCTCCGCCGCCGATCACGTCGTAGGTGCCCTTGCCCTTGAACGGCTTGTTGGAGACGAACTCCTCGGAATCGCCCTTGGCCTTGGCGAAATCCTCGTCGTCGTTCGTCTCGACGTGGTCGGACGTCGGGTCCTTCGTGTAGACCACCGCGTCGGACACGTCCTTCACGTCGAGCACCGGCTCTTTCTGGGCGACGTCCTGGGGCTTGTCGAATTCGATCTTCTGCCGCGGCGGCCGCGGAACCGGCGTGACGCTGACCATGACCTCTCCCTGCACGTCGACCGCCCAGAACCAGCCCAGGGCCAGGGCGGCCACGAGATGCAGGCCGGTGGAGATCGACCACCACGGGGTCTTCTGGATCACGCCCCCGGTTTCGGGTTCGGGGGGGAGCTCGAGGGGCGGACGTCCGTCGTCCAGGTCTTCAGCCGTGTCGCGCATGTGCCCTCCATTTCTGGCTGGCACGCCGGACGGGATAAACGCGGCGGGGAGGAAAAGGTTCGGCTAGAGTGTCGAGGTGGCTTGGATTCTCGCGCTCGGGGTTCCGGCGGCGACGTCCGTCGCTCTCGCCGCGGGCGGGATCGTCGCGGCGATTCCGGCCTATCACGCGGCGTGCCTGGTGGCGCTGGCCGTCGACCGCCGCCGCGTGGGCGCGCGGCTGACGCGGCCGGCGACGCGATGGACGCTCGTCTCGATCGCGCTGCTGCTGGGCGGGCTGGCGCTGGCGCTGCAGCTGCCGCGGCCGGGGGACATCGGGACGATCCTGCGCGACCGTCTGTTCGGCGGAAGCGAATCGCGGTTCTGGTTCTTCGCGGTGTACTCGATGGCGGTGCACTGCTGGGCGGAGGAGCTGTTCTGGCGCGGGGTGGTGGATTCCCGGTCGGCGACGGCGAACGGGATCGGGTTTTACCTCCAGCACGCGATCCCGATCGCGATCTTCCTCGGGTCGCCGCTGCAGGGCGCGGTGCTGTCGATCCCGGCGGGCGCGGCGGGGCTCTATTGGTCCTGGGTGTCGCGGCGATCGCGTTCGCTCTGGCCGGCGCTGGCGAGCCACGCGGCGGCGGACCTCGCGATTCTGGGCATCGTCTGGATGCTGGCGTTTTGAAAGCCCGCGGGTCTATAATCCGCGAGTTCAA
>DASVNH010000214.1:0-7282 GCA_036383955.1 Planctomycetota bacterium | reverse complement strand
GGTGTTTCTCCGGCACGACGTCCTGATCGAGGCCGCGGGCGTCGAGTTCGTGGCGCTCGCCGCCTCGGCCGTCTACGTCCTCGCCCGCCGGACCGGCCTGGACGAGCGCGCGGCCGCGTTCGCGTCCCTCATCTACGTCCTGACGCCCGGATTTCACTTGAGCGCGACGTCCTGCCTCAACGACGCGCCGGCGGCCGCGATGGCGCTGACCGTCGCGGCGCTGCTCGCCGGACGGGCCTCGTGGGGGGCGATCGCCGTCGCGGCGGCGCTGGGCGTCGGGATCAAGCCGACCGCGGGCTTCGCGCTCTCCGGCTTTCTGCTGCTCGCTTGGCTCACGCGCGCGGAGGAACGGAGGCGGTCGGGCCGCGGGCTGGCGCTCGCGGCGGCGGCGGTCGTCGTCGGCGCGTTCTGGTACGCGCGGAACCTGCTCTGGTTCGGGAGTCCGTTCTATCCGCTGGGGTCGGACGTCGAGAACCCGGTGGCGGTGCAGCTGGGGCCGCGGCTCGGGTCGCTGGGCGCGAACCTGGGCGACCTGCTGTCGGGGCGGCTGCTCGATCCGGCGGCGACGGGGGCCAACGTCGATCACGGGGCGGGCTGGGGTGCGGCGGCCGTCGGGCTGGGCCTGATCGGGCTGCTGCTCCAGCTTCGCGAGGAGCCACGGCTGCGCGCGCTCGCGGCGGCGTTCGGCGTGTCGCTGCTCACGACGCTGACGTTCACGCAGAACGATCCCTGGTGCCTGAAGTACGCCTTTTTCTTTCCCGCTCTCCTGGCGATCGCGGCGGCGGGCTGGGCGGCGCGGTCGAAACCCGCGGCGGGCCTGGCGGCGCTGGCGGTCGTCGTGTGCCTCGCGGCCACCACGCTCCCTTACGATCTCCCGTGGACGTCCTTCCAGGCGCTGGCGCGGCAGCCCGTGAAGACGCGGAGCGCGCTGACGCTCTGGGCGGACGACGTCCCGGACGACGCCGTGGGATGTCGGGGCGGCTTCGAAACGCGCTCGTATCTGCTCTACCGTCCGGACTTTTCGCGGCGGGTCGTGTATCTCCGCGGGAACGACGTCGGCGACGTCCTCCACGTCTACGGAGAGGGGCGCGGCGACGCGCCCGCAGGACGTCAGCTGTACCGGACGAGGCGTTAGAATAAGGCCATGTGCCTTTGTCTCTGCCTGGCTCTCCTCCAGGCCGCCGGCGGGGAGATCAGCGGCCGCGTCGTGCTGAAAACGGGGGAGGCCGATGGGGCCCTCGAAGTCCGGGGCGGCGGCCTGCGGGGCGGGTCCGGCGCGGGCTTTCCGATCATCGACGGCAAGGTGCCCCTCGCCCGGGACTTCGGCGTCTGCTCCTGGGACCCCGACAAAGGCCTCCGGCTGCACTCCCGGAATCTTCCGCCCGGCCATCGGCTCGTGACCGCGGCGTGGAAGAAGCGCGTTGCCCCTCCGGAATCGCGCGAAATCACCCATTACATGGATTGGCGCTGGGTCGAGGTGAAGGCGCCCAACGCCAAAGAGACGGTGTCTGAAGTGGTCTTGACGATCGAGCCGTCGGTGAGCGGCGAGGCCGAGGTGACGCTCGCCGCGGGCGTAGCCGCGGACGCCGTCGCGTTCATTCCCGCCGACGCCCAGGGCAAGGTCCCCGACTGGTCCGAGCGCCGGTTCGGTCCCGCTTTCACGGAGGCCGTCGCCGGCGGCAAGGCCGTGTTCCGCGGCCTGAAGCCCGGCCGCTACGTCTTCTTCCCCGCCTACGATCCTCTCGACGAAGGGCCGCCGGGCGTCTTCGCGGCGGCCGAGGTGCCGGCCCAGGGGGTCGCGAAGATCGCGCTGGGAGAAAAGAAATAGCCGGCGCGGCGCAACGCCGGAGCCTCCTCGCGCGATAGGTAAGCATGAGAAAAACGCTGCTCGCGCTGCTCCTGCTGTCCCTCCCCGCCGCCGCGGACGAGTTCTTCTTCAAGGACGGGGACGTCGTCGTGATGATCGGCGACAGCATCACGGAGCAGCATCTCTACAGCAACTACGTGGAGATGTGGGTGGTCACGCGCAAGCCCGGCTGGACGCTGACGTTCCGGAACGTCGGCATCGGTGGCGACCGCTCGACGGGCGGGAATTCGCGGTTCAAGCGCGACGTCCTCGCGTTCAAGCCGACCGCGATGACCGTCGACTTCGGCATGAACGACGGCGGCTACGGCGCGTTCAACGAGAACACGTTCAAGACCTACGTCGGCGGCCTCCAGGGCATGGCCGAGCAGGCGAAGGCGGCGGGGATCCGGGTCGCGTGGGCGACGCCCCAGCCGCTCGACAACGCCGAGCAGGGGCCGACGGCGCTGACGGCCTACAACGTCACCCTCGAGAAGTTCTGCGAGGGCGTGAAGGACGTCGCCGCCAGGAACGGCGGGCTCTACGTGGACCAGTTCCATCCCTACCTGGCGGTGCTCGACAAGGCGCGCGCGGCCGGGCCGAAGTACGAGCGGATCACGGCGGGCGACGCGGTCCATCCGGGCCCGCCGGGCCAGGCGCTCATGGCCGCGTCGATCCTCAAGGGCCTGGGCTTCCCCGCGCTGGTGTCGGCGGCGGTCGTCGACGCCTCCAAGGGCGCCGGCCAGAACTGCTCGATCGCGGAGGTCGTCGAAAAGGACGGCGGCCTGTCGTTCACGCGGCTCGACGCGGCGCTGCCGTTCTTCCCGGCCGAGGCGGGGGCGATCCTGAAGTGGGCGCCGCTGCTCGAGGAGCTGAACCAGTACGGCCTGAAAGCCGAGGGCCTCAAGCCGGGCCGCTACGAGATCCGGGTGGGCGGCGTGAAGATCGCGGAGCATTCCGCCGAGGACCTGGCGAAGGGCGTGAACCTGGCGGCGGCGGCGCTGGCGGCCGGGCCGGTCGCGGAGCAGGCGAAGGCCGTCAAGGCGGCCGTCGAAGCCAAGAACAAGTTCCACCACGACCGGATCTTCCGCGGCATCGTGCTCACGAACGTGCCCGACTGGCTGGCGGGCCCGGAGACGGACGCGAAGCGCAAGGCGGTCATGGAGGAGCGGCTCGCGAAGCTGCCCGAGCTCGACGCGGCGGTCCGCAAGGCGCTCGAGATGAAGCCGCTGAAGTGGGAGCTCGTCCCGGCCAAGTAGCTTGTTACAAAGCATCCAGGATGCTTTGTAACACCCTCAGTGGCGCGCGCCCTCGTAGGCCGCGCCGCCCCGCAGGACTTTCTGGGTGCGGGCGCGGATCTCGGCGGCGATCTGGGCCATCCGCGGATCCGTCGCCATCAGCAGGCCGGCCTTCTGGCGCAGCGCCTTCACCACCCAGCGGCACTCGCCCACCATGTCGTCCTGGCTGCCGCCGATCGCGGTGAGCGGATCCGTGTACTCCTTCTTCAGCTTGTCCTTCCAGTCGGCGCCCGGATAGTCGTTCAGGCCCTTCGCCAGGAACTGCCGGTTCAGCTCCGCCGCCAGATCGGGCGGCGTCGGATCCTTTAGAGGCGCCGCGACCTCCTTCAAGGTCGGATGCTTCGCGATCTTCTCCAGGCCCGCCGCCACCCGCAGGTCGATCTCCCCCGCCAGCGCCTCCAGCGCGTCGAGCGGCTCCTTCAGCTCGGGGCGCGACGTCCGCCGCTCCGCGACGTACGCGCGGATCTCCTTCCCGAACTCGACGTAGGTCAGGATCCGCTTCCGGATGTGCGCGACGAAGTCGTGCGCGTCCTTCAGCCAGCTCTCGATCTCCTTCGCCTTCGCCTTCTGCGCGCCCGCCGCGTACGTCTCCGTCAGCAGCGTCCGCACGTGGCAGGTCGCCCGGCCCACGTGCTCCTGCTTCTGGCCCTCGACGTCCAGCAGGTACTGGCACGGCCCGACGCCCAGCGTGTTGCGCACGACGTCCACCGGCGCGTACGCGTCCAGCGGCGTGTCGGCCAGGCGGTTGCTCGGATAGATCAGCACCGGGCCGTCGAACGACAGCCGCTTGTTGTCGAGCGGCTGGAGGAAGCCGCGGCGCTCCTTGTCCGTCCAGCAGGGATACAGCACCTGCCCGATCACCGTCGTCCAGCGCTTGCGGTCGGGGCCCAGGCGGTCGGAGGCCGGCCCGCCCGGCTTGTAGGCGTCGCGGTCCACCTCGCCCGCCGACGTTCGGTTGGCCTCGCTGATCTTCCCCTCCTGGCTGATCCACGAGGGCTTGATGTAGCCGTCGCCCGCGGGATCGGGCAGCAGCAGGTCCCAGCTGTCCGTCAGGCCTTCGGGCCGGGTGAAGTCGACGCGCCACTGCGCGACGAACGGCATCGTCCAGTCGAGCGGGAGGATCTTCTTCTTGTCGGCCGCCGTCACGTCGATCGAATGCCAGAGGCCCGGCCCTTCCAGCACGGCCACCCAGATCCGGCTGCCCTTCTTGCCGTAGGTGATCTCCGAGGCGACGACCGACCGCGCCTCCCCCGCCCCGCCGAGAGCCACGCGGACGTCCTGCTCCCGATTCTCGAAGACGTCCATCACGATCGCGTCGCCGGCGCCCACGAAACGCAGCAGAAAGTTCTCGCTCGGCAGCTCGACCCGCTCGACCGGCACCTTGCGGGCGTCGAAGAGGATGTCGTCCGCGAAGAAATCCGGCAGCAGCGCGAAGCGGCTCGCGCACTCGATCCGCAGCGGCGCCTCGCCGGCGACGGACGTCGACTCGACGAAGTTGTCCCCCCGCTTGAGGCGGAAGCGGGCCGCGCCGGATTTCCAGGCGACTTCCAGCGCCGCCGCGCCGCGGCCGGCCTCGACGACGGCGACGCGCTCGACGGCCCCGCCCAGCGTGAGCCCGGCGCGGAACACGGGTTTGCCGCCGCCGAGCGAATAGAGCTCGACGGCCGCGCCTTTCACGCGCGCCACGGCCATCAGCTTCCCGTTCGCGATCACCGCGTCGCCGCGGAGGGCGTCGGCGTAGGGCGTCCACCCTTCCTTGCGCGCGAGCGCGTCCGGCGCGAGCGGCGCGGCGGAGGACGTCCCGGTGTCCCAGACGGCGACGGCCTGGGCGAGCAGCAGAAGGGCGATCATACTCAGATAACGACACGCGGGAGCCGCCCGTCTCCCCGAAACCGTACCATTGGCATGACGATCCTTTTCGCCCTCCTGCCTGCCCTGAGCGGAGTCGAAGGGGTCGCGCAGGAAGATCTGCGCGTGCTCGACCCCCAGAGCGAGCCGAAGACGATGTTCGAGCGCTGGCTGATCGCCGAGTGCGGCAAGCACTTCGAGGCGCGCCGGCGGGACGTCGCCGCGCTGAAGACCCCCGACGACCTCCGCCGCCGGCAGGCGGCCCTGCGCGCGAAATTCATCGAGGCGCTCGGCGGCTTCCCGGAGAAGACGCCGCTGAACGCGAAGGTCGTCGGCCGCGACGCGCGCGACGGCTACCGCGTCGAGAGGGTGACCTACGAGAGCCGCCCGGGCCATCACGTGACCGCGCTGCTGTACCTGCCCGAGGGGGCCGGCCCCTTCCCCGCCTCGATCATGCCCATGGGGCACAGCCAGAACGGCAAGGCGGCGGACTACGCGCAGCGCGGCTCGATCCTGCTGGCGAAGCACGGGATCGCCTGCCTCAACTACGATCCCGTCGGCCAGGGCGAGCGGCTGCAGGTCCTGAAGCCGGACGGCAAGTCGGCGTTCCGCGGCAGCACCGACGAGCACACGCAGATCGGCACCGGCGCCCTCCTCGTGGGCTGGAGCGCCGCCACGTTCCGGATCTGGGACGCCATCCGAAGCCTCGACTATCTCGCGTCGCGCCCCGAGATCGATCCGTCCCGCCTCGGCTCCACCGGCTGCTCCGGCGGCGGGACGCTGACGTCCTACGTCATGGCCCTGGACGAGCGCGTCCTCGCCGCCGCGCCGTCCTGCTACGTCACCAGCCTCGAGCGCCTCTTCGCCACGATCGGACCGCAGGACGCCGAGCAGAACATCCCCGGCCAGGTCGCCTTCGGCCTCGAGCACGCCGACTACGTCACGATGCGCGCGCCGCGGCCGACCCTGCTGCTCACGGGGACGCGGGATTTCTTCGACATCCAGGGTTCCTGGACGACCTTCCGCGAGGCCAAGGTCGCGTACGGGCTGCTCGGGCGCGCGGAGGCCGTCGACCTCCAGGAATGGGACATGCCGCACGGCTATCCGAAGGAGCACCGCCAGGCGGCGGTGCGCTGGATGCGGCGCTGGCTGCTGGGCCGGGACGAGGCGGTCGTCGAGGGCGACTTCCCGATCGCGAAGGACGCGGACACGTGGTGCACGCCGACCGGCCAGGTGATGAGCTCGCTCAAGGGGACGTCGGCCTTCGACCTCATCGCCGCGCGCGCCGCGGACCTGGCGTCGGCGCGTCCGAAGCTGAACGAGGATCGCGTGACCGAGGTCCTGCGTCTTCGCCTGCCGAAGACGCACGCGGAGCCGATCCAGGGCCCGAAGCTGAAGCGGGACGGCTACTACATCATGAAGGTGCAGTACAAGATCGAGCCCGGCCTCACGCTGCCGGCCCTCCTCTTCGTGCCCGGGGACACGGAGCCCCGGCCGAGCGTGCTCTACCTGCACGGCGAGGGCAAGGAGAAGGACGCGGGACCCGGCGGGCCGATCGAGGCGCTCGTGAAGGACGGCCAGGTCGTGCTTTCCCTCGACCTCCGCGGCAGCGGCGAGCTCAAAGGCTCGCCGTTCAAGGAGGCGTTCCTCTCGCAGCACCTGGACCGGCCGCTGCTCGGGCAGCGGGTCGGCGACCTCCTCGCGATCCTGCGCGCGTACGACGGCGCGTCCCAGATCGTGGGCGTCGGCGAAGCCGCTCCCGCGGCCCTGCACGCGGCGCTCTACGAGCGGAAGATCTCCAAGCTCACGCTGGAGGGCGGCCTGACGTCGTGGGCGGACGTCGCCCGCACGCCCCTCTCGAAGAATCAGCTCTCCAACGTCGTGCCAGGCGCGCTGAAGGTCTACGATCTGCCCGATCTTGTCGCCGCGGTTGGCGCGCGGTCGGTGATCATCCGCCACGCGACCGACGCGGAAGGCAAGCCGCTGACCCAGGCCGAAATGGAAGAGGCCTACGCCGGGAAAAAGCGCGACGGCGTCGTCCTGGTCGGCCGCTGACGCCGGAACCCGGAACCCGATGACCGGAACCCGAAGCTCAGGGTCCCGGTCTACCGTCTACCGTCTACGGTCTACCGGCTACGGGAGGGTCGTTTCTCCCATCAGGTAGCGGTCGACTTCCCTCGCGCACTGGCGGCCTTCGGCGATGGCCCAGACGACGAGCGACTGGCCGCGGCGGGCGTCGCCGGCCGCGAACACGCCCTTCACGCTGGTGGAGAACTTGCCGAACTCGGCCTTG
>DASVNH010000213.1:0-38983 GCA_036383955.1 Planctomycetota bacterium | reverse complement strand
CCCTGGGCCACAAGGTCCTCTACATCTCGTCGGAAGAATCGGTCATGCAGGTGAAGCTCCGGGCCGAGCGGCTCGGGGCGGCTTCGGCGAACCTCTACGTCGTCAGCGAGACGAACCTGCCGGTCATCCGCAAGTACCTCGAGGAGCTGAAGCCGGCCTTCGCGGTCGTCGACTCCATCCAGATGATCTACCGGCCGGAGATCCCGGGCGCGCCGGGGACCGTCTCCCAGGTCCGCGAGTGCGCGTCGGACCTCACGTTCCTGGCGAAGCGCCAGGGCTTCTCGCTCTTCATCGTCGGCCACGTCACCAAGGACGGCGCCATCGCGGGGCCGCGCACCCTGGAGCACGTCGTCGACGCGGTCTTCTACTTCGAGGGCGACCGCTTCCAGACCTTCCGCCTGCTGCGCGGCGTCAAGAACCGCTTCGGCTCCACCAACGAGATCGGGATCTTCGAGATGGTGGCGAGCGGCCTGGCGGAGGTCGCCAACCCCAGCGAGCTCTTCATGGCCCGCGACCACGCGGCCCGCGAAGGCTGCGTCGTCACCCCCAGCTTCATCGGCTCCCGCACCTTGCTCATCGAGATCCAGGCCCTCATCACCCCCAGCGCCTACGAGACCGTGTCGCGGCGCGTCAGCGGCGTCGACCGCGACCGCATGCTCCTGGTCCTCGCCGTCCTGGGACGTCGCTGCGGCTTCTCCACCGGCAAGGACGACGTCTTCGTCAATGCCGTCGGCGGGGTCCAGATCGACGAGCCGTCCGCGGACCTGGCGGTGGCCGCGGCCCTCGCCTCGAGCCTGCTCGACCGGCCGGTGGCCGAGAGGACCGTCCTCTTCGGCGAGGTCGGCCTGACGGGGGAGATCCGCGGCGTCACCCAGGCCCCCGCGCGCGTCGCCGAGGCCCAGCGCCTCGGATTCGAGCGCGCCATCGTCCCCCGCGACAACCTGAAGTCCATCGGCACCGTCCCGGGCTTCAAGATCGTCCCCGTCGCCAGCCTCGATCAGGCCTTCGTCGAAGCGCAGATCCAGTGACGCGGGGGTATACTGCAGGCACGACCTGAAGATGCCTGAGATCCGAATCGACCCCCTCAGCGGCCGCTCCGTCATCGTCGCCCCCGACCGGGCCGACCGGCCCGACGAGTACGGCTCTTCCGCCGACGTCCCCTGCGTCTTCTGCCCGGGCCGCGAAGCCGAGACGCCGCGCGAGGTGCTCCGCCTGCCGGCCCCCCAGGGCGGCTGGCGCGCCCGCGTCGTTCCCAACAAGTATCCCGCCCTCGACGGCGCCCACGAGGTGGTCATCGAGACGGCGCGGCACGCGACGTCCTTCGGCGCGCTCTCCGTCGCGGAGGTGGCCGACGTCCTGGGCCTCTGGCGCGACCGCCTCCGGGCCTTCGGCGCGCGCTTTCCCTACGTGGTGGCCTTCAAGAACGAGGGCGGCGCGGCGGGGGCGTCGATCGAGCACGTGCACTCGCAGGTGCTGGCGATGCCGGCGGTCCCGCCCGAGGCGGCGGCGCGCGCCGCGCGCTTCGCGGCGGCCTGCCCGGTCTGCGAGGACCGGAGCCCGGAGCGCGCCGTCGCGGAAGCGGACGGCTTCGCCGCGCGGGTGCCGAGCGCGCCCCGCTTCGCGCACGAGATCCGGATCGCGCCGCTCCGGCACGAGGCGCGCTTCGAGGACGTGGCGGACGCGGCGCTCCCGCGGCTGGCGGCGCTGCTGGCGGAGGCCGTCGCGCGCCTCTCCCGGCTGCTGGACGGGCCGCCCTACAACGTCGTCGTGCAGACGGGCCCGGCGCCGTTCCACTGGCACCTCGAGCTGCTGCCGCGGACGTCGCGCCCCGGCGGCTGCGAGTGGGGCACGGGCGTCTTCATCAACACCGCGGCGCCCGAGGACTCGGCCCGCCGGCTCCGGGAGGCCCGGCCGTGAGGATCGCGATGGTGGCGTCGGAGGTCCATCCGTTCTCGAAGACGGGCGGGCTGGGGGACGTCGTGGGCGCGCTGCCCGGGGCGCTGGAGTCGCTGGGGGCGGACGTCCTGACGATCTCGCCGCTGCACCAGTGCGTGCGGCGCCACAAGCCGAAGCGGACCGACGTCCGGCTGCGCGTACCGCTGGGGACGGGCGTCATCGACACGCCGGTGTGGCGGAAGGGCAACGCCTGGTTCCTGGAGCACGACCCGTTCTTCGACCGGGAGGGGCTGTACACGGGGCCGTGGGGCGACCACGGGGACAACGCGGCGCGCTTCACGTTCCTGGCGCGCGGGGCGATGGAATTGCTGCGGGCGGTCGGGCTTCCCGACGTCCTGCACGCGCACGACTGGCAGGCCGGGCTGGTGCCGGTCTACGCGCGGACGCTGTACGCGGGCGATTTCGGGCGCGTGAAGACGGTGTTCAGCATCCACAACCTCGCCTATCAGGGGAACTTCCGGGCGGTCGACCTGCCGATGACGGGCCTGGACTGGAGCCTCTACAACTGGAAGCAGCTGGAGTTCTACGGCAAGCTCAGCTTCATGAAGGCGGGCCTGGTGTTCGCCGACCTCCTGACGACGGTCAGCCCGACCTACGCGCGGGAGATCCAGACGCCGGAGCACGGCTACGGGCTCGACGGCGTGCTGCGCGACCGGGCGGGGTCGCTGCGGGGCATCCTCAACGGGGCCGACTACGCCGAGTGGGATCCGCGCTCGGACCGGCACCTCGCCGAGCGCTACTCGCCGGAGGACCTGAAGGGCAAGGCGGCCTGCAAGGCCGACCTGCAGCGCAGCTGCGGCTTCGATCCGCGGCCCGACGTCCCGGTGATCGCGCTGGTGTCGCGGCTGGCGGAGCAGAAGGGCGTGGAGCTCGTGCTCGGCGGGCTGGAGCGGGTGCTCGGCGAGGACGTGCAGGTGGCGCTGCTCGGCAACGGCGAGGGGCGCTTCGAGGAGGCCTTCAAGGGCTGGGCGGCGCGGCGGCCCGACCGCTTCAGCGCGCGGATCGCCTTCGACAACGCGGTGGCGCACCGGCTCGAGGCGGGGGCCGACTTGTTCCTGATGCCGTCCCGCTACGAGCCCTGCGGCCTCAACCAGCTCTACAGCCTTCGCTACGGCACCGTCCCGGTCGTGCGCGCGACGGGCGGGCTCGCCGACACCGTCCGCGACGGCGCGACCGGCTTCTCGTTCGGCCCCTCCACCGTGGACGCGATGCTCGACGCCCTCCGCCGCGCGCTCGGCGTCTACCGGGACCCGGACGAGTGGCGGCGGATCCAGGCCGCGGGGATGTCCGAGGATTTCGGGTGGCCCGCCTCGGCCAGGGAGTACCTCCGACTCTACGCCGCGCGTTGATTAGCCACAGAGGCACAGAGACACAGAGACGTCGCCTCTGTGTCTGTGGCCAATGCGCTTACGCGCCGGCCCAGGCGGGTCGGCCCGGCGGATCCAGCCGAAGGAGCGCGAGCGACCTCCCGTGCAGCGCGTAGGCGCCGCCGGCGGGGAAGAGCGATCCGATGTCCTCGGTGATCGCGGTGTCGAGGAGCCGGTCCCAGGCGGCGCCGGGCTCCTCGGCGGGCAGCGTGAACGTGACGCTCTCGGGCCGCGAGTTGAGGAGCCAGAGGAGGGTGTCGCCCGTCAGCGGCTTGCCGCGTTCGTCGGTCTCGTCGGTCTCGCCGGACATGCGGATGCCGAGGGCGCGGGCCGTCGGGGAATTCCAGGCGGCGTCGCCCATCTCGGCGCCGGAGGGGTCGATCCAGAGGATGTCCTTCACGCCGGCCCCGCGGATGGCGCGGCCCTGGAAGAACTTGCGGCGCTGGAGGACGGGCTGGGTGCGCCAGATCCGGATGACGCGGCGGACGAAGGCGAGGAAGGCCTTCTGCTCGTCGTCGAGCGCCCAGGGATGCCAGGTGAGCGGGGAGTCCTGGCAGTAGGAGTTGTTGTTGCCCTCCTGGGTGCGTCCGACCTCGTCGCCGCCGAGGAGCATGGGGACGCCCTGGGAGAAGAGCAGGGTGGCGACGAAGTTGCGCATCTGCCGGGCGCGGAGCGCCTTGATGGCCGGGTCCTCGACGGGCCCCTCGGCGCCGCAGTTCCAGCTGAGGTTGTAGGTCTCGCCGTCCCGGTTGTCCTCGTGATTGGACTCGTTGTGCTTGGTGTTGTAGGTCACGAGGTCGCGGAGCGTGAAGCCGTCGTGGCAGGTGACAAAGTTGATGCTCGCGTAGGGGCGGCGGCCGCTCTGCTCGTAGAGGTCGCTCGATCCCGAGACGCGGGTGGCGAACTCGGCGGTGGCGCCGCCGTCGCCGCGCCAGAAGCGGCGGACGGTGTCGCGGTACTTCCCGTTCCATTCGGCCCAGCCGACGGGGAAATTGCCGACCTGGTAGCCGCCTTCGCCGAGGTCCCAGGGCTCGGCGATCAGCTTGACCTGGGAGAGCACCGGGTCCTGCTGGATGACGTCGAAGAAGGCGGAGAGCTTGTTGACGGCGAAGAGCTCGCGGGCGAGGGCGCTGGCGAGGTCGAAGCGGAAGCCGTCGACGTGCATGTCCTGCACCCAGTAGCGCAGGCTGTCCATGAGGAGCTGCAGCACGCGGGGCTGCTGGAGGTTCAGGGTGTTGCCGCAGCCGGTGAAGTCCTGGTAGTGGCGGCGGTCGTGCGGCAGCAGGCGGTAGTACGAGGCGTTGTCGATGCCCCGGAAGGAGAGGGTGGGGCCGTGGTGCCCGCCTTCGCCGGTGTGGTTGTACACGACGTCGAGGATCACCTCGATGCCGACGGCGTGGAGGGCGCGGACCATGGTCTTGAACTCGGCGACCTGGTCGCGCGGGTCGCGGGTGGAGGCGAGGCGGTCGTCGGGCGCGAAGTACGAGAGGGTGTTGTAGCCCCAGTAGTCGGTCATGCCGCGTTCGAGCAGATGGTCGCTGTCGACGCGGTGGTGGACCGGCAGGAGCTCGACGGCCGTGACGCCCAGCTCCTGGAGGTGGCGGAGGGCGGGCTCGCTGACGAGGCCGGAGTAGGTGCCGCGGAGATTCTCGGGGATCTCGGGGTGGAGCTTGGTGAAGCCGCGGACGTGGACCTCGTAGATGACGGTCTGGTGCCAGGGGGTGCGGGGGCGGCGGTCGCTGCCCCAGGTGAAGGCGGGGTCGATGATCACGCCGAGGGGCGCGTGGGCGGCGTCGTCGCGGTCGTCCATGGACAGGTCGTCGTTGGTGGGGCCGCGGCGGTAGCCGTAGAGGGTGTCGTGGCGCTTGGGGTGGCGGCCGAGGACCTTGGCGTAGGGGTCGAGCACGACCTTGTTCGGGTTGAAGCGGTGGCCGTTCCAGGGCTCGTAGGGGCCGTGGACGCGGAAGCCGTAGAGCTGGCCGGGGCGGAGGTCGGGGAACGAGCCGTGCCAGACGCGGTTGGTGCATTCGGGCAGGGTGATGCGGTGGGACTCCTCGCGGGCGCCGGGGGAGTCGAAGAGGCAGAGGTCGACGCGGGTGGCGTGCTCGCTGAACAGGGCGACGTTGACGCCCGATCCGTCCCAGGTGGCGCCCAGAGGGTGCGGCTTGCCGGGCCAGATCCTCATCGCCGTTCGGGGCCCTGCAGGAAGACCATGCCCAGGGGCGGGATCGTCAGGCGGAGCGACCAGGGGCGGCCGTGGGACGGGGCGGCCTCGGTCGAGACGCCGCCGCTGTTGCCGAGCCCGCAGCCGCCGTATTCCACGCCGTCGCTGTTGAGCCGCTCGCGCCAGTAGCCCTCGAGGGGGACGCCGAGGCGGTAGGGCTCGCGCGGCACGGGCGTGAAGTTGCAGGCGACCAGCATCGGCGGCCCGACGCGGCCGCGGCGGAGGAACGCCAGCACCCCGTTGTCGCCGTCGTGGCATTCGATCCACTCGAAGCCGGACGGCTGGAGGTCGAACTCGTGCAGCGCGGGCTCTTCCTTGTAGAGGCGGTTGAGGTCCGTCACCCAGCGCTGGACGCCCTGGTGCGGCTTGTACTGGAGCAGGTGCCACTCGAGGCTCGACTCGTGCGACCACTCCGCGCGCTGCGCGAACTCGTCGCCCATGAAGAGGAGCTTCTTGGCCGGCTGGCCGAACATGTAGCCGTAGAGCAGGCGCAGGTTGGCGAACTTGCGCCAGTCGTCGCCGGGCATCTTGGCGATCAGCGAGCCCTTGCCGTGCACCACCTCGTCGTGCGAGAGCGGAAGGACGAAGTTCTCCGAGAAGGCGTAGACCATCCGGAACGAGAGCTCGCCGTGGTGCCACTTGCGGTGGATCGGGTCGCGCGCCATGTGCACGAGCGTGTCGTGCATCCAGCCCATGTCCCACTTCAGGCCGAAGCCCAGGCCGCCGACGTACGAGGGGCGCGACACCATGGGCCACGCCGTCGACTCCTCGGCGAAGGTCTGGACGTCCGGGTGCGCGGCGTAGATGGCCTCGTTGAGCTGGCGCAGGAAGGCGATGGCCTCGAGGTTCTCCCGGCCGCCGTGCCGGTTCGGGATCCACTCGCCGTTCTGGCGGGAGTAGTCGAGGTAGAGCATCGACGCGACCGCGTCCACGCGGATGCCGTCGACGTGGTACTTGTCGAGCCAGAAGAGGGCGCTGGAGATGAGGAAGCTGCGCACCTCGTGGCGTCCGTAATTGAAGATGTTGCTCTTCCAGTCGGGATGGAAGCCGAGGCGCGAGTCCATGTGCTCGTAGAGGTGGGTGCCGTCGAAGTAGCCGAGGCCGTGGCCGTCGGTGGGGAAGTGCGAAGGCACCCAGTCGAGGATGACGCCGATGCCCTGCTGGTGCAGGTAGTCCACCAGGTACATGAAGTCCTGGGGGGTGCCGTAGCGGGACGTCGGGGCGAAGTACCCGGTCGTCTGGTAGCCCCAGGAGCCGTAGAAGGGGTGCTCCATGACGGGCAGGAACTCGACGTGGGTGAAGCCGACGCTCTTGACGTGTTCGGCGAGGGGGGCGGCCATCTCGCGGTAGGAGAGGGGGCGGTTGCCCTCCTCGGGGACGCGGCGCCAGGAGCCGAGGTGGATTTCGTAGATGGACATCGGGGCCCCGCCGCTGTTGCGCGCGCCGCGGGAGGCCATCCACTCGCCGTCCCCCCAGCGGTAATCGAGGTCCCAGACGACCGAGGCGGTGAGCGGGGGCGTCTCGTGGTAGAGGCCGAAGGGATCGGCCTTGTCCGCCCGGAAGCCCTGGAAGCGCGAGGCGACGTGGTACTTGTAGCGGGAGCCGCGCTCGACGCCGGGGATGAAGCCGTCCCAGATGCCGGAGGCGCCCCGGATCCGCAGGAGGTGGCGTCCGGGGTCCCAGCCGTTGAAGTCGCCGACGACGCTCACGCGCTCGGCGTCGGGCGCCCAGACGCCGAAGCGCGCGCCCGCCTGGCCGTCGTGGATCCCCAGGTGGGCGCCGAGCTTGAGATAGAGGCGCTGGTGCGTCCCCTCGTTGAAGAGGTAGAGATCCTGGTCGGTCAGGGAGGCCGGCGAGCTCTTGGTGTCGGGCATGTGATCGGCGAATTGTATCATCGGACCCCCCGAACCGGGAATCTTCCCGTGCGCTTCGCGACGCGATCCCCCCGGGGATGGTAGACTCTTGCCCGTGCGCATCCTGATCCTCTCCCGGAAGCGGTCGCTGTACAGCACCTCCCGCCTCCGCGAGGAGGGCGAAAAGCTCGGGCACCGGATGGACGTGGTGGACCCCCTCCGCTGCGTCCTCCACATGGGTCCCGACGGCCCGGCCATCCACGCGGGCGGCCGCTCGCTGCCCCGGCCCGGCGCCGTCATCCCCCGGGTCGGCTCCATGGGCACCGACTACTCCGTCGCCGTGGTGCGGCATTTCGAGCTCATGGGCGTCCCCGTGCTCAACGGCTCCGACGCCATCGGCCGCGCGAAGCACAAGCTCGCCTGCCTGCAGATCCTGGCCTCCCGCGGCCTGCCGGTGCCCGACACCCTCATCGCCCGCTATCCGAAGGATCTCGACCGCCTGATGAAGCTGCTCGGCGGCCCCCCCGTCATCCTCAAGCTCCTGCGGGGCACCCAGGGCACCGGCGTGATCTTCGCGGAGAACCGCTCGTCCGTGGAGTCCGTCCTCGAGACGATCTGGAGCCTCGGGGAGGACATCCTCCTCCAGCGCTTCATCGCGGAATCGAAGGGCAAGGACGTCCGCGCCCTCGTGCTCGACGGCCGCGTGTTCGCCGCCATGCGCCGGACCGGCCCGCCGGGCGAGTTCCGCTCCAACATCCACCGCGGCGGGGTGGGCGAGGGCATCACGCTCGGCAAGCCCTACGAGCGGGCCGCGATCGCCGCAGCGCGCGCGATCGGCCTCAACGCGGCGGGCGTCGACATGCTCGAGACGGCCGACGGCCCCGTCATCCTCGAGGTCAACGCGTCGCCCGGCTTCGAGGGCCTCGAGGAGGCGACGGGCGTCAATGCCGCCCGGGAGCTGGTCCGGACGGCGGCCCACACCGCCCGGAGAAAGCGCCGATGAAGCCCTTCACGCTCGCCGGGATGAAGGTCCCCCCGGGACGTCGAAAAGACCTCCGGATCCGCATCAGCGAGTTCTACACGGCCACGCCGGTGTTCCTGCCGGTGTCGGTGGCGCACGGGCCGCGGCCCGGGCCGGTCGTGTACGTGGTCGCGGCGATCCACGGCAACGAGATCAACGGCATCGAGATGGTGCGGCAGGTGCGGCAGGCGGTCGACGCCCGCAAGCTGCGGGGCACGCTGATCCTGGTGATGATCGCGAACCCGATCTCGTTCCTGAACATGTCGCGGGACCTGCCGGACGGGCGGGACCTGAACCGCTTCTTCCCGGGGCGCGAGCGGGGGTCGATGGCCTCGCTGATCGCGGACGCGATCTTCACGAAGATCGTGCGGCACGCGGACTTCGGGATCGACCTGCACACGGCGGCGGCGGGGCGGACGAACCTGCCGCACGTGCGGGCGGACCTGCGGAGCCCGGCGCTGCGGCGGCTGTCGACGGCCTTCGGCTGCGAGGTGGTCTTCGACATGCCGGGCGAGGAGGGGATGCTGCGGCGGGCGGCCTCGCGGGCGGGGGTGCCGACGATCGTGTACGAGGCGGGGGAGCCGCTGAAGTTCCAGAAGCCGCTGATCCGGCGCGGGGTGGAGGGGATCCTCAACGTGCTGGCGGACCTGAAGATGTACGACGTGGAGCGGGTGCGGCCGCCCTTCCAGATCATCGTGGAGGACCACCGCTGGATTCGCGCCAAGCGGGGGGGCATCGTGAATCTCCAGGTGAAGCCGGGTGATATAATCGACAAGGACGAGGTCATCGCGGTGAACACCAAGCCGTTCGGGACCGAGTTGAGGAAGATCCGCGCTCCTTACTCGGGCCTGGTGGTGGGCTGCACGACTCTTCCGATGGTGATTCCGGGCTCGGCCGTCTGCCACCTCGTGTCGCTGGGGGCGCGGTCGGCGATCGTGCGGCGCCTCCTGGAGCGCCAGGCGCTGGCTTTCGAGTAGGACGCGGGGACTTCGCTTCAGCTAGAGGGACGCATGAATTTCTCGAACGTCGTGACGGTGCTGCTCGCCGGGGGCAAGGGGCAGAGGCTCGAGCCTCTCACGCGGGACCGCGCCAAGCCGGCGGTGCCGTTCGGCGGCATCTACCGCATCGTCGACTTCGCGCTGTCGAACTGCGTGAATTCGGGGCTGAAGAAGCTCACCGTGCTCGTCCAGTACCGCTCGCGCTCGCTGAACCGGCACCTCCGCGACGGCTGGCAGGTCCTCTTCAACCCGGCGGTGGGCGAGTACCTCGAGCCGATGCCGCCCCAGTTCCACGCCGGCGAGGCGTACTTGGGGACGGCCGACGCCGTGTACCAGAACCTCTTCGCCTTCCGCGAGGAGGAGCCCGAGGCCATCCTCATCCTGGCGGGCGACCACATCTACAAGATGGACTACCGCCACCTCCTGCGCTTCCACGCCGACCGCAACGCCGACGCGACCGTGGCGGCCGTCGAGGTCCCCCGCAAGGAGGCGGCCGGGCAGTTCGGCGTGCTGCAGGTCGACGACCAGAGCCGCATCCTCGGCTTCGAGGAGAAGCCGGCCGAGCCGAAGCCGATCCCGGGGAATTCCGAGCTCTGCCTGGGCTCGATGGGGATCTACGTGTTCAAGCCCGACGTCCTGTACCGCATGCTGGAGGAGGACGCGCGGGAGCCGTCCAGCTCGCACGACTTCGGCAAGAACATCATCCCGAAGATGCTGGGGAAGCACGCGATCTACGCCTTCAGCTTCATCGACGAGAACAAGAAAGAGGCGAAGTACTGGCGCGACGTGGGGACCATCGACGCCTACTACGAGGCGAACATGGACCTGGTGCGGGTCACGCCGGACCTGAACCTCTACGACCACGAGTGGCCGATCCGGACGATGCCGATCACGGCGCCGCCGCCGAAGTTCGTCTTCGCCCAGCAGGAGCCGGGCCGCATGGGCCAGGCGCTCGACTCCCTGGTCTCGCCGGGCGCCATCGTCTCGGGCGGCCGGGTGGAGCGCTCCGTGCTGTCGCCGAACGTGCGCATCAACAGCTTCTCGCTGGTGACCGATTCCATCCTCTTCGAGGACGTCAACGTGGGACGTCACTCGAAGCTGCACCGGGTGATCGTCGACAAGGGCGTCAACATCCCCGAGGGCATGCAGATCGGGTACTTCCCGGAGGAAGACCGCAAGCGCTTCACGGTCACCGAGAGCGGCATCGTGGTGATCTCGAAACGGACCGTGCTGTAAGCCCCGGAACCCGGCGAACGGAACCCGGAACCCGGGGTCGGGATTTCGGGTTCCCGGTTCCGTGTTCCGGGTTCCGGAATCTGCTATAACGTCTCCTCGTTTAGGCGATGGAGACCGCGAATGCCCGACTATGACGTCGTCGTGATCGGCGCCGGACCCGGCGGCTACGTGGCCGCGATCCGCGCCGCCCAGCTCGGCCTCAAGGCCGCCCTCGTCGAGAAGGGGCCGAAGCCCGAGTGGGGCGGCACCTGCCTCCACTGGGGCTGCATCCCCACCAAGGCCCTGCTCCACGACGCCTATCTCTACGAGCAGATGCAGCACTCCTCGAAGTTCGGGGTCGACGCCGACAACGTCCGCCTGAACCTCGAGAACGTCATGAAGCACAAGGAGCTCACGGTCAAGCGCAACGTCATGGGCATCGAGGCCCTGCTCAAGAAGAACAAGGTGGCCACGCTCGTCGGCACCGGCAAGGTCGCGAAGCCGGGGGTCGTCGAGGTCGACGGCAAGCCCGTCACGACGAAGAACATCATCCTGGCCACCGGCTCCTCCGTGAAGTGGTTCCCTGGCATGGATCCGGACGGGAAGGGGATCATCACGAGCAACGAGGCCCTGAGCCTCAAGAAAGTCCCGGAATCCATGGCCGTCATCGGGGCGGGGGCCGTCGGGCTCGAATTCGCCTCCGTCTATCATCGTTTCGGCGCGAAAGTCACGGTCATCGAAGCCATGTCCCAGATCCTCCCCATCGAGGATGAGGAAGTCGCCGCCGAGGAGCAGAAGATCCTCGCCAAGCGCGGCATGAAGTTCTTCGTCGGCTCCAAAGTCGAGTCGATCAAGCCCTTCGACGGCGCTCAGGGCAGGCCGGCCGGCGCCGGCTACGAGGTGACCGTGACGAAGGACGGCAAGACGGACAAGATCGCCGTCGAGATCGTCCTGGTGGCCGTCGGCCGCAAGCCCAACACCGAGAAGATCGGGCTCGAGAACACCAAGGTCAAGACGGACCGCGGCTACGTGAAGGTCAACGCGTACATGCAGACCGACGAGCCGGGGATCTACGCGATCGGCGACATCGTGCCGACCCCCCAGCTCGCCCACGTCGCCAGCGCCGAGGGCATCCTGGCCGTCGAGCACATCGCCGGCCGGGCGGTGAAGCCCCTCAACTACGACCGCATCCCCGGCGTGACGTATTGCGACCCGCAGGTCGCGTCCATCGGCCTCACCGAGAAGAAGGCGAAGGAGCGCGGGCACAAGGTGAAGATCGGCAAGTTCCCCTTCATGGGCGTCGGCAAGGCCGCCATCGAGGACGAGCGCGAAGGCTTCGTGAAGATCGTGGGCGACGCCCGCTACGACGAGATCCTCGGCGTGCACATCCTGCACGCGCACGCGGGGGAGATGATCTCCGAGGCGGTGGCCGTGATCAACGGGGAGATGACGGCCGAGGACCTGGCCCACGCCATCCACCCGCATCCGACGCTGTCGGAGGGCATCATGGAGGCCAGCCACGCGTTTTACGGACACGCGATCCACATCTAGGCGTCATAATCCGGATCAGCCATGAAGAAGTGCCCGTTCTGCGCCGAGGACATCCCGGAAGAGTCCAAGGTCTGCAAGTTCTGCTCCTCGACCGTCGTCCGGAAGTGCCCCTTCTGCGCCGAGGAGATCGTCGCGAACGCGACGTCCTGCCGCTTCTGCCGGAGCGCGATCCCCGCGGCCGGCGCGCCCGCCTCGTCTCCCGTTCCCTCCGGCCCGCTCGGCGCCGAGCGCGGCGTCGTGATGTCCATCGTGCTCACGTTCCTCACCTGCGGCATCTACGGCTGGGTCTGGCTCTACAAGATCGGCGACGAGCTCAACAGCCACCAGGGAATGGGACGGCTCAAGCCGGGCGTCGACATCCTCCTCATCCTCGTGACCTGCGGGCTCTGGGGCATCTACGTCATGTACAAGTATCCGAGGGCCCTTCAGGAGATCACGCAAGACGAGAAGGCCCCGGTCGTCGATCTCACCGTCCCCTGCCTCATCCTCACGATCTTCGGCCTCCAGATCGTCTCCCTCGCCATCCTCCAGAGCGAGCTCAACAAGCACTGGGAAGCCCACCACGCGCAAGGGACGTAGGCGTGCGCGGAACTCCCAAGCCCCAACTTCCAAATCCCAACCCGTCACCCCGTTCCCCCCGCCTTCGCGGGCCGAAGCCATGCCCGCTTCGGCGGGCGAAGGTCCGGGGGGGGCAGGGGGCGGCCCTTTGGGATTTGGGATTTGGGAGTTGGGAGTTTTAGGTCGTGGACCTCTGCCGTTGGCGCGACCTCGGACGGACTCCCTACGCCGCCGCGCTCGCCCTGCAAAAAGAAGCCGTCCGCCGGCGCGTCGCGGGGGAGAGCCCCGACGTCCTCCTCTTCGTCGAGCATCCCGACGTCATCACCCTCGGCAAGGTCGCGAAGCGGGAGCATCTGCTCGCGGCGCGGCCGGGAACGGAGGTCGTCGAGACCGACCGCGGCGGCGACATCACCTACCACGGCCCGGGGCAGCTCGTGGGGTATCCGATCGTCGACCTCCAGGGCCTGCGGCGCGACGTGAAGTGGTACCTCGAGCGGCTGGAGGAGGTCCTGATCGCGGCCGCGGCGCGGCTGGGCGTGGAGTCGCGGCGCTCGGAAGGGCAGACCGGGACGTGGGCGGCGGGGGGCAAGCTGGCCGCGATCGGTGTGCGGGTCGAGCGCTGGGTGACGTCCCACGGGTTCGCCCTGAACGTCTCGACGGACCTGGGCGCGTTCGACCAGATCATTCCTTGCGGGCTCCCGGACCGCCGGGTAACATCCATCGAACGCGAAACCGGACGGCGGGTGCCGCTCGCGGAGGCGCGCGAGGCGGTCGTCGAGGCTTTCGGCCGGGTCTTCGGCCGCGAGATGGTTCATGAAGCGGAAGCTCCCGGCGGCGCCTAATCCCTCCCGCGACGTCCAGCTCGAGATGTACTTCTACCTCCGGCTGACGCGGGCGCTGGACGAGCGGGCCCACGCGCTGCACCGGCAGGGCAAGGTCGTGGGAGGCCTGTTCTCGAACCTGGGCCAGGAGGCGATCTCGATCGGCTCCGCCTTCGCGCTGGAGAAGGGCGACTACCTGGGCCCCATGATCCGCAACATGGGCGCGGTGCTGGCCCGCGGCCACACGCCGCGCGACATCCTGACCCAGTACCTCGCCCGCGCCGACTCGCCCACGCGCGGGAAGGACAACTCGCAGCACTTCGGCGACATCGACCGGACGGGCGTCGTGGCCTACATCTCCATGCTGGGCATCAACATCTCGGTGCTCGCCGGCATGGCGATCGGCGCGAAGCTCAAGGGCGAGCCGCGCGTCGCGCTCACGTACATCGGGGACGGGGCGAGCTCCACCGGCGACTTCTACGAAGGCCTCAACTTCGCCGCCGTCCAGAAGGCGCCGCTCGTCGTGATCATCGAGAACAACCAGTACGGCTATTCGACGCCCGTCTCCCGCCAGTCGCTCCTCGAGGACCTCGCGGACAAGTCCAAGGCCTTCGGGATTCCCGGTTATGTGGGGGACGGCAACGACGTCCTGGGCGTCTACCGGCGGACGAAAGTCTGCGTCGACGCGGCGCGGGCGGGCGGAGGGCCCCAGATTCTCGAGCTGAAGACCTTCCGCATGCGCGGGCACGCGCCGCATGACAATCAGTCCTACGTGCCCAAGGGTCTGATCGAGGCCTGGAAGAAGAAGGATCCGATCCCGGTCTTCGAGAAAGCGCTGAAGCCTACGGCGGCCGAGAAGGCCGCGGTCGAGAAGCGGGTGGGGGAGGCGGTGGAGGACGCGACGGCCTTCGCCGAGGCCTCGCCCTTCCCGGACGGGGCGGAAGCCTTCAAGGGCGTCTTCGAGGACGATTCGATCATCCAGTTCACGCCCTGGTGGAAGGCCCATGCCTGAGCTGACCTTCCTCCAGGCGATCTCCAAGGGCCTCGAAGAGGAGATGGCCGCCGACCCTTCCGTGATCCTCCTGGGAGAGGACATCGGGGCCTACGGCGGCGCCTTCAAGATCACCGAAGGCTTCCTCGAGCGCTTCGGCGAGAAGCGCGTGATCGAGACGCCCATCGCCGAGGAAGGCTTCGTCGGCGCGGCGGTGGGGCTCGCGTACACGGGCTTCCGCCCCGTCGTCGAGTTCCAGTTCATCGACTTCATGCCCTGCGCCTTCGACGTCATCGTCAACTTCGCGGCGACCAGCCGCTATCGCGTGGGCCGCCCCGTGCCGATCACCTTTCGCGGCCCCTGGGGCGCGGGCGGCCGCGCGGGCCCGTTCCATTCCCGCAGCCTCGAGATGTGGTTCGCCCACGCGCCGGGGATCAAGGTCGTCGCGCCCTCGACGCCCGCCGACGCCAAAGGCCTCCTCAAGTCCTGCATCCGCGACAACGACCCCTGCCTCTTCCTGGAGCACAAGTACCTCTACCGCCGGCTCAAGGAGGACGTCGCCGACAACTCGCCCCCGATCCCGCTGGGGAAGGCCCGCGTCGTCCGGCCGGGCGACGCCCTGACGATGGTGTCGTACGGGATGATGCTCCATCGCTGCCTCGAGGCCCTCGCGCTGCTGCCCGGGGTGTCGGTCGAGCTGATCGACCTGCGGACGATCTATCCGCTCGACCGCGCGACGGTCGTCGAGAGCGTCAAGAAGACCGGAAAGATCATGGTGGTGACGGAGGACACGCGGACGGGGAGCGTGGCGGGGGAGATCGCGGCGGTGCTGAACGAGGAGGCCTTCGAGCACCTGGACGGCCCGGTCGTGCGGGTCACGTCGCCGGACGCGCCGGTGCCCTTCGCGCCGAGCCTGGAGGACGCGTTCCTGCCCTCGGTCGGGGACATCGCGGCGGCGGCGAAGGCCCTGGCCCGATACTAGCTAGGAGCCCGGTCATGATGTATGATGCCCGCAGTCAGAATTCCTGAGGGGATCGCCGACATGCCCACGAATATCCCGATGCCTCAGATGGGCGAATCCATCTTCGAAGGCACCATCACGAAGTGGCTCAAGAAAGAGGGCGACTTCGTCAAGCGCGACGAGGACCTCTTCGAAATCTCCACGGACAAGGTCGACACCGCCATCCCGTCGCCGGTGAGCGGCACGCTCTCGAAGATCATGTTCCCCGTGGGCTCGAAGGTGCCCATCAACACGGTCGTGGCGGTCGTCGACGAATCCGGCGCCGCCGCGCCCGCTCCCGCGGCGAAGCCCGAAGTCCAGAAGCCCGCTCCCGCCCCCGCCCCCGCGCCGGCCCCCCGGGTGCCGGTCACCGTGGGCGCTCCCGACAACGGCGGCGGCGACAAGCGCGTCTTCAGCTCCCCCCTGGTCCGGCGGATCGCGCGGCAGGAGGGAGTCGACCTCGGCCAGATCCAGGGCACGGGCTGGAAGGGGCGGATCACGAAGACCGACATCCTGTCGCACCTCGGCAAGGGCGAAGGCGCTCCCGCGCCGGCCCCGGTTCCGGCTCCGGCTCCGGTTCCGGTCGCCGCGGCTCCGGTCGTCCCGGCGCCGACGGTGGTGATGCCTCCCGTCGCGGCGCCCGCCGGCAACGTCCGGGTGGTCCCGATGACGTCGATGCGGGCGGCGATCGCCGACAACATGACGCTCTCGAAGCGGACGTCGGCGCACGTCACGACCTTCTTTGAAGTCGACATGTCGAAGGTCGTCCAGCTGCGGGAGCAGGAGAAGGAAAACTACGAGACCGCCTACGGGACGAAGCTGACCTACACGCACTTCTTCGCGATGGCGGCGGTCCAGGTCCTGAAGGAGTTCCCGCTCTTCAACGCGTCGGTGGACGGCCGGAACATCGTCTACAAGGCGGACATCAACCTCGGGATCGCGGTGTCGATCCCGGAGGGCCTGATCGTCCCGAACGTGAAGCACGCCGAAGAGAAGAGCTTCCTGGGCCTGGCGCGGGCGGTCAACGACCTCGCGGAGCGGGCCCGGGCGAAGAAGCTGAAGATCGACGACATGCAGGGCGGCACCTTCACGGTGACGAACCCGGGGAACTACGGCGGCCTCTTCGCGACGCCCATCATCAAGCAGCCCGAGGTGGCGATCCTGGGCATCGGCGGCATCCAGAAGCGCCCGGTGGTGATCAACGACGCGATCGCGATCCGCAGCATGGCTTACATCGACCTTTCGTTCGACCACCGCGTCATCGACGGGGTGGACGCGGAGCGTTTCATGGCCCGCTTGAAAGAGATCCTGCAGACGTGGAGCATACCGATCAAGTAGCGGGCCGGAAGCCGGCCTGGCTCAAGGTGCGGCTGCCGACCGGGGCGGGCTACGCCGCGACGCTCAAGGTCGCGCGCGAGCTGCGCCTGCACACCGTCTGCGAAGACGCGATGTGCCCCAACATCGCCGAGTGCTGGAGCCGCAAGACCGCCACGTTCATGATCCTCGGCGACATCTGCACCCGCTCTTGCGGCTTCTGCGCGGTGAAGACCGGACGTCCCACGGAGCTCGACCTCGACGAGCCGCGGCGCACCGCGGAGGCGATCCGGACGCTCGGCATCAAGCACGCCGTGATCACCAGCGTCAACCGCGACGAGCTCGAGGACGGCGGGGCGGCGATCTTCGCCGAGACCATCCGCCGGACGAAGGCGCTCTGCCCGGACACGCGCGTCGAGGTGCTCACGCCCGACTTCCTGGGCCGGCCCGAGGCGCTGAAGACCGTCTGGGACGCGCGGCCGGACGTCTTCGGCCACAACATCGAATGCGTGCCGCGGCTGCAGCGCCAGGTGCGCAGCGCGGCCAACTACGAGCGCTCGATCGCGGTCCTCGCGGGGGCCAAGGCGGCCGGGCTGCTGGCGAAGACCGGCCTGCAGGTCGGCCACGGCGAGGCCTGGGACGAGATCCTCGGCGTGATGGACGACCTGGCCCGGATCAAGCTGGACGTCTTCACGATCGGGCAGTACCTCCAGCCGACGAAGGAGCACCTGCCGGTGCGCCGCTTCTATACGCCGGGGGAGTTCGACTTACTTCGCGACATGGCGAAGGCCCGGGGCATTCCGTACGTGCAGTCCGGCCCCCTGGTCCGCAGCTCCTACCGCGCGGAGGAGCCGTTCGAATCGGCGACGTCGCCGTTGAGGGAAACGTAAGGGAACGGTGTAGGGGGGGAAGGGAGGCGCCCTCAATCGCTTGACAGTCTCCCGTCGGGTCTGATAAAAGAGGCGCCCTATGGTACCTTATCTTCCGCGAGAAATTTTCCTCACCAAGGGCGTCGGCCGGCACAAAGAGAAGCTGGCCAGCTTCGAAGAAGCGCTGCGCGACGCCAAGATCGCGCGCTTCAACCTCACCCACGTCTCCAGCATCTATCCGCCGGCGTGCAAGATCGTGCCCGTCAACAAGGGCCTCTCGCGGCTCCAGAGCGGGCAGGTCATCGCCGTCGTGATCGCGCGCAACGAGACCAACGAGAACCGGCGCCTCGTCGCGACGTCCATCGGCGTGGCGATCCCGTCGGACAAGAAGCAGTACGGCTACCTCTCCGAGCACCACAGCTACGGCGAGACCGAGGAGCAGGCCGGCGAGTACGCCGAGGACCTGGCCGCCTCCATGCTGGCCACGACGCTCGGCCTCGACTACGAGACCAGCGCCTCCTGGGACCAGCGCGAGGAGCAGTGGAAGATCTCGGGCAAGATCGTCCGCACCCTCAACGCCACCCAGTCCGCGCAGGGCATCGGCGGCCTCTGGACCACCGTCATCTCGGCGGCGGTCCTGATCCCGTAGCGGGCGCTTGGCTTTTCGACGTCCTTCCGCCACAATGTCCCGCTCTGTCATGAGCTTGCGCACCCCCGCCGTCGCGGGTTCCTTCTATCCCGGCAACGCCGTCGACCTCCGCCGCCAGGTGGAGGCCGCGCTCGTTCCGGGTCCCTCCGCGGAAGAGGCCCTCGCCGTCGTCGTCCCCCACGCGGGCTACCTGTACTCGGGCGCCGTCGCCGGCGCCGTCTACGCCCGCGTCCGGGTCCCGGAGGACGTCGTCCTCCTCTGCTTCAACCACCGCGGCCGGGGGGCGGACGTCGCCGTCTGGCCCGACGGCGCCTGGCGGACGCCGATGGGCGACGTCCCGGTCGCCGACGCGCTGGCGCGCGCCGTCCTGGAGCGCTGCCCCGGGGCGACGGCCGACGAGGCCGGCCATCTGGACGAGCACTCGGGCGAGGTCCAGCTGCCGTTCCTGCTCGCGCGGCGGCCCGGCGTGCGCGTCGTCCCCGTGGCGCTGTCGACGGGGGACTTCGACGCCCTCCGCGCCTTCGGGACCGCGCTGGCGGCCCTGCCCGGCGACTTCCTCGTGGTCGCCTCGACCGACCTCAACCATTACGAAGACCAGGCCACGACGCTCCGGAAGGACGCGGAAGTCATCCGCGCCCTCGAACGGCTGGACGCGGACGGGATCCGCGAGGCCGTCACGCGCAAGGGCGTCTCGATGTGCGGGTACGCGCCCGCCGCGGCCGTCTGCGCCTATGCCCGGGCGAAGGGCGCGGCCCGGGCCGTCACGGTGAAACACGCGACCAGCGGCGACGTGTCGGGAGACTTCGACCGCGTGGTCGGATATGTGGGGATGATCGTTCCATGTGGAAACTGAAGCGCACCACCACCTGCGGCGAACTCCGGGCGGCCGACGTCGGCAAGACCGTCGTGCTGAACGGGTGGGTCGACGTCCGCCGGGACTTCGGCAACCTGATCTTCGTCGACCTCCGGGACAGGTACGGCAAGATCCAGGTGATCTTCAGCCCGGACCGCGACAAGAAGGTCCATGACGCGGCCTCGAAGCTGCGGGGCGAGACGGTCGTCGCCGTGAAGGGCCTCGTGCGCAAGCGCGACGCCGACACGGTCAACAAGAAGATCCCGACCGGCGAGATCGAGATCGAGGCGGTGGAAGTCGAGATCCTCAACGAGGCCAAGACCCCGCCCTTCGCGATCGACGACCGCGTGGCCGTGTCGGAGGACGTCCGGCTCCAGTACCGCTACCTGGACCTGCGGCGCCCGGCGATGCAGCGGAACATCGTGGTCCGGCACCAGATCGTGCAGGTGATCCGGGAGTTCATGGACGCGCAGGGCTTCGTGGACATCGAGACCCCGTACATGGTGAAGTTCACGCCGGGCGGCGCGCGCAACTTCATCTGCCCCAGCCGGCTCTATCCCGGCAAGTTCTTCGCGCTCGCGGAGTCGCCGCAGATCTTCAAGCAGCTCTTCATGGTGAGCGGCCTGGACAAGTACTACCAGATCGCCCGCTGCTTCCGCGACGAGGACCTCCGCGCCGACCGCCAGCTGGAGTTCACCCAGCTGGACGTCGAGATGTCCTTCGTCCAGCGGGAGGACGTCATGGCGGTCCTCGAGGGCGCGGTGGCGGCCGTCTGGAAGCGCGTCCTGGGGATCGACCTGAAGCTCCCGTTCCCCCGGATCAGCTACGACGAGGCCGAGCTGTACTACGGTTCGGACAAGCCGGATCTCCGCTTCGGGCTGAAGATCTTCGACATCTCCGAATCGGTGAAGGCGAGCGAGTTCAAGGTCTTCTCCGAGACCATCGCGAAGGGCGGCGTCGTGCGGGGCATCGCCGTGCCGGGCGCGGGCACGTTCTCGCGCAAGGAGGTCGAGGGCCTCGAGACCTACTGCAAGGGCGTCGGGGCCAAGGGCCTCGTCTCCCTCAAGGTCGAGGCGGGGAACAAGATCAGCGGGCCGTCGGCGAAGTTCTTCACGCCCGCGCAGGCCGACGCGGCCATCGCGGCCGGCGGCGCGAAGGCGGGCGACCTCCTGCTCTTCGTCGCCGACACCGAGGACAAGGCCTCGTCGGTGCTGGGCGGGCTGCGCCTGGTGCTCCGCGACAAGCTCAAGCTCGTCAAGGAAGGGGAGTTCAACTTCTGCTGGGTCGTCGACTTCCCGATGTTCGAGGTCGGCGAGGACGGCAAGGTCGGCGCGAAGCACCATCCGTTCACGTCGCCGAAGGACGAGTACATCGACGTCCTGGAAAAAGAGCCGATGAAGGTGCGGGCCAAGGCCTACGACCTGGTCCTCAACGGCGTGGAGCTGGGCGGCGGCTCGATCCGCATCCACCGGCGCGACATCCAGCAGCGGATCTTCAACCTGCTGGGGCTGACGGAGGATTACGCCCGGGACCGCTTCGGCTTCCTGCTGGACGCCTTCGAGTACGGCGCGCCGCCGCACGGCGGGATCGCCCTGGGCATCGACCGCCTCGCGATGCTGATCCTCAACCTGGAGAACATCCGGGACGTGATCACGTTCCCGAAGATGCAGTCCACGGTGGATCTCATGACGGGCGCGCCCGGCAGCGTCACCGAGAAGATGCTCAAGGAGCTCCACATCCGGGTCACCGAGTAGGTCCAGGTACAGGAAGGATCCCCCCGGATGAACCTGATGACCTTGTAGATCGCATGCCCCCCCCCGGGGGGGGAAGGGGGGGATTTTCTGAACCTGAACCTGAACCTGAACCTACGTCCTCAGCTGGAGCATCCGCTTGGCGATGTCCTCGTAGGACGTGCCCTTCGCGAGGTCGTCCGCGAAGGAGCCGAGCGGGACGAGCACGGAGCGGGCCCGCGGCGGAGGCGCGTCCTTCAGCGTGACCGCGAGCTTGAGCCCGCCGTCCTCGAACGCGACGAGGCGCACGATCCCGCGGCCGGCGACCTGGGCCGCCGCCTCGAAGACTTTCTTCTGCGCGTCCCCCAGGTCCTTGTGCATTTTCCGGGGGAAGTCGGGCGGAATCTCCACGAGGCCGGGCTGGTCGGGGAGGCCCGTCGACGACCGCAGGCTGCCGTAGGCGAGCGGCACGGGGGCGGGCTCGGCCTCGACGACCCGGACGACCACGCCGCAGGCGCCGTCCATGACGCTGAGCTTGGTGAGTCCCATCGCCTCGAGCTCGGCCTGGCCGATCGGGAGGGTCTCCGCGTTGCCGGCCCCGGTCATCGCGACGGCGCAGAGCTCGCGCTCCGCGTAGTCCTGGACGTGGGGCTTGCAGGCGGCGGCGGCCTTGCCGATCGACTCCGCGAACGCCGCGTCGCCCGGCTCGGCGCCCTTGAGCATGATCTTCGCGTGGCCTTCCTTCTGGATCACCGACGCGACCAGCGCGCCGTCCTTGAACACGCCCTTGAGGATGTTGTCGGCCATGCGTTCCCTCCCAGCTGGGAATGAAATGGTAGCACACGATTGGTTATGATGCGCGATCGATGGAAGGGATTCGGATTCTCCAGCACCGGGACCTTTCGAACGCCGAATTTTTCCGCCGCTACGGCGCCCCCGGCCGCGTCGGCCTGGTCGGCGGCTCCTCCGCCCTCGACCGCGGCATCCGGCACGCCCAGCGCCTCCTCGACCCCCAGCGCCGGCCCAGCCTCTGGTCCCACGTCTTCCTCTTCCAGGGCGAGCGCGTCGACGGCCAGGGCTGGCTCATGGAAAGCGACTTCGACGTCACCCAGGGCCGGCTCCGCAGCGGCGCCCAGGAGAATCGCGTCGAGAAGTACGCCGGCGAGAAGGACTATCCCAACGCCGCCGTCCTCGACTTCGGATTGAAGGACGTCGACGTCCGCAAGCTCCTGGCCGCCGGCCTCGATTTCGTGTCCCGGCGCACGCCGTACGCGCTGACGGGCACCTTGAAGACCTACTGGGCCATGTTCAACAAGGCGCTCGACGGCGAGAAGTCGCGCGACGAGATCTTCTGCTCGGCCTTCGTGCGGACGCTCTACAAGCACGTCGGCGTCGACCTGGCGCCGGGCGTCGCCGTCCGCCACACCACGCCCGAGCACGTCGCCCGCGCCGCGCCCCCGCACACCCGCCATCTGCTGCTCCGCGACGGCCTTGACGCGGCCCGCGAACAGGAGTAGGCTTTCCCTCCCGATGGTCAAAGTCACGCTGCCGGACGGCACGGTCAAGGAATACGCGGACGGCTCGACGGCCCTCACGGTCGCCGAGTCGATCTCGAAGGGCCTCGCCAAGGTGGTCGTCGCCGCCAAGGTGAACGGCGAGGTCATGGACTTCCACCGTCCGCTGCCCGCCGAATGTTCCGTGCTGCTCATCAAGGAGGACAGCGCGGACGGCCTCGACGTCATCCGCCACTCCGCGGCGCACGTGATGGCCACCGCGGTGAAGCGGATCTACGGGACGTCGGTGAAATTCGGCTACGGCCCGCCGGTCGAGAACGGCTTCTACTACGACATGGAGTTCCCGGAGGGGACGAAGATCTCCGAGGACGACCTGGCGAAGATCGAGGCCGAGTGCCGGAAGGTCATCGAGGAGAACCATCCGTTCGTCCGGAAGGACCTGCCCAAGGACGAGGTCGCGGCGATGATGCGCGCGACGGGGCAGGGCTACAAGGTCCAGACGATCGAGGAGAACATCAAGGCCCCGACGGCCTCCACCTACACGGACGGCGACTTCACGGACCTCTGCGAGGGGCCGCACGTGCCGTCGACGGGCCGCGTGAAGGCGATCAAGCTGACGAAGGTGACGGGCGCCTACTGGAAGGGCGACCAGAAGAACCGGATGCTGACGCGCCTGTACGGGACGGCGTGGCACAGCCAGAAGGCGCTCGACGACCATCTGAAGCAGCTCGAGGAGGCGAAGAAGCGCGACCACCGGAAGCTGGGCCAGGACCTGGAGCTGTTCATGTTCCACGACTGGTCGCCGGGGGCGGTCTTCTTCCTGCCCAAGGGGACGGTCGTCTACAACGAGCTCGTCGCGTTCATCCGCGAGGAGTACCGCAAGCGCGGCTTCTCGGAGGTGGTGACCCCGCAGCTCTACAACAAGGGGCTCTGGGAATCGTCGGGCCACTGGGAGCACTACCAGGAGAACATGTTCATCCTCGACATCGACGAGGACAAGTTCTCGCTGAAGCCGATGAACTGCCCGAGCCACGTGCTGATGTTCAAGCACCGGCGGCGCAGCTACCGCGAGCTGCCGATGCGGATCGCCGACTTCTGCCCGCTGCACCGCAACGAGGTGAAGGGCGTGCTGTCCGGTATGACGCGCGTGCGCAAGTTCGAGCAGGACGACGCCCACATCTTCTGCACGGAAGCCCAGATCGAGCAGGAGATCGCGGGGCAGATCGACTTCGCCAACCGCGTCTACACCGACGTCTTCAAGATGCCGTTCCAGGCCAAGGTCTCCACCCGGCCGCCGAAGTTCCTGGGCAAGATCGAGACCTGGGACCGCGCCGAGGCCGCCCTCCAGAAGGCGCTGAAGGAGAAGGGCGTCGCGTACACGATCAACGCCGGCGACGGCGCCTTCTACGGGCCGAAGATCGACTTCGACATCAAGGACGCGCTCGGCCGCGCCTGGCAGCTGGCGACGATCCAGCTCGACTTCCAGCTGCCCGTCCGGATGGGCGCGGAGTACGAGGGACAGGACGGCCAGCGCCACCACCCGGTGATGATCCACCGGGCGATGCTGGGCAACCTCGAGCGCTTCATCGGCGTGCTGACGGAGCACTACGGCGGCGAGTTCCCGCTCTGGCTCGCGCCCGTGCAGCTGGCGATCATCGCCGTCAGCCCGGTGTCGCCGGAGATCGAGGCCCACGCCCGCAAGCTCCACCAGGCGGCCCTGGACGCCGGCCTGCGAGTCGAGCTGGATCTGTCCTCCGACAACATCTCGGAGAAGATCAAGGGCCGCGAGCAGATGAAGGTTCCCTACATGGCCGTCGTGGGGGCGAAGGAAGTCGCCGCCGGCACCGTGGCGGTCCGCCGCCACAAGAAGGGGAACCAGGGAACGGCCAAGCTGGAAGATTTCGTCGCCCAGCTGAAGGGCGACGTGGCCGCCAAGAACCCCCTGTAGGCCGAATTGATTTGTTCGCCGACGGCGTCTTGGCTAAGATCAAGGCTCGCCAGGGAACGGTCGGCTTAGAAGATTTTATTGCCCAATTGAGGAGGGACGTTGCCGCCAAGAATTCCGTTTAAGCGCGAGCCCCCGCCGCGCGATGAGCACCGCATCAACGACCGCATCCGCGTGCCGCGCGTGAAGGTCGTCGACGAAAACGGCGTCATGCTGGGGGAGATGCCGACGCTTCAAGCCGTGCAGATCGCGCGCGAGCGCGGGTTCGACCTCGTGGAAGTGGCGGGCGACGCCCGGCCTCCCGTCTGCAAGCTGCTCGACTACGGCAAGTACAAGTACGAGCAGAAGAAGAAAACCCACAAATCCAAGGCCCACCAGCACATCCAGAAGGTGAAGGAGATCCGTCTCCGGCCCCTGACGGACGAGCACGACCTCGAGACCAAGCTCAAGAAGGCCCACGAGTTCCTCGAGGAAGGCGACAAGGTCCTGGTCACGATCTTCTTCCGCGGCCGCGAGCAGGCGCACAAGGAGCACGGCCGGGAGATGATGTCCCGGATCAAGAAGTACCTCGACGAGGTGGGCAAGGTCGAGCACGACCTCTCCATGACCGGCCCGCGCATGCAGATCACGCTGATGCCGAAGCCGGGCTACAAGCCGAAGGACAAGGCGCCCGCCAAGCCCGGGACGTCGCCGCCGCCGCCCCCTCCCGCGGAAGGCACGGCCGCTCCCGCGCCCGCCGCTCCCGCTCCGGCGCCCGCGGCCGCCGTTCCGGCCCCGGCCCCGCCGCCGGCCCAGGCGTAACGGCGATGGCGGAAAGGTCTGGCATCCGGGCGTCCGTTTCGCTAGTGTAGTCCCCCTCAAGGAGAGACCCGGATGCCCAAGATGAAGACCTGCAAGGCCGCGAAGAAGCGGTTCAAAGTCAGCGCGAACGGCGTCGTCATGCACAAGCCCGCGGGCAAGAAGCACCTCATGTCCGGCAAGCGTTCGAAGCGTCGCCGGCAGATGCGGCGGTGGAAGCAGTTCGACGGCCTGCATGACGCCAAGGACATCCATCGGTTGCTTCAGGTCTAATCAGGTCTAAAAGGAAAGAGCCATGCCTCGTCAGAAGAGCGGTCCGTATCGCAAGCAGCGCATCAAGCGGATCCTGCGCCGCGCCAAGGGCTTCCGCGGCGGCCGCGGAAACCTGCAGCGCGCCGCGCGCGAAGCCGTCATGCGCGCGGGCCGGTACGCCTACTTCGGCCGCAAGAACAAGAAGCGCGACTACCGGTCGATGTGGATCATCCGCATCAACGCCGCCTGCGAGACGCGCGGCCTCGCCTACCACCGATTTATCAACGGGCTCAAGAAGGCCAAGGTGGAACTGAACCGCAAGGCCCTCGCGGAGCTCGCCCTGTCGGAGCCCAAGGCGTTCGACGAGCTGGTCGAGACCGCGAAGAAGGCGCTGGAGACCACGAAGAAGGCTCTGGCGTAAACCCGTAAACCCCGTTTCAGGAACCATCAGGCCATAGAGAGATCTATGGCCTTTTTTTTCAGATGAGCCTCGACGACAAGATCGCGGAGGTCCGCGCGGCGTTCGAGAAGGACGCCGCCGCGCTGGCCCCCGACCAGCTCAAGGCGCGCTACGTCGGCCGCGAAGGCGCGGTCCGCGAGCTCTTCGCCTTCCTGAAGACCGTGCCGCCCGCCGAGAAGGGCGCCGCCGGCCAGAAGCTCAACGCCTTCAAGGCCGAGCTGGAGGGGCGCGTCGAGAAGGCCGCCGCCGCCAAGGGGCCCGCCGCCCCGCGCGCCGCCGTCGACCTCACCCTCCCCGGCCGCGCCCCCGAGCTGGGCCGCCGGCATCCCATCTACCAGACCTGGGACGAGATCGTCCGCGTCTTCGCGAAGCTGGGCTTCGACGTCGTCTACGGCCCCGAGATCGAGACCGAGGAGCACAACTTCGAGGCCCTCAACATCCCGCTCGACCACCCCGCGCGCGACGGCTTCGACACCTTCTACATCGAGCCGCCGTACCTCGTGCGCTCGCACACCTCGCCCGTCCAGATCCGCACCATGAAGGCGCGGAAGCCGCCGATCCGCGTCATCGCGCCCGGCAAGGTGTTCCGCCCCGACAAGCCCGACGCGGGCCATTCCCCGATGTTCCACCAGATCGAGGGCCTCCTCGTCGGGCCGGACATCACGTTCGCCCACCTCAAGGGCGTCCTCGACCTCTTCGTGAAATCGATGTGGGGCGAGAAGGCCGCCGTCCGCTTCCGCCCCAGCTTCTTCCCGTTCACCGAGCCCAGCGCCGAGGTCGACGTCACCTGCTTCATCTGCGGCGCCAAGGGCTGCCCCGCCTGCAAGGGCTCCGGCTGGGTCGAAATCCTCGGCTCCGGCATGGTCCACCCCAAGGTCCTCGCCGGCTGCGGCATCGATCCCGAGGTCAACACCGGCTTCGCCTTCGGCATGGGCGTCGAGCGGATCTGCATGCTCAAGTACGGGATCCCCGACATCCGCCGCTTCTACGAGAATCATTTCGCTTTCTTGAGACAGTTCTGATGGCCGAGTCCACGATGGCCGAATCCAGAATCCAGAATCCAGAATCCGGGGCCGGGAGACGGCGATGAAGGTTCCGTTGAGCTGGCTTCGCGATTACGTCGACGTCCCCGGCTCGCCGGCGGACGTCGCCAAGCTCCTCGTCTTCGCCGGCGTCGGCGTCGAGTCCGTCGAGGGCGACGTCCTCGATCTCGAGATCACCGCGAACCGCGCCGATCTCCTCTCCATGCTCGGCGTCGCCCGCGACGTGGCCGTGCTGCGGAGGACGTCGCTCAAGACGCCTCCCGTGCCGGACGTCGCCGGCGCGGCTCCGGACGTCAAGGTCGACGTGCGGGCCCCCGAGCTCTGCCCGCGCTACACGGCGCGCCTGATCCGCGGCGTGAAGGTCGGGCCGTCGCCCGCCTGGCTCGCGTCGAAGCTCGAGGCCGCCGGGCTCCGCCCCGTGAACAACGTGGTCGACGTCACCAACTTCGTCCTGCTCGAAAGCGGCCAGCCGCTCCACGCCTTCGACGCCCGGGTCCTGCGCGGGAACGCGATCGTCGTCCGCCGCGCCGCGCCCGGCGAGAAGATCGTCGCGATCGACGGCAAGACCTACGAGCTGACGAAAGACGCGCTCGTCATCGCCGACGCCGAGCGCCCCGTCGCCGTCGCCGGCGTCATGGGAGGCAAGGAGAGCGAGATCGGGGCGGGGACGAGCGACGTCCTCCTCGAGAGCGCGCAGTTCGACCCGGTGTCGATCCGGCGGACGTCGAAACGCCTCGCCCTGTCGAGCGACTCCTCGTACCGCTTCGAGCGCGGGGTGGACTGGGACACGGTCGACTGGGCGTCGCGGCGGGCGGCCCAGCTCATCGTCCAGCTGGCGGGGGGCCAGGCCTCGGGCGTGGTGGACGTCAGCGTCCGGCGTCCGGAGCGGCCGGTCGCGAAGGTCCGGCCCGCGCGGGTGGCGAAGGTGCTGGGGATGGCGGTGGCTCCCGCGCGCGTGAAGGAGATCCTCGAGGGCCTCGGCTGCGCCGTGACGGGGACGGACGAGCTGGGCGTGACGTCGCCGGTGGGGCGCCGCGACCTGAAGATCGAGGTCGACTACATCGAGGAAGTCGCGCGGGTCGAGGGCTACGACAAGATCCCGTGCGACACGTCGTTCGGGCTGAAGGCGGCCGTCGACAACGCGGAGGACCTGGTGCGCGAGGCGGCGCGGGCGACGCTCGCGGGCCTCGGGGCCTACGAAGTCCTGACCTGGAGCTTCGCGAAGGCGGGCACGCCGAACCGGGTGCCGTTCTGGACGGACGGGCCGCTGATCCCGCTGCGCGATCCGCAGGGCAACGTGGACCGCACGCTGCGGGAGTCGCTCGCGCCCGGCCTCCTGGAGGCGCTGAAGACGAACGAGGACTACAAGGAGCCGCTCCGGCCCGTGTTCGAGATCGCGCGCGTCTACCTGCGGAAGGGGAAGGGGTACGGGGAGCGCGACGTCCTGGGCCTGGCGGTGCCGGGGGATCCGCTGGGGGTGAAGGGCTACCTCGACACCCTGGCGGGCCGGCTCGGCCTGGCGCTGGAGGTCCGGCCGGCGGAGTTCCCGTTCCTGGAGCCCGGGAGCGCGGCCGAGCTGCGGCTGAACGGGGCGCGCGTCGGCTACCTGGGGGCGGCGCCGGGCGTCCTGCGGACGCCGGTAGCGACGGCGGAGGTCGACTTCGAGGCCCTGGTGGCGGCGGCCCGGCTGACGCGGCCGTACCGGGACTTTCCGCGGCAGCCTCCGGTGGAGCGGGATCTGTCGATCACGCTGCCGGAGGCGACGACCTGGCGGCAGGTGGAGGAGGCGGTGCGGTCCGCCGCTCCGGCCACGCTGGAGGCGGTGCGCTTCCTGAGCGAGTACCGGGGGCAGGGGATCCCGGCGGGGGAGAAGGGCTGGGCGTTCTCGATGACGTACCGGGCGGCGGACCGGACGCTGTCGGGCGGGGAAGTCGAGGCCGGGGTGCAGAGCGTCCTGAAGGCGTTGGAGGAGAGGCTGGCCGCCCGGAGGCGGTAGTCCTTGACAAGCCAACAGGGCGAGGGATACTGTAGTCACGAGAGGGACTCACTGCATCCGTTATGGAAGACAAACTCCGCCTCGGCAAGATGCTGGTCGAGTCTAAGCTCTTGACCGAGGAGCAGTTGAAGATGGCCATGGACTTCCAGACCTCGGTGGGAGGGAAGCTGGGGGCCATCGTCGTCAAGCTGGGGTTCATCGAAGACCAGACGCTGACGGCCTTCATCGCCAAGCAGCAGGGGATGCCCGTGGTGAACCTGGACGAGATCGTCCTGCCTGAAAACCTGGTCAAAAAGCTGCCCAAGAAGCTGATCGAGCACCATCACGTGCTGCCGATCCGCTATCACGACGGGGTGCTGACGGTCGTGACGTCCGACCCTTACGACTACGAGGCGATCGAGGAGATCCAGCTGTCGGTGGACTGCCGGGTCGAAGTGCAGCTGGCCGGCCGTTCCCAGATCCTCCGCGCGATCAACGATATTTTCGCGAGGATGGAGTCCGCCGGGGCCGTCAAGGAGAAGAGCCGGGAGCAGATCCTCAAGGATCTGGACTCCCCGGCGGCGAAGATCTCCAAGGACAAGCTGCTGGAAGCCTTGATCCCTCTCCTCGTCGACAAGGGCGTGATCACCGAGGAGGAACTCGCCCGGAAAGCGCGGGAGCTATAGGCTATGGCCGAGATCACCCTGGCCGAACTGTCCAAGTCCATGGGGCCCGCCGGCGAAAAAGCGGCCCAGGTCGCCGAAGCCCTCGGGACGGCGATCCGGGCGGCCTTCAGCGCCAAGAAGGACGCCAAGGTCCCCGGCCTCGGCAGCCTCTCCATCCCCGGCGGCAACGGCGCCGGAGCGGCGGACGTCGCCGCCGAAGCGGCCTTCGCCGTGGGCGACCCCGCCTCCGTCAAGGCGGCCATCGACGCCGTCCGCAAGGAGCTCCTGGCCGGCAAGCGCGTGAAGCTCGAAGGCCTCGGCGTCTTCGAGATCGGCAAGGACAAGCCCGAGATCGAGCGGCAGCCCAAGGGCCACCGGCTGATCAAGCCCGCCGGCGCGGCCATCAAGTTCATCCCCGAGCAGCCCGTCGCGGGCGGACGCGTGGCCTTCTCCCCGGCGGACGATCTCCGGCAGAAGCTGGAGTCGTTCAAGGGGTCGTCGATCATGCTCGTCGTCCCCGAGCGGGACTTCTTCACCAAGACCCTCGAGTACTACTTCCAGAGCGCCGGCTGGTCGATCGAGACGTTCACCAAGGTGAACGACGCCCTGCAGAAGATCGAGTCGGGACAGGCGTATCTGGTGATCCTCGACGCCCTGTTCGAGGACTACCAGAAGTTCTGCTACGCGCTGAAAGTCCGGCGCGAGACGACCAACACGCCGCTGATCATCCTCTACCCCAGCGAGAAGGCCTGGGGCGTCATGCCCGTCGTGAGCATCGTCGGCGACGAGAACCTCCCGCAGCCCTTCGAGTTCCGGCAGCTCCTCGACACCGCCGACGCCGAGATCATGCGGTCGGCCGAGGAGGAGCTGATCTTCCTCCAGCAGATCAACATCCACCTTCCGACCGACGAGCCGTCGATCGAGAAGGTCATCGACACCGTGCACAAGCTCCTCGAGTCGAGCGGCCTCAACGAGGAAGGGCAGGTCGCCATGAGCGCCGCCTTCCGCGAGGCCGTCGTCAACGCCGCCCAGCACGGCAACAAGTACAAGCGCGACCGCAAGATCGAGGTGCAGTACCTTCTCGACAGCGAAAAGATCACCGCCGTCGTCAAGGACCAGGGCAACGGCTTCGATCACGGCAAGTTCGTCAAGTCGGGCTCGACGCGCGACGCCATCACCGCGGCCCGCGAGCGCCATCAGCAGGGCCGCATGGGCGGCCTCGGCATCATGCTGATGCTGCGCTGCTGCGACCGCCTCGAATACAACGAGAAGGGCAACCAGCTCACGCTCACCAAGAACCTCAAGCCCTCGGAGTAGCCGGTGCTCCTGCTCCTGCTCCTCCTTCAGGAGCCCCTCCTCAAGACCTTCCGCTCGGAGTTCGTCGACGTCCCCGAAGGCCCCAAGGTCGCCAAGTACGAGGTGACCCAGGAGCTCTGGGAAAAAGTCATGGGCGCGAACCCGAGCAAGTGGAAGGGCAAGCGCAACTCCGTCGAGTTCCTCTCGTACGCGGAGGCCGTCGACTTCTGCAAGAAGGTCTCCGACCTCCTCCGGGACGCCAAGCTGATCGAGGCGGCGGAGGAAGTCCGACTCCCCGCGGAAGCCGAGTGGGAGAAGTTCGCGCGCGCGGGGACGTCGACCGCCTACTCCTTCGGCGACGACGTCAAGGACCTGGACGCGCACGCCTGGCACACGGGCAACGCGGCGGGCAACGACCCGCCGGTGGGCGCGAAGAAGCCGAATCCCTGGGGGCTGTACGACATCCACGGCTACCTCTGGGAGTGGTGCTCGACGGCCGACGGCGGCGCGGTCCTGCGCGGCGGCAGCTGGAAGGACGCGGCCGAAAAGCTGACGAGCGCCTTCCGCCAGCCCGCGCGCAAGGAGCTGAAGGACGACGCGGTCGGCCTGCGCTGCGTCCTCGCGAAGACTGTTACGAAGTAACCAGTTTAGTTCGTAACGCGGCCTCTAGTCGCGGTACCAGAAGTCCGCGGAGAGCAGCCGGCCGTCCGTGCCGAAGTCGGCCCGAAAACCGGGATTGCGGTGCGTCATGCCGCCCCAGAAAACGGTCCCCTCGGACGCCATCGGCGGCCAGGAGGGCAGGCAGGCCCCGGGCGCCGTCCATCCCTCGATGTCGAAGAGGTCCATCAAGGCGACACAGTCCTTCGCGACGGCCACCCGCTCCTCGTCGCTCCGCGCCCGCCGGTCGCGGAGGAGGTCGACGACGAAGTCCTGCATGCCCTCCGAGAAGGGCTCGGAGAGCCGGATCCCGCGGTCGAGCCGCAGCGAAAGGAGCCGGCGGTTCCAGCCCCGGCCCGTCCTGAAGATCCGCGCGCCTCGGAGGTCGAAGGGTGTCCGCAAGGGCTGGACATCGTCGGATGGCAGTTCCTGGTCCGCGAGGAAGGCCGGGATGGCGCGCTCCAGCGAGGCCCAGAGGATGGCGTCGAGGACGTCCGCGGCCCGAGCGCGCGTCTCGAGATCAGAGGACGTCAGGGCCCTTCGCGCGGCGGCTTCGTCGCGCCGCTCGATCATCTCACGCGCGGCGCGCTCCCGCTCTTCAATCGAGTCCGCGCCGAGCCCCTGAAGCAGCATCCACAGCACGGAGGGGGATCAGCAAGCGGCGTGCCCGCGGTCGCGCGGGGCGGGAAGGGGGCGCCGACAAGAAACGTCTACTGAATGCGCCCTTCGGTCGGGGAAGAGGGCGTCGCGTATTCCTTCTTCGGCATGCGGCCCGCTTCGTAGGCGAGGCGGCCGGCGTCGCAGGCGTGGCGCATGGCGGCCGCCATCTTGACCGGATCCTTCGCGGCGGCAGCTGGAAGGACGCGGCCGAAAAGCTGACGAGCGCCTTCCGCCAGCCCGCGCGCAAGGAGCTGAAAGACGGCACGGTGGGCCTCCGCCGCGTGCTGGCCAAGAAATCCTGATTTCATCCCCCTTTCGGCCGGGCGGAGGCTACTCTTCCCGGTCGCATGGATGTATTCACGGGCTTGTGCCTGGCCGTCGCGCTGGGCTCCTTCTTCCTCCTCGATCGTCGCTGGGCGAACTGGCGCCTGGACGTGTGGGCCCGCCGGGGCGGCGCCGAGATCCTGTCCCGGGAGCGCCGCTACGCGAGGCGGGGGCCCTTCGACTTCCTGGGCGGCTACGCGGTCTTCCGGGTCCGGATTCGGGATGCCGCGCGGCGGGAGCGCGTCGGGTGGGTTCGCCTCGGGGATTACGTCCTGGGCCTCTGCTCCGACGAGGCGCACGCGCGATGGGACAAGTCCCGGCCGGCCAGCTGATGCCGCCCGTCCCGGGCGAGGACGGCGTCGCATGCGGCCGGAGCGCAAGGAGCTAAGCCCTAGTCAGCGGGCAGCGAAAGCGCCGCCACCGGCCGCGACCGCCAATCCAGGAGCTCAAGCACGTTTCCTCGCCACGCCAGCTTCTTGATCGAATATCCGAAGTGAAGCTCGTCGGGCTTCGTGCGCAGGACGATGCTTCGTGCGAGGAGGTCGCCTGCCTTGGAACGAATGGACAAGGTCGCCTCGAACCGCCGGCAGTTCATGCGGCAGGTCAGGACACCCTTCAGCCTTCCCTTGGGGCGCTGCTTCGTGCGCTCCCAGGTGTTCTCGTAGCCGCGGGCGATCACCTCGTCCTTTGCTTTGAGAAACGGAGCGAGGGGGAGACGCCGCGCCTTCGCGACGGCCTTGATGCCTCGCATCAGGAAGCCGAGAGCCCTAGCCTTCTTCGCGGGCTCGGGAAGCCGCGTAAAGTCGTCGAGGGGTTCCGTGCGGATCTGGACATGAAGGACGCCGCCGCCGGAGACCGTCGGGGTATGGCGGACATGCGTCACGCATTCGACCCAGATCCGCCAGAAGTCCTCGGTGCGCACGCCCCGGCAGAGGCGGCGGAAGAGGTTCATGACGCAACGGATCTGATACCGGAACGCGCTGGCTTTCATGCGGGGAAGCTCCGGCGCGTTCAGGTCGAAATCGCGGAGGATCATCGACGCCTTAGGCGATCTTCCCCTCGGTGGGCGAAGACGGCGTCGCGTATTCCTTCTTCGGCATGCGGCCCGCTTCGTAGGCGAGGCGGCCGGCGTCGCAGGCGTGGCGCATGGCGGCCGCCATCTTGACCGGATCCTTCGCGGCGGCGACGGCGGTGTTGAGCAGGACGCCGTCGGCGCCGAGCTCCATCGCGAGGGACGTGTCGCTCGCCGTGCCGACGCCCGCGTCCACGATGATCGGCACCTTCACGCGGTCGACGATCATCCGGATGTTGGTCGGGTTGAGGATGCCCAGGCCGCTGCCGATGGGGCCCCCCAGCGGCATCACGCAGGCGGCGCCGGCGTCCTCCAGGCGGAGGGCCATGACGACGTCGTCGCTCGTGTAGGGCATCACGACGAAGCCCTCTTTCACGAGCCGCTTCGTCGCGACCAGGAGCTCGGGGAGGTCGGGGTACAGCGTCTTCTCGTCGCCGATGACCTCGATCTTCACGAGCGGCGTGCCGAGCGCCTCGCGGCCGAGCATCGCGGTGCGGATCGCGTCGTCCGCGCTGTAGCAGCCCGCCGTGTTGGGCAGCAGCTGGATCTTCGAGCGGTCGATCCAGTTCAGGAAGCTCGCGCGCGTCTTGTCCGCCAGGTCCACCCGGCGCACCGCCACGGTCACCAGGTCCGTGCCCGAGGCCTCGTGGCACTTCACCATGACCTCGGGCGAGGGGTACTTGCCCGTGCCCAGGATGAGCCTCGACTTCAGCTCGATCGATCCGATCTTCAGCATCTATCCACCACCGACCAGGGTCACGATTTCCAGGCGGTCGCCCTCGCCGAGCCGCGTCGCCCCGTACTTGTCCTTCGGGACCACGCTCCGGTTCAGCTCGACCGCGATGGGCTTGCCCTCGAGGGCCAGCTCGCGGACGAGGTCGGCGAGCGTCGCGACGGCCGTCGCGCGCTCCTCGCCGTTGACGACCAGCTTCATCCAGGGCCGATTATAGCGATATGATGGCCGGGGATGGACCGCTTTCGCGGCGCGCTGCTCGGGCTCGCGGTGGGCGACGCCCTGGGCACCACGCTGGAGTTCAAGCGCCCGGGGACGTTCAAGCCGATCGCCGACCTGGTCGGCGGCGGCCCGTTCCAGCTCAAGCCGGGCGAGTGGACCGACGACACCTCCATGGCGCTCTGCCTCGCGGAGAGCCTGCTGGAGCGCGGCGGCTCCGATCCGGTCGACCAGCTGCGGCGCTACACGCTCTGGTGGAAGGCGGGGCATCTCAGCAGCAACGGGCGCTGCTTCGACATCGGCAACACCGTGAAGGCCGCCCTCCGCCGCTTCGAGACCACGGGCGAGCCCTGGTGCGGCTCGACCGATCCCGACAGCGCCGGCAACGGATCGCTCATGCGGCTCGCGCCGGTGCCGATGTACTACCTCGGGAGCCCCGACGTCCTCCATCGCTGCGCCGACAGCTCCCGGACGACGCACGGAGCGCCCGAGGCCGTCGACGCCTGCCGCTACTACGGCGGGCTGATCGCCGAGGCCCTCCGGGGCGTCGCGAAGGGCGTCCTGCTGTCCCGGCGTTCGGGGTTCGTCGCGAAGATCGACGAGGTCGCGGCGGGATCGTTCAAGTCCGGGCGGGTGGCGGGCACCGGCTACGTCGTGCGGTCGCTCGAGGCGGCGCTCTGGGCCTTCCACGGGACCGACACCTTCCGCGACGGCGCCCTGAAGGCCGTCAACCTGGGCGACGACGCCGACACCACCGGCGCCATCTACGGCCAGCTCGCGGGAGCCTTCTACGGCGTCGAAGGCATCCCCCGCGAGTGGCGCGGCCGCCTCGCCCACCTGGAAATGCTCGAGACGTTCGCCGACCGCCTCCGCGCGTCAGGTACGAAACAGACCGTCTGATTCGTACTTAGGCGCGGCGGACGTCGACCCCGATCAGGCCCGCGAACCGGGCGGCGAGCGCGTCGGCGTCCTCGCGGCGGCGGAAGAAGCCGAGGCCGATCCGACGTCCGTCGCCGAGCGGCAGGCTCACGGCGAACGACGCGTCCTTCTCGACGAGCTCGACCGCCAGGACGTCGGCGTAGCGCGTCTTGGCCAGGCCCTGGCCGCGGTCGGTGGGCATCGACACCAGCAGCGTGCGCGCGCGGCGGTCGACCGTGATCGTGAACATCGGCCGCGGCCAGAGCCAGGCCAGGCCGCGCGCGGCGAACACGGCGCAGGCGAGCAGCGGGGGAGCGCCCAGGAGCCAGCCGTACCAGGCCCGGACCTGGGTCACGATCAGGAAGGTCCCGACGACCAGGGCCAGCGCGGCGGCGAGCTCGAGGACGCCCCGCGCGGGACGTCGCTCCGGCCGGTACACGAAGCTCTCGGTGTCCTCGGTGACCAGCTCGGAGCGGAGGGTGCCCAGGAACGCGGCGGTCGGCGCCTTCACGCCGAGATTCTATCAGGCTTTGGACCTGGACATCTCGATGAGCAGCCCGTGCCGCAGGCCGCGGGCGCTGGCGCGGAGGCCGCGGGCCTCGACCTTGCTCATGGCGGCGGTCAGCAGCCAGGCGCCCGCCACGACGATGTCGGCGCGTCCCGGCTCGAGGCCGAGCGCCTCGCGCTCCTTCACCGTCATGAGCGAGAGCCGGATGGAGAGGGCCTCGATCTCGGGAAAGGTCACGAAGCGGCCGTGGTGCTCCTTGGGGTCGTCGCCCGACGTCAGCCGCAGCGCGCGCAGGAGCGACGAAACGGTGCCGCCGATGCCGACCAGCTCGGTGTCGGCTCCCGCGCGCACGACGACCGGCTCGAGCGCGGCCTGCACGTCCGCCGCGAGCGCGAGCATCTCGGCCGACGACGGCGGGTCCGAGCGCAGGTGCCGCTCGGTCAGGGTCACCGCGCCGGTCCCCACGCACCACGAGGCGTGGAGCTCCTCGCCGCTGCCCGTCATCACCTCGGTGCTGCCGCCCCCGATGTCGATCGCCAGCACCCGGGCCGTCTTCGCCGCGCCCGCCGCGCCGAGGAAGGCCAGCCGCGCCTCCTCTTCCGGCGCGAGGACGCGGATCTCGATCTCCGCCTCGTTTCGGGCCCGCGCGATCACGTCCGCCGCGTTCGACGCCGCCCGGAACACCTGCGTGCCCGCCGCCGCGAGCGCGACCGCGCCCCGGCCCCTCGCCAGGTCGCGGTACTCCTTCAGCGCCGCGATCGTCCGGTCGGCCGCCGCGGGGGAGATCCGCCCGCTGAGGTCGACGCCCTCGCCCAGCCGGGTCACCTGCATGCGATGGAGGAGCGGCGTCACCTCGCGGCCGTCGACGCGGCCCACGAGGAGCTTCACCGAGTTCGTGCCGACATCGATGGCGGCGAGCGTCATGTGCGGGAGAGCAGCAGCATCGCGACGGTCAGGTACAGCGACACGTTCACGACGTCGTTCACCGCGGTGATGAAGGGCCCCGAGGCCACGGCGGGGTCGTGCTTCATGCGGTGCATGATGATGGGCGTGATCGCCCCCATGGTGGCCGCGACCGACATGCTGAGGATCATCGAGGCCGTCACGATCCCGCTCATCTTGGCCGCGCCCTTCATGCCCATGTGCATGATCATGGCCATGAGGCCCGTGATCGCCCCGCCCACCAGCCCGAGGACCGTCCCGACCCGGAATTCGCTCATCACCACCCGCAGCCACTTGCCCGCGCCGATGTCCCCCGTCGCCAGGGCGCGCACCACGGTCGTCGACGACTGCAGGCCGACGTTGCCGCCCATCGCCATGATGATCGGGATGAAGAAGACCAGCGCCTCGGCCTTCGCGAGCGTGCCCCCGTAGCCCTTCATGATCCAGGCCAGCCCGAGCTCCATCGTCATCGCCGCCGCCAGCCACGGCGCGCGCGCCTTGAGGCGGTCGAGCATCGACCCCCGGAGCGGATCGACGTGATCCGCGCCGGCGATCTTCATGACGTCCTGGTTCGCCTCGGTCTTGATGACGTCGATGATGTCCTGCAGCGTCACCACGCCCAGCAGGCGCATGGAGTTGTCGACGACCGGCACGTGCCGCAGGCGGTACTTCTGGGCGAGCTTCGCGACCTCCTCCTGGTGCACGCTGGGCCCCACGAAGGTGACCTCGCGGCGCATGAACTTGGAGATCGGCTCGTCGGGCGGATGGATCATGAGCTTGGGGAGCGAGACGACGCCCTCCAGCCGCCCCTCCTCGTCCACGACGTAGATGAAGTCCACCGTGTGGCTGTCCACCGAGCCCTGGATCGCCTTGATCGTGTCCTCGGCCGTGAAGGAGTCGGGCACGGCCACGAAGTTGCGGGTCATGCGGCCGCCCGCCGTGGTGGGCGGGTACTCGCGGAGCTGGGCGACGTCGTTCGCCTTCTCCGCCTCGACGCGGGCCATGACCGACTTCTCCTTGTGGGCGGGGAGGTGGTCGAGGATGTCGGCGACGGCGTAGTCGGGCATGCGGTCGATCACGTCGGCGAGGCGCTGCTCGCCCATGCGGTCGACGAGCTCGACCTTGTACTCGTGGGGCATGTAGGCGAGGACCTGGGCGGCGCGGTCGGGCTCGAGGGTCGCGAAGATGCGGACGCGGTTCTCGAGGTCGACGTCGTCGAGGAGCTCGGCGAGGTCCACGGGATGGACGGCGGCGAGCACGGTGCGAAGCGTCTCCGGATCGAGCCCCTCCTGCGCGAGCAGCTCGGTGAGGTTGTCCGGGACGCCGGATTCGCCGTCGGGCATCGCCCCGGATTCTATCAGACGGATCCGCGGATGGGGCGCCTCTCGGGCAAAGGCCGCAAAAAGGGCGCCGCCCGCGGTAGAGTAGGGGATGCGCCTAAGGATGTTCCTGAGGGCCTGCGCCGCCGTCGCGCTGCTCCCGGCCTGCGGCGGGGAAGGCGGGGGAGGGGCCGCGGCCTCCTTCGACATCGAACGCGTCAGCCTCACGTCGGCGGGCCTGGAGGCGGCCGGCGGCTCCTGCTTCATCAACGGATACGACGTCTCCGCCGACGGCCGCTACGTGGCCTTCGCTTCCAGCGGCTCCGGTCTGGTGGCGGACGACCGGAACCAGGCCTACGACGTCTTCGTCAAGGACCTCCAGACCGGCGCGATCGAGCGCGTCAGCGTGTCCTCCGCCGGCCTCGAGGCCGACGGGAGCTCGGAGGCCCCTTCGATCTCCGCCGACGGGCGCTACGTCGTCTTCCATTCGACGGCGACCAACCTCGCCGTTCCGGACAACGACACCGCGATCGAAGTCTTCCTGCGGGACCGGCAGCTCGGGACGACGGAGTGCGTGACCGTCGCGCCGGGGGGAGGGGCGTCGACCACCGGAGGGATGCGCCCCTCGATTTCGGCGGACGGCCGCTACGTGGCCTTCCTCGGGGGAGACGATCTCGCCGCGGGCGACGCCGACGGCCGGCCCGACATCCTCG
>DASVNH010000212.1:0-11145 GCA_036383955.1 Planctomycetota bacterium | reverse complement strand
CGTGTCGCTGTTCGGCAGCTACTTCGGGGACTGGGATTCGGAGAACGGGCTGCTGCGGGCGCCGCTCGCCGCGGAGGGCTACGCGCTGGCCGCCTTCTGGTCGGGCCGGCCGCACTGGTACGCGCAGGCGGTGGCGCTCGGCGAGCCGCTGGGCGCCGCGGCGCGGGCCACGCAGAACAACCGCGGCCTTTACGCGCCGTCGGGGAACTTCGCGGGCGGCGTGCACGTCTCGTTGATGGGCGATCCCACGCTGCGGATCCATCCGGTGGCGCCGCCCGGCCCGCTCGTCCGGGGGAAGGGGCTGACGTGGACGGCCTCCGCGGACGCGACCTCCGGCTATCACGTCTACCGCAAGGACGCGGCGGTCTGGACCCGCCTGACGGCCGAGCCCGTGAAGGAGACGCGCTGGGCGGAGGGGAAGGCCGGGACCGCCTACATGGTGCGCGCCCTGCGCCTCGAGACGGGCCCCTGGGGCAGCTACGTCAACGCCAGCCAGGGCGCTTTCTGCGACCCCCGCTAGTAGACTTCTTCGGGAATTTCCGAAATCGCGGTGACGGCGGAGGGCGCGATGAAGAATCGACGATCGTGCTCCGAATCGTAGACAATCACGTCCCGCAGCTTGATTCGGTTCGGCGAGAACATGATGTCCTCCGCATGCCGCACCGTCGCCCTCTGCCCACCTTCCATTTCGATGGTGAAAGGGTGAAAGGGTCTGCGATCGGCGAACTCGAGGATGGCGCTCAACTCCATCGCGTCGTCTCCTTCATCATCAAGTCTACACCTGGCGCAAGCCGCATGCCACGTCTCACAACGCGGCGTGCCGTGCGGAAATGAGGGCGGACGTGTTACCAGGTTACGTTTCGAAACGTTGGGGGCGGCCGGCCGCGCGTAATTAGGGAGAGGGACCGACCATGCGACTCGCTCTTCTGGCGCTCCTGCTGCTCCCGACCGCCGACGAGATCGTCTTCGAGGCGGGGATCGAATTCTCGGCGCCGGGGGGCGAAAGCCTTCAGCTGAACCTGGCGCGGCCGAAGGCGGAAGGGGGACGTCGGCCGGCCATCCTCTGCGTCCACGGCGGCGGCTTCCGGGCCGGCAAGCGCGAAGGCTGGGACGCGCGCTGCAAGATGCTCGCCGAGCGCGGCTACGTGGCCGCGACGGTCACGTATCGCCTGGCGCCCAAGCACCCGTATCCGGCCGCGATCCACGACGTGAAGGCCGCGGTGCGCTGGCTGCGCGCGAACGCGGAGAAGTACGGCGTCGATCCCGAACGCGTCGGGGTCGTCGGCGACTCGGCCGGCGGCCACCTCGCCCAGTTCTTGGGCGTGACGGGCGGCGTCCCCCGCTTCGAAGGCGAGGGAGGGAATCCCGGGATGTCGAGCCGCGTGTCCTGCGTCGTGAACTACTACGGCCCCAGCGACTTCACGAAGTCCTACGGCAAGAGCGTCGACGCGGCGGAAGTGCTGCCCCTGTGGCTGGGCGGCGACGCCACGAAGGAGCTCGACAAGCACATCCAGGCCAGCCCGCTCTACTGGGTGACGCCCGACGCCGCGCCCACCCTGCTCCTGCACGGCAGCGAGGACAAGTACGTGAACCACGAGCAGGCCGTCTGGATGCGCGACCGCCTGAAAGCCGCGCGGGTGGAGGTCGAGCTCCTCACCCTGGAAGGGGCCGGCCACGGCTTCAAGGGCGCCGACGCGGAGAAGGCCCAGAAGGCGATGCTCGACTTCTTCGAGCGGCACCTCAAGCCCGGCCGGTAACGCGGGTGGACTGCTCGCGCAGGACGTCGATGGGCTCATCGACCGCCCGGGCGACGCCGACCCGCGGCCGGAGGGGGACCTCGAGTGGACGATCGCGTCCGCCGAGATCGCGCGGCTCGTCAACCGCGGCCAGGGGTCGCGGGTCGAGTGACTAGCGCCTGGACCACCAGTAGCCGCCGCCGCCGCCGAACAGCAAAACCAGCACGACGACGAGGATGATCATTTCCGTGCTCATAGTCCGCGCCTTTCGTTTCCTTGAACTCGAGTCGCCCTACGTACGGCGTCGGGTGCCGAAGGGTTACTTTTCGCCGAAGCGCAGGACGATGGCGGTCAGGTCGTCTCCCTCGCCTCCTTCTCGGGCGGCGGCGATGAGGCCCTCGCAGATGTTTTCCGCGGAAGCCCGGCGCGTTAGATGCCGTTGGAGAGTTTCGTCGGGGACGGCGTCGGAGACGCCGTCCGTGCTCAAGAGGAGGATGTCGCCCGCCTCGAGCGGAATCGAACCTACGTCCGGGCGCAGCTCGGAGTAGTCGCTCGTCAGGTAGTTCCAGAGGTGATTCCCGTCGGGCGACGTCCGCGCGCCCGCCGGGCTGGCTCTGCCGGCGTCGACGTCCAGTTGAGCCTGGCTGTGGTCGTCCGTCACGCGATGCAAGGTGGAATCGCGGAGCAGGTAACACCGCGAATCGCCGGAGTGCACGACGTAGAGCTGCCGCGCCAGGGCGAGCGCTCCGGTCAGGGTGGTGCTCATCCCTTCGCATTCGGAACGTCTGTCAACCTCCGCCTGGAGATCGGACTGGCATTGTCGGATTCCTTGCCGCAACGTCCGGCTGACTTCCAGGCTGTCCTTTTCAAGGGGCAGGTCCTTCAGATACCGGTGAAGGCTTTTCACGGCCATCGCGCTGGCCCGCTCCCCGCAAGGAACGCCGCCGATGCCGTCGGCGACGAGAAAGAGGAAGCCGGTCTGGCCCGGGGAGGGAACGAGGCGCTTCCCGGTCGGGTCCGTGTTCAGGAGCTCCCGGCCCATCGGGAGAGCGGCCATGAGGAAATCATCCTCGTTGCCTTCCCGCCGACGACCCACTTCGCTGTGGCCGTGACAATCCAGGAGAGAAATGACGGAGGCCGGACTCCGTCGCGGAACGTCCCTCACGCGGATGGCTTCAAGCAGCGCGGTGACCCCTTCGGCCGGAGCCCTTTGTTTCTTCATTCTCACGGTCTATCTACTCTTCAGCGCCTCCGGAGTGCCGGCCGGGATTCGGGGCCGTAACCCGGCGACGATGACGGCGTAAGCATCAGATGGATGGACATCCTCAGCTTGCGCTGGGTCCCGGCGCTACTTCCGCTTCTCTGGGGGTGCGCGGGCGCTCCCCTTTCCGACGTTTCCCGGGTCGAAACGGGGGTCGCCGGCGCGTCCTCGTCTCTGGAGGGAGCCGCGAGAGGGTTTCCCTCGCTCCGGCGCCTGGACGGCGGACCCCTCGCGGACGGGGAGATCGTCCAGTGGATCGAAAAGGATCGGCTCCATGTCCGCGTCCGCTTCGCTTTCGGCCCCGACCACGCCATCGAGGAAAAGGCCGTGCTGCGCCAGGAGCCCCTGCTCGTCCAGGAGGAATGGTCCTGGCGCGAGCTGAAGGACGGCCTGGTCCAGAGGCAGTACCACGTCGACTTCGCGTCGGGGAAGGCCATGGCCGAGAAGCGGGAGGAGGGCAAGCTCAAGCGCTGGTCGGACAAACTGGACATCGTGCCGGGCCGGACCTTCGCCGGATTCGGCTTTTCGCTGGCGATCAAGCGGCTCCGGGATCGTCTGCTGCGGGGCGAGAAAATCGAGCTGCTGGGAGTCGGGTTCACCCCCACGCCGCGGGTCGGCGCGCTGGAGGTTTCCTACGGCGGTCTCGATCGGATGTCGATGGGGGGCCGGCGGATCCAGGGGGAGCGGTTCGTGATCCACCCGAAGATCCCTTTCCCCGCCAATGTCGTCATGAGCGCGCCGGATTCGCGGATCTGGTTCGTCCCTCCCGCGCCCGCGGGTTTCCTTCGCTCGGAGGCGCCGCTCGCGGAGCCCGGCGACCTGGTGGTCCGGATCGACCTCCTGCCCGGCCAGGAAAGCGGACCCGCCGAGCCGACGAGCCCGTAAGCCGAGTCAGCAGGATTTTCGGTCACTTTTCGCGCCGGGGTGTCAATCTTGGGAAGGAGGGCCTCCGGATGATGATCGCTCTGCTGCTTGCCCTGAGCGCGCCCGCCATCGGCGGGCGCGTCGAAGGGGCGCTTCTGATCCAGGCTCCGGACATCCCCACGGAGAAGCTCGACGTCCTTCACGCCCTCATCAAGCCGCAGGGGACGGAGTTCGCGTGGTACGAGGAGATCCCCTGGCTGCTGAGCGTCCAGGAGGCCCGCGAGAAGGCCGCCCGCGAGGACAAGCCGATCGTGGTCTGGTGCTCGGCGGACGGCCAGCCCTGCGGCGCGACCTGACACCAGGGCTTTACAGGTCGCGTGTTGACCTTCTACGGCAAAGGCAAGGACGCCCGCGTCGCGCTCATGCGGGACCAGTTCATCCCGGTCATCCTCGACGGCTATCTCCGCGGCACGGCGTCCGAGAAGGAGTTCCTGAAGCAGTGCGGCACCGTAGGCAACGGTTTCACCTACATCACCGCCAGCGGCCGGAAGATGGGAGGCGACTCCTACCTCGGCGCCAACGGGATGTCGAAGGCGCTCGAGGAGTTCCGCAAGCTGCCGGAAGAGGACCGCAAGCCCAAGCTGGTGAGGCCGGAGGACGTCGACGCCAAAGCCAGCGTCCCGATCCCGCCGCCGGCGGGCGGGCTGCGGGCCAACGTCTACTTCACGTATCTCGAGCGCGACGGCGAAAGCTACCGCCGGGCGTTGTGGCACGTCGAGGGCCAGCCGGGCGACGAGCCCGGATCGGGCGCCGGCCGGAACCAGATCCTCACGTTCGTCGACAAGCTCTGGCTCACCGAAGCCGAATGGACGTCGCTGCTCCCCGAGAATCCGGAGAAGGGCCGCTCCTATCCGCTGCCCGACCGGATCCTGCGGCGCTTCGCCCGGTTCTACGCGAACGACATGGCCCATCGCTCCACGGGCGACAAGATCCGCTCGGCGAAGCTGTCGCTCACGGTGGAGGACGTCGGGCCCGACGCCACCACCCTGCGCCTGGACGGCGTCACCGAGACCGGCGTTCCGTTCGAGGAGGCGCCGCTGGACGGCAGGAACGCGGAGGCCGCGGGCCTGTGCGGCGCCGAGTACCGCTGGAGCGGCGTCCTGCGCTACGACGCGAAGAAGAAGGCCTTCGACCGCTTCCAGATCGTCGCGCTCGGCCACGGCTGGGGCGGAAACAAGAAGCAGGCGGCGACGACCAACTTCTACCGCGGCGGCGAGCACCGGCGCTGGCCGATGGGGATCGCCTTCGAGCTCCTGACGACCGACCGGCCGATCGACCGCATCCCGCCCCAGAACGCGAACCCGTACCGCGCCGGCGACGCCTACTTCGGATCGGGGAAGCGCTAGCGAATTCAGGGATCGTGCGCGGTCCGCGGGCGCCGAAAGGACCCGAAGAGGGGGCACGGGGATGTGACGGATCGACCGCGACGCGGGAGATCCGGAGAATGAACGGATTCGGAGATCTATCTTTTCATCCGTCTCCTCGCCCGATCTCCCAGAGGGGGATTGGATCCGCCGTATCTCCGCATCCCCACCCGGAGGCTAGCGGGCGAGCCCTTCGATCAGGCTGACGAACGGCAGGAGCACTCCTGCCAGGACGCCGCCCAGGAGGATCGCGCCGCCGGTCGTCAGCGAGAGGGTGAGGAGCGGCCTCCACTTCGCCGCTCGGGGAACGCGCACGAGGAGGACGGCCAGCGCCGCGAGCACGATCGCGACCAGCGGCCAGTACGCCCGCATCGCGTCGCTCACGTTCCAGAACAGGAGCGTCAGGCTGGGCACGGCGACGCGCGTTTTGACGAAGACGTTCACGAGCGCGGGCGTGATGAGCATCTGGATGAACGTGAACATCAGGAGCAGCAGGTAGCCCATCTCGGCGCCCCCGCCGATCCAAGGCTCCACCAGGCCGCCGCCGGCCGTCGCGACCGCCGGCGCCGCTTCGGGGAAGCGGAGCTTCTTCAGACTGCCCAGCTCGGCGAAGGCCTGCCCGACGGCCTCCAGCTCCGGGACGCCCGCCTCCACCTTGGCCTCGACGGCGTCCTCGAGGTGGGCGAGCAGCTCGCGCTTCTGGTCGTCGCTGAGGCGCGTCTCGGCGGCCTCGAAGATCTTACGGAGCGCTTCTTCCCGGTTTGGCATGCCGTCCTCCCAGCAGAATCTCCGAAACCACCCGCACGCGTTCCTTCCAGTCGACCCGTTCTTTCGCCAGCGCGGTTTTGCCTTTGCGCGTCAGCGCGTAGTACTTGCGGTCCTTGCCCGTGGGCGCTTTGCGCCATTCCGAGGAGAGCAGCCCGTCGCGCTCCAGCCGGTGGAGCAGGGGATAGAGGGTTCCCTCCTCCCACTGAAGCTTGGCGCGGCGGCGGGCGCGCTGGACGATCTCGTACCCGTAGAGCGGGCGGCTCTCGAGGATCGCCAGGACGAGCGGTCGGAGTTCCATACCTAGATTGTCTAGGTATAGTGTAGGCCCGGGGCGCGGGACGCGTCAAGCGGAAAAAGCGCGCGACCGCGACCAAGCGTACTTAGGATAGGTCGATATGGTCGTTCTCGCGCTGTCGCTGGCCCTCGTCCAGGTGAAGACGTCCTACGTCTACAAGGAAGCCGCGGGCGTCGCGATCGAGCTCGACGTCCACCGCGACGCCGGCGCCGAGCCGCGGCCGGTCCTGGTCTGGATCCACGGCGGCGCGCTGATCATGGGCAGCCGCGGCGCGGTGCCGCGCCATCTGCTCGACCTCTGCCAGGCCGAGGGCTTCGCCCTCGTGTCGATCGACTATCGCCTCGCGCCGCAGGTGAAGGTGCCCGACATCCTGGGGGACGTCGAAGACGCGTTCCGCTGGATCCGGGGGAAGGGCGTCGAACTCGCCCGTCTCGACCCGCGGAAGCTGGTGGTGTCGGGCGGCTCCGCGGGCGGCTACCTCACCCTGATGGCCGGGCTGCTGGAGCCGCGGCCGACGGCCCTGGTGGCGTACTGGGGCTACGGCGACGTGGACGGCGCCTGGTACACGACGCCGTCGGCCTTCTATCGCCGGGCGCATCCGCTCTTCGAGCGCGAGGAGGTCCTCAAGGCGCTCGCGCCGGAGGTCGTCACCGCCCCCGCCGGCAAGGCGCAGGCGGAGGCGCGCTCGCGCTATTACTACTACCTGCGCCAGAACGGCCTCTGGACCCGGGAGGTCGCGGGCTTCGAGCCCGGGAAGCGACTCGACCCCTACTGCCCGGTGCGCAACGTGACGCCGGCGTATCCGCCGTCGATGCTGATTCACGGGACGGCGGACGACGACGTCCCCTACGAGCTGTCGGCGGCGATGGCGAAGGAGCTGGAAAAGCACAAGGTGGCGCACGAGCTGGTGACGGTCCAGGGGAGCGGCCACGGCCTCTCCGGCGGGGACCCGAAGGCCGTCGCCGCCGCCTACGAGAAGTCGCGGGCCTTCATCAAGGCGAACTTGAAGTAGGAGGGAGCGTGGCGCGCGAGACGTTCCAGGCCGGCGACCTGACCGCCGTCATCGGGGACAACGAGGCCTACGACGGCCGCCGGGCCGGCTACAACGGCATTCACCGGCTGATCCACAAGACCCGGCCGGACTCGCTCTTCGGGATCGCCGGGCTGAACCTCGAGCACATCTTCGACGGCCTCCAGGAGCTCGGCGGGGACGCGAAGGTCTACTTCGAGCCGAGGAACTTCCCCATCACGCTGACGAAGATTTCGGACGTCGAGGCGGAGCTCCACCAGGCCCCGACGCCGACGTTCTTCCTGGAGAGCTGGACGCGCTTCAAGCTCGTCGCGCCGCACTACATCGACGTCAGCTTCCGCTGCAAGCCCCACCAGCACGCGTTCCGGAACGGCTACATCGGCGTGTTCTGGGCGAGCTACATCGACGCGCCGGAAAACAAGAGCATCTACTTCCGCGACGACAAGGGCTGGGTCCAGCTCTGCACCCAGGCGCACAACGATGAAAGCACAGTCCGCCACGTGGACGACACGTTCGAGCTCAAGGTCGCGCCGGGCATGCGGGACACGCTCTACCGGAACTACTCCCCGCTGCGCTTCAGCGACCCGTTCTACTACGGCGTCGCCGGCTCGCACGTCTACGCCCTGATGTTCGACCGGACCGAGGGGATCCGCTTCTCCCATTCGCCGAGCAGCGGCGGGCCGCCTTCGTTCCCCAATCCCGCCTGGGACTGGCAGTTCATCGTCCCGACCTACGAGCCGCTGCGGGAGTACGGCTACCGCGCCCGCGTGGTCTACCGCGAGAAATGCTCGCGCGAGGAGATCGAGCGGGAGTACAAGAGCTGGCGGGACTCGCTCCCGAAATGAGGGACTTGGCATGACCGCGTTCACGCTGGGCGTCAACACCTGCTTCGCCGTCAAGCGCTGGCCCGAGCCCGAGGAGTGGGCCCGGGTCGTCGCCGAGGACTTCGGCCTCAAGGACGTCCAGTTCACCTTCGACCTCCTGGATCCGCGCGCGGGGGCGGGGGCCGTCGCCGCGTACGTCGACCACGTGCGCGTCGCCTGCGAGCGCCGCGGGATTTCCATCCACTCCACCTTCACCGGCTTCATCCCCTTCAGCCAGAACCTCCTGCTGCATCCGGAGCCGACCTTCCGCGAGGACGCGAAGGAGTGGTTCAAGGCGGCCATCGACGTCACCGCGCGCATGAACGTCGCCCAGTTCGGCGGCTACTTCGGCTCGCTGACCGTGAAGGAAGTCGAGAACCAGGCCCTCCGCGACGAGCGGATGCAGCAGTGGCTCGACGCGATCCGCGAACTCGCGGCCTACGCCAAGGAGAAGGGCCTCGAGGCGCTGATGGTCGAGCACATGGCGGGCTGGCGCGAGCCGCCCACCGGGATCGGCGAGGCGCTGGTGCTCGCCGACCTCAAGACGGCGGTGCCGGTCCGGATCGCGATCGACCTCGGCCACATGGTCGTCAAGGGGCGGGCGGGGGACGACCTGGATCCCTACGCCTGGCTCCGCAAGGTGAGCCCCAAGGCGGGGTGCATTCACCTGCAGCAGTCGAACAGCCGCTACGACCTCCACCAGGCTTTCACCGCGGAGGCCAACAAGGAGGGCCGCATCGACCCGAAGAAGGCGGTCGAAGCCATCAAGGCCTCGGGCGCCGAAAAGGCGGTCCTGATGTTCGAGATCATGCACGCGTCCGAAGAGGACGAGAAGAAGGTGATCGACGACATCCGCGGCAGCGTCGAGCTCTGGCGCGCGGCGCTGAAGGGCTAGGCGTGGCGTTCCTTCTCCTGCATGCCCTGAGCGGCGTCGAAGGGCTCGCGCTCCAGGACTGGGACCACTGGCGCGGGCCGAACCGCGACGGGATCGTCGCCGAGCCGTCGGGCTGGGGCGCGCCGGGCTGGCCCGGCGAGCCCGCCTGGAGCGCGAACCTCGGCGCGGGCAGCGGCTCGCCCCTCGTGGTCCAGGGCCGCCTCTACGCGATGGGCTGGGCCCAGGACCGCGACCAAGTGCTCTGCCTCGACGCCGCGAGCGGCAAAGAGCTGTGGAAGGCCTCCTATCCCTCTCCTTCCCACGGGCGCCACCACATGGGCGACGAGCAGTTCTACTCCGGCCCGACCGCGACGCCCGAATTCGACGCCGGACGCCTCTACACGCTGGGCGCGGACGGCGACCTCCTGTGCTGGGACGCCGGGCGGAAAGTCTGGGGCTTCAACCTGTACGACGTCTACAAGGCCGACCGGCGGCCGCATGTCGGCGCGGAGCGGCGCGACTACGGCTACATCACCGCGCCGCTCGTCCACGGCGACGCGCTCCTCGTCCACGTCGGGGCCGCGGAAGGCACGGTCATGGCCTTCGCGAAGGACACGGGGAAGCGGCTCTGGACGTCGGAGTGCAAAGACCCGGCCGGGCACACGGGCGGCATGGCGCCGATGACCGTGGAGGGCGTCCCCTGCGTCGCGACGCTCACCCTGAGGAACCTCGTCGTCCTGCGCCTCGACGACGGCCGGACCGTCGCGACGTATCCCTGGACGACCGACTTCGGAAACAACATCGCGAGCCCGGCGGTCGTCGGCGACAGCGTCCTGATCACGTCGGAGTACAACCGCTCCGCCATCTGCCGGCTCCGGATCACGCTGAAGGGGGCGTCGAAGGTCTGGGAGGCGCCCTATGCGTCCAAGGCCTGCACGCCCGTCGTCTACCAGGACCGCGTCTACTGGGCCTGGCGCAAGGTCCGCTGCCTGGACTTCGCCACCGGCGTCCAGAAGTGGGAAGGCGGCGCCTTCGGGGACGCGGGCTCCTGCATCGCGACGTCCGACGGCAAGCTCATCGTCTGGGGCGGCACGGGACGCCTGGCGCTCCTGGAAACCGGCGACGCGTACAAGGAGCTCTTCCGCGAGCCCCGCGTCTTCTCGGCGACGGCCTGGCCGCACGTCACGCTGGCGGGAGGCCGGCTCTACTGCAAGGACCGCGACGGCAATCTGAAGTGCTTTCAGGTGCGCTGAGCCGTCGCCAGCGCCACGCAGCCGCCGAGGGTCGTGAAGCGAGGGCGCGTGAACGCGCGCGGGAGCCGCAGCTCGCTCCGCTTCATGAAGCGGACCCCCTGCAGCGCCTCGTCGAGCTGCATCGCGAAGAGCGGCGCCTCCCACTTCCCGGAGGAGACCCGCTCGGGCATGAAGCCCTCGAGCACGAGCAGGTGGCCCCCCGGCCGCAGCACCCGGGCGCAGTTGGCCAGCGTCTTCGCGCGGTCCGTGACCAGGAGCACTTCGCCCAGATAGACGACGTCCGCGCTCGCCGTCCCGCCCGCCGTCTCGGCGTAGCCCACTTCGGCGCCGGTCTCCGGGTCGGCGTCGACGCCCCGGAAGCGCGACCGCGGAAACTCGCGGCGCATCCGCTTCAGCCAGCGGCCCGTCCCGCAGCCCAGCTCCAGGACGTCGCAGCCCCGCTCCAGCCGGGCGCGCACGGCCCGCGGCAGGCGCCGCAGGAACATGACGTGATCCCAGTCCGTGGCCGCTTCGATGGCCTCGTTGCGCCGCGGCCGCGACAGCAGGGGGATGTTCTTCCCGCCCGCGAAGAGCGTTCCCATGGCGTCGTAGTCGAGCGAGCGGATCGCGCCGAACATGAGGTGGCCGGCCAGGTACTGGGGGCTCGCGGGATCGAGGAGCAGCCGCTCGACGCCCGGCGCCGGCGCATAGCGCCCGCGCGTCTGGACGACCAGCCCCAGGGCCTGGGCGGCGTCCCGCCAAAGCCGGACCGCCTCGTTGGGCGCGGGCCGGCGGAGG
>DASVNH010000211.1:0-4347 GCA_036383955.1 Planctomycetota bacterium | reverse complement strand
GGCGGGGGCGGCGGCCCGCCGCCGGAGAGGGCGACGACCAGGAGGGTGAGAAGGAGCGCGGCGACGGCACCGCCGCCGGCGGCGGCGCCGAGCTTCTGCTTGCGGCTGAGGGCGGGGAAGCGGGAGCGCCAGGGGAGGCTGACGCGGACCTCGCGGCCGGCGAGCCAGTCCTCGATGGCCTGGGCGGCGGCGCCGGCGTTGGGGTAGCGGTCCTCGGGGCGCTTGGCCATGAGCTTGAGGACGAGGTCGCTGAGGACCTTGGGAATCTTCGGATTCTTCTTGGCGGGCGGCTCGGGCTGGTCGTGGATGTGCTTGTTGAGGACGGCGAGGGCGGTGGCGCCGGTGAAGGGCCGCGTGCCGGTGAGGAGGTAGTAGAGGGAGATGCCGGCGGCGTAGACGTCGGACAGGGGCGTGGCCTTCTTGCCGCGGGCCTGCTCGGGGGAGAGGTAGTAGGGCGTGCCGACGACCATGCCGTCCTTGGTGATCTGCATGTTGCCTTCGGACTCGGTGGCGAGGCCGAAGTCGAGGAGCTTGGCCTGGTCCCCTTTGGTGACGATCACGTTGTCGGGCTTCACGTCGCGGTGCACGATGCCCGCCTCGTGGGCGTGGTGAAGCCCGCGGAGCATGCCGGCGATGACTTTCGCGGCGTCCTTGGGGTCCATCGCGCCGAGGTTCTCGACGATGGTCGACAGCGATTCGCCGTCGACGTACTGCATGATGATGTACGGGCGGCCCTCGTACATGCCGACGTCGTAGACCTGCACGATGTTGGGGTGCTCGAGGCGGGCGGCGGTGAGGGCCTCGCGGCGGAAGCGGGCGACGTACTCCGGGTCGCGGCTCATGTCGGCGGGCAGGATCTTGAGGGCCACCTTGCGGTTGAGGCCGCTGTGCTCGGCGAGGTAGACCGAGCCCATGCCGCCGGCGCCCAGCTTGGCGATGAGCTTGCACTTCTCGAAGACGCGGCCGATCAGGTTTTCGGTCTTGTGCGTCACGGGCCGCCTCCCCCGGCGAGGTGGCGCCGGAGCTCCTCGGCGAAGTCGCGCGCCGAGGCGTGGCGCCGCGCCTTGTCGAGGTCGAGGGCCTTCAGGCAGGTCGCCTCGAGGTCCCGGGGGATCCGGGGGTTCACGCTCGAGGGCTTGGGGGGCTGGCCGGCGAGGATGCGGAAGTAGACGTCGGTCACGGAGCCGCCGGGGAAGGGCAGGCGGCCCGTGAGGCCCTGGTAGAGGATGACGCCGAGCGCGTAGATGTCGCTGCGGGAGTCGGTGCCGCGGATGTCGCCCTGCACCTGCTCCGGGGACATGTAGTGGGGCGTGCCGAGGGAGGCGCCCGCCTTGGTGCTGGTGGAGCCGCCGTCCGATTCGTGCGACACCTTGGCGAGGCCGAAGTCGGCGACGTGCGGCTTGCCCTGGGGGTCGAGGATGATGTTCGCGGGCTTGAGGTCGCGATGGACGACGCCGTTCTCGTGGGCGTAGTGGACCGCCCGGGCGACCTTCTCGAGGATCTCGACGAAGCGCGCGACGGTGAGGTCTCCCCTGGAAAGGGCGCGGTCGAGGGTTTCGCCTTCCACGAAGTCGAAGGCGATGAACCACTCGCCGCCGGCCTCGCCGGCGTCGCGGAGGGCGACGATGCCGGGGTGGTTGAGGCGGCGGGCCGTCTCCGCCTCGAGCTGGAAGCGCCGCAGGCGGGCGGCGTCGGCCGCGTGCCGGTCCCGGAGGACCTTGAGGGCGACGATCCGGCCGGAGGCGCGGTGGACGGCCTTGTGGACGACGGCCGCCGAGCCGCGGTCGATCTCCTGGAGGAGGTCGTAGTCGCCGAGGCCCCGGGGCGTCGCGGGCGGCTGGGGGGCGAGGGAGCCGTCGCGGGAGCGCCGGACGACGAGGACGCGGTGGCATTTGCGGCAGGCGAACTTGGAGCCCTCGGGGTGGCCGTGGACGAGGTAGTAGGTGTCGCAGCCCGGGCAGGGGATCAGGTGGCGATCCTGCCGGAGGACGCCCTCGGACTCGGACGGGGCGGTGGTCTCGGCGACGTGGATGCGCTGGATGGAGAGGATCGAGGCGACCTGGTCGGGCGTGAGGAGGCCCTTCTGGACGAGGGCCTCGCCCAGCGGCCGGCCGTCCCGGTCGCGCGCGCAGGCTTCGACCTGGTCGCGGGTCAGGAAGCCCTCCTGGACGGCGATGTCGCCGAAAAGGAAGTCGTCGCCCACGCTCGGAATTATCGAGGAAGAGTCGGACATGGGCAAGGGCTCAGGACGGGGACGGCTTTTCCAGCGGCTCGCCCGCCAGGACGACGCGGTTCTTGCCCGCGCGCTTGGCGGCGTAGAGGGCCTCGTCCGCCCGGAGCAGCAGCGAGCGGGCGTCGGGGGCGTCGTCCGGAAAGACGGCGCCGCCGATGGAAAAGGACAGCCGCAGCGGATGGTCGCCGTAGCGGAACTCGTGCGCGCGCACGGCCTTCAGGGCGCGCTCGCCCGCCCGCTGGACGCCCTCCCGGTTGGTCTCGGGCAGGATGATCTCGAACTCGTCCCCGCCGTAGCGCGCCACGATGGGGGAGACGGTCGGCTTCTCGATCCGGGCGACCAGGTCGTCGCCCCGCAGCGTCTGGCCCAGCAGGCGCGCGACGCTCCGGAGCACCTCGTTGCCCGCGTCGTGGCCGTGGGTGTCGTTGACGGTCTTGAAGTCGTCGACGTCCATCATCAGCAGCCCGCAGGGGCGGCCGTGCCGGCGGGCGCGGCCGACCTCGTGCTCCAGCTGCTTCTCGAAGTGGGCGTGGTTGTAGAGGTTGGTCAGGCCGTCGTGGATGGACTTGATGTGGAGCATGGAGTTGTCGATGGCGACGGCGGCGTGGTCGGTGAGCAGCTCGGCGACCTCGATCTCCTTGGAGCCGAACGTGCCGACCTGGTTGGGATTGTCGAGGTAGACGGCCCCGATGAGCCGGGTCTTGACGCGGAGGGGGACGCAGAGGATGGACATCAGGCTCTGGTCCTGGACGCTGTCGACGATCCGCAGGGAGGGGTCCTGGCGCGCGTCCTCGGCGATGACGCGCTTGCCGGTCTCGCGCACGAGGCGCAGGACCGTGCGGGACACGCCGATCTCGACGCGCTTGAGCTCCTTCTTCTGGCGGTCGCGGGCCAGCTGCACCTTGAAGCGGTCGCCCTCGAAGACGACGATCGTGCCGCGCTCGGCGTTGCAGAACTCGATCATCGTGTCGAGGATGAGGGTGGTCAGCGTCCGGAGGTCGAGCTCCGAGTTGATCTTCTTGATGACCTCGAAGACCGGGCGGAGGTCCTGGAAGGCGATCGAGCCGGTGGTGGCGGGCTTCTCCGGCGCGATCTGCACGGGGACTTTCCAGAGGCCGCTGCGGCTCACGGTGTCGACGCCCATCGCGTTGAGCACGCCGGGGTTCTTGAGGAAGCGCTCGCGGGCCTCGGCGGAGAGGAAGCCCGTGATCCGGTTGATCTCGTCGACGGCCCCCTTCTTGTACTCCTCGGCGGCCTTCTCGCGGTTCGACTTGACGCAGGCGCCGGCCATCGCGGAGCGGACGAGCCAGAGGGTCTCGGCGTCGGGCTGGGCCTGGAGATCCTGCTCCGCCTGGTTGAGGAGCTCGATGGCGGCTTCGACGTTGCCGGAGCGCTCCTCGCAGATCGCCCGGACGAGCCCGGCGCGCGCGCGGATCCAGGCGAGCTTCAGGACCGTCCCGGTCTCCAGGGCGTCCTGGGCGAAGACCCGGGCCTCCACGTAGTCCTCGCGGGCGATCGACAGCTCCGCGGAGACCAGGCGCGCGAAGGCCGTCACCTCGTGCTGCCCGTGGCGGTGGAGGGCGTCGAGCGCCTTCTCCAGGAGGGCGTCGGCGGGGTCGAATTCGGCGAGGCGGATCTGGGCGAGGGCGCCGACGGCCAGGGCGTAGCCGGCCGCCAGGGTGTCGAGGTCGCGCGCGGAGAGGTCGTAGGCCTCCTGGGCGAAGCTTTTGGCCTTGGCGGGGCTGTTGAGCAGGCAAAGAGCCCGACCCGCGGCCGCCAGGGCCGTCGCCGCCTTCCCGTTTTTACCCTGTTTCAGGAGGTCGATCGACAGGCGCTTGGCCGTCTGGAGCGCGGGCTCGTACTTCCCCGCGTGGATCAGGTCGTGGATGTCGTCCAGCAGGCAAGGAAGGATACCACATCGCGGGGCGGGGGGCCACAGGGGACGCGAAGGTCGGGGGGGCCCTGAGGCTCTGTCTGAAAACCCCCGTGGCCGCGGTGGCGGCGCCGTGGGCCCGGATTCAAGGCGCGAGGACGAAGTCGGGGCTTCAGCCCCCGTCGAGGAGGAGCAACGCCGGAGACGGGCCCGCGCCGCCGCCACCCCTCGGGGCGGGCCG
>DASVNH010000210.1:0-32828 GCA_036383955.1 Planctomycetota bacterium | reverse complement strand
CCTTCACGGTCAGCGCGAGCGAGGCCACCCGCGCCTTCACCTTCTCGTCGAGCGGCTCGAGGAGGATGTCGTCGCCGGCCTTCGACATCCGGAAGGTCTTGCCCAGGGCGTCGGGCTTCGGCTCGAACAGCGTCAGCAGCTGGCCCGTCAGGGCGTCGTCCTCGAACTCGACGCGCTCCAGGCGCTTCTCGTCGGGCCGGTAGACCTGGTAGGTCTTGCGGTCCATGTGGATTTCGCTGGTCCGCGGCTCGGTCAGGCGGAAGACCAGGCGGCCGGGCTCGCGGCGGTAGGCCATCGTCCCCGACGACACGAGCGGCCGCTCGACGAGCGCGGTCTTGCGCACCTGCCGCACCTTGCAGGTCATCGTCTTCGCGTCCTTCATGCGCTCGGCGAGCGCCTTGAGCTCGTCCGCCTGCAGGAGGGCCGCGAAAAGGAGCGTCATGCCGGAGGATTGTACGACGTAGACAATCCAGCCTGTCTGGTTTGTCTACACAGGCTCGGCAGCACGAAGAAGGTGGTCAGCATCGAGACGCCGGCGCCGACGGCCACCAGGATGCCCATCGAGACCAGACCGGGCGTGGGCGAGCCGCCGATCGAGCCGAAGCCCAGCAGCGTGGTCACGGTGCTGCCCCAGATGCCCGGGCCCACGTCCGCGAGCGCCTGGCGGACGTCGACCTCCCGCGCCCGGTGCATCACGTGGATGCCGCCGTCGACGCCGATGCCCAGGATGATCGGGATCGCGATCAGGTTGAACAGGTTCAGCGCGCCGCCCATGAACGTCAGGACCCCGAGCGTCACGCCGATCGCCAGGACCACGGGGACCACCGCGCGAAGGCCGTCGCCGACGTGCCCCACGGAAAACAGCGCCAGCACGAGCACGATCGCCCCGGTGAGCAGGCTGATCCGCGCGAAGTCCTCCGTCAGCGCCTTCGAATAGTGGTCGGGGAGATGGTAGGCGCCGTAGAAGCGCGTCGACTCCCCCAGCGCCGACCGCGCCGCCGCGTCGAAGGCCGCCCGCTCCGCCGGCTCCCAGAGCGGCTTCGACGGCAGGATCGTCAGGACGTAGCTGTCCTCGTAGATCACCGCGCGCTTCAGCGCCGGGAACGCGTCGAGGTCCGGGAGGGTCGGCGACGGCCTCCGCAGCGCGGCGTCGAGTTCGTTCAGCGACTTCAGGAGGGGCTCGGGCTTCACGCCGGCCGCGCGCAGCTCCGCGACCGCCCCCTCGACCCAGCCCTTGGTGTCCTCGCGGAAGATCCGGGCGCGGTCCTCGGCGTGCTCGTCCGGGATCAGGTCGGGGATGCCCCCCGCGTACGGCACGCGCAGCCGCTCCTTCGCCAGGTACAGGCTTTCGGCGTCGATCGTCTTCGGCACCAGCGCGAAGACCGGATTCAGCGGGAAGCCCAGCGCCTTCTCGACTTTTTCCAGGGCGTCGACGGCCGGCAGCGCGCGGCGGGTGTCGAGATCCACCCGCACGCCCTTCGCGAAGGCGAGGCCCCAGCCCGCGAGCCCGGCGAGGGCGAGGAGCGCGGCCGGCCAGGCGGGGGCGGCGACAGCCCAGCGCACGAGCCAGGGCGGCCGGGCGGGCGGGGTTCGGAGGGGCCGCAGCAGCGCGGGAAAGACGAAGAGGGCCGCCAGCACGCAGAGGGTCAGGCCGATCAGGAGCAGGAGGCCGAACTGGCGGAAGCCCGGGAAGCGGCTCAGCAGCATCGCGGCGAAGGCGGCGAGAGTCGTCGTGACGCCCCCCAGCATGGGCCGCGCGATGGAGCGGGAGGTCGCCTCGATCGCCTCGAGGTGCTCCACCCGGTCCCGCGCGGCGCGGTAGCGGGCGAAGAAGTGCAGCGGGAAGTCGAGGCCCTGCGCGACGAGGATCGCCGCCGCGCTGACGACGAGCGGCGTGAGCGGGCCCAGGAGGAGCCCGCCGAGCGCGAGCGTCCAGACGATGGCCATCGCCACCGGCAGGACGATCAGGTGCGCGCCGATGAAGCTGCGCGTGAACCAGACCAGGAAGCCGAGGGCGAGGGCCGTCGAGGCGATCGACTGCCAGATCATGTCGCGCCGCATCGCCGCTTCCTGCGCGACCGCGCTGACGTAGCCGCCGGCGAACTCGGCCTCCGGGAGGCGGCGGCGGACGTCCTCCATCAGCCGCTTCGCGAAGTCGATGTCATAGGAGTCGCCCCGGCCGATCGCGCGGAGGAACGCGACGTCCCCCACGGCGACCCAGGGGCCGGGCTTGAGCTTCACGGGGAAGCGGTCGACATCCTCGAAGATCCAGCGGACGCCGAGCGGGTCCGCGAGGAAGGTCTCCTTCCCCGCCAGCGGATCCTCGGCCATGCGCTTGAGGCCCGACGCGATCTCCGCCTTCGGGTTCAAGAGCCGCTCCTTGAGCGCGGCCAGCGTCTCCGCCGGCAGGAAGGCGAGCGGCGCGCGTTTCACCCACTCGACTCCCGGCCCCGCGAAGTCGAGCTTCGTCGCGGCGACCGCGGCGACGTGGGGCGAGGCGCGGAGCGCGTCCGCCGCGGCGCCCGGGTCGCCCTTCGTCACGACGAAGAGCGCGCGGGTGGGCGGCGCGTCGCCCTGCAGGTGCCGCGTCAGCTTGAGCGTGGGGTCGTCGGCGGGAAACAGGTGCTCGAGGTTGGAATCGACCCGGAAACGCGTCAGCCCCGCGATCGCCGCGGCCGTCAGGACCGCCGCGATCAGCAGGGTCGCCTTCGGGTATCGGGTCATTTCAGCTTCAGCAGGCTCTCGTCGATCGAAGCCAGCGTCTCGATCTTCACGTCGCGCAGCTTGAGATGAAACCCCTTCGCGAGCACCTCGTCCTTGAACAGGATCCAGCGGACCCAGCCCCAGCTCATCCGCGTCTCATACGGACCCCCGGGCTCCCATAGCCGGCCGGCCAGCCAGAGACCCATGCCTTCGACGACCGGCGTCACCTCGAAGATCCGGATCGACGGCGATACGCCCGCCGCCGTTCCCGACACGCTGGCCGCTCCCGTCACGCGGTCCTCCGTGACCGGGGCGAAGCGCTCGAGGAGAGTGAGTCCGATGAAGAGCAGCGGGTGCGCGCGGGCTTCGTCCGGCAGGGACCAGTCGACGCTCTCCCCAGTGGCCGGAAAGCGGCCTTGGAGCCGATCGGGAGACACGACGAGGTCCAGCGCCTTCCCGCCCAAGTCCGGCAGCAGTTGCAGACGGACGAGCGGCCGCGGGCCGCCGCGCGCCAGCACCAGGACGTCGAACGTTCCCGACATGTGCTCGCTCACCAGGTCGGCGACGGCCTTCACGCGCACATAGGGGCCGGGCGGCGGAGGCAAGAGTCGGACGATCTCGAAGTCACGGGCGGTGGGCGCGGGCAGGCCGCACCCGGCGAGAAGGAGGAGGAGCCCGGCCCTCATCGACGGGCCTTGAGGTCGGCGATTTTCACCTTCGAGAAGAACATCTCGGCGGTGACGCAGCTCTGGCCGTCGACGCTCGCGACGCCCTCCGCGGCCCCGCCGTCGCCGTAGAGCTTCACGATCTTGGATTCGAGGCGGAGGAGGTCGCCGGGGAACACCGGCCGCTGCATCTTGGCGTGGACGCTGCCGAAGAGGTAGACGACGCCGGGCTCGGGCGCGCCGCCCTTGAGCTCGCCGGTCTTCCGCACGAGGACGATGGTGGCCTGGGCGAGGGCTTCGAGGACGAGCGCGGCGGGCATGATGGCCATGCCCGGGAAGTGCCCCTGGAAGAAGCCCTCGTTGCCGCTGACGGCCTTATGCCCCACCACGCGGACCCCCGGCTCCAGCTCCGTGACCTTGTCGATCATGAGCATCGGGTAGCTCTGCGGCAACAAGCGCCTGACTTCTTCAAAGTCGAGGGTCATTCAAAGTCCTTCCGGATTCGGGAATCCAGAATCCGGAATCCGGAATCCCGGAGCCCGGGGATCTACAAAGCGTTCAGGAGCTTCCAGCTTCGAGAATCCGGAAGCGGGATGTTCGACATGGCCTAGTAGAGCATCGAGCTCCGGGATTCTGGATTCCGGATTCCGGATTCCCGTCTCACGCATGGGGTACCGCTGCCTTTGTAGACCTCGGATCTTTGATGAAACGGTGCTTTTGATTCAAACGGCAGAGCCAGTAGAAGAACTTGAGGCGCCAGCGGTCCAGCCACGAGGGCTCGGAGCGGCCGGCGAGGAGGCCGATGACCGCCTTCACCACGCCGAAGGTGTTCTTCGGGGTCAGGAAGACCGGGGCGAAGCCGGGCTCGTAGTAGGCGTCGACCATCGCGAAGTGGTTGCGCGTCCACTGGCGGAACACTTTCTCGTAGCCGTCGAAGATCGACGGCTCCAGCGGCCGCCCGGACTTCAGCGCGCGGGCCAGATCCTCGCCCGCCCGCTCGCCGCTCCGCATCGCGATCAGCACGCCCGTCGAGAAGATCGGATCCAGGAACTCGGCCGCGTCGCCCACCAGCGTGTAGCCCGGGCCGGAGAGCTTCTTCGAGCTGTAGCTGTAGTTGCTCGCCGTCCAGGTCTCGTCGAGCCGCGTCGCCGGCTTCAGGCGCCCCGTCACGTACGGGCTCGCGGCCAGGCCCTTCGCGAAGAACTCCTCGGCCGACAGCCCCGACGCCTTCCACTCGTCCGTCGAGGCCACCCAGCCCACGCTCAGGACGTCGTCCCGCAGCGGGATCAGCCAGAACCAGCCGCGCTCGCCCAGCACGATGTCGATGTTGCCGGCCTTGCGCCCCTCGCGCCGCGTGGCTCCCTTCCAGCGCGAGAACACCGCGATCTTGTTGTGCGACGGATGCTTGATCCGCAGGTCGTGGATCTTCGCCAAGATCGCGCCCTGCCCGCTCGCGTCGATGATCCACTTCGCCTCGACCGCGCCCTCCCGCGTGCGAAGCGTGGTGCCCTGGACGTCGAGCACCGACGTCCCCTCGCGCACCTCCGCGCCGAGGCTTTGCGCGTGCCGGAGGAGGGCCTCGTCGAAGACGTCGCGCTCGACCTCGTACGCCAGCGCGTCCTCGCCGAGGCCGCCCTGGACGAAGTCGAAGGCGCGCTCGACGTCCCCGTCGTTGCTCACGAACTGGGCGCCGAACTTCTTCACGAAGCCGTGCTTCTCGAGGACGGGCTCGAGGCCGAGGCGCTGGAAGAGCTCGCGGTTGAGCGGCAGCAGCGACTCGCCGATGTGGAAGCGCGGGAAGCGCTCGCGTTCGAGCACGACGACCTTCGCCCCCGCCCGCGCGAGGACCATCGCGGCCGTCGAGCCGGCCGGCCCGCCGCCGATGATCGCGCAGTCGTAGACGTTCGTCGCGGTCACGAAGGAACTCCTTCGTGCTCTTTGTGGCTTTGGGGTGCCAGGAGCGCCGCGCGGTCGAGCTTGCCGCGGCCGTTGCGGGGCAGCTGCTCGACGACGCGCACCTCGCTGGGCACCTCGCGCGGCTGGAGGCGCTCGCGGCAGGCGGCGAGGATGTCGGACGGCGTCCGCTGGCTCGATTCCACCCACGCGACGATGCGCTGGCCGCGGGCGGCGTCCTCCAGAGGAAGGGCGGCGGCCTCGGCGACGCCGGGCAGGCCGCGCAGGAAGGCGTCGAGCGCGCCCAGGTCGACCTTGAAGCCGCCGATGTTGGCCGTGAGGCTCGCGCGGCCCAGCAGGCGCAGGCGGCCGTCGGGCATCCATTCCCCGCGGTCGCCGGTCTCCACCCAGGGCATCGAAAGCTCGCCGCCCGGCAGCAGCGCGAAGCGGTTGGCTTTCGAGTGCACGCGGAGGCCGTCGTCGTGCAGCTCGATCCGCACGCCGGGCAGCGGGTGGCCGACGGTGCCGGGCATGGGCTCGCCGCTTTCGAACGCGATGCCGCCCGCCTCGGTCGCGCCGAGGAACTGCTTCACCCGCAGGCCCGAGGCCGCGAAGAACGCGTCGGCGTCCTCCTGGGCGAGCGGCGCGCTCGCGCAGATGACGCTCCGCAGGGCCAGGCCCGACGGCCATTCGACCCGGCCCAAGGCGCGGATCAGGGCGGGGACCGCCGGGAAAAACGTCGACGTCCGGAAGCCCTTGAGCAGCGCGGCGGGGAGGACGTCGTTCTGCAGAACCAGCGGCGTTCCGATCGCGGCGAGCGAGAGCAGGCCGCTGTCGAAGCCGTAGGAGTGGCTGAGCGGGATGGCGATGAGGACGACGTCCTTCGCCGACAGGTCCATGGCGAGGCGGATGTGTTCGACGCCCTCCACGAGGGCCTCTTCGGTGAAGCAGGCGGCGCGGGGGTCGAAGGTGCTGCCGGAGGTCATCTTGACGATGTCGGTGCCGGCCGGCGGCGGCTCGACGGGGCCGGTGTTCAGAATTTCGCCGTCGCGGCGGAGCATCCAGGCGCCCCGGACCCGGCGGCAGGTCTCCGGCGTCGTCCCCTGGTCGAGCGAGAGGACGGGAATCCCCAGGGCGCGCAGGGCAAAGAAGGACTCGACGAACGAGGGGCCGTTGCCCAGGGCGAGGCCGCAGAGGCCGTCGATGTGCCTCAACGCCTCCGCCCGGGCGGCGATCCGCTCGCCGAGCTCGCGGAACGTCACGTCGTTCAACGCGGGACGTCGAGCCTGATCCCGGACCTGCCGGGCGAGCAGCCGGCAGAAGGGGGACGGGGACGCGTCGAGCAGGCTCATGGGATGCGGCGATTTTAGCGGGGGCGGCGGGGGGGCGCAACAGCCAGGGCGACGGTGAGCCAGCCGCCGAAGACGCGGACGGAGGCGTGGCGGAAGCGGGGATCCTCGGCGGCGTACTCGAGGATGGTGCGCCCCTGGTTCCGGAGGTCGGCTTTGAAGCGGGCCTCCTTGACGGTCCAGAGCCGGAGCCAGCCGTCGGGGCCGCCGGCGGCCTCGAATTCGGCGGCGGACAGGAAGCGGCGGGCGGCGCGCTCGCTGGGAGGGCGCACCTCGAGATCGATGCCCACGCCGCCGGCCCCCTCGCAGGCGACGGCGACGGCGACGTCCTCCGTGTGCGTGAGCGAAAGCTCGGCGTTCGGGAAGCGCAGCGCGGAGGTGTCGATCCCGCCCAGGAGGGCCTTGAGGGCGGCGCGGCCGCGGAGCCAGCTGTCGCGGCGCCGCTCGGCCTTGAGGCGGTCGAGGGCCGTCCGTTCGCCGGGCGCGAGATCGACGGCGACCTCCGCCGCCGCCGCCAGCCGCATGGGAAGGCCGAGGGCCCGCGCGAAAGGATCCCCGTTCATGTTTGGATTGTAGGTCCCGGAGCGTAATTCGCCACTAGGGGTGGAACCCCGGAGTTGACTTAAGGACATCCCTGAGGCCAGTAGAGGTCCGGCGGGAGGACGACGTCGAGGGACTCCCTCGGGGGCAGCCTGAGGCCGGCCTCGCGACAGGCGGGGGCCACGTCGGCGACGTAGTCCTTGAGGCAGTCGGCGGAATCGCGCTTCTTGAGGCCGACGCGGATGGCGTAGGCGTTGCCTTCGCTGTGCGGACGTCCCAGGCAGAGCAGGCCGAGGCGGAACCACTTGTCGAAGAGGGCCTGGGCTCTGGAGCGGTCCTTCTCGGCTTTCAGCAGGGGCACGGCGATGGCCTGCCCGTAGTCCTGGTGGCCCTCCTCCTGGCTGACGATGCGGTTGATGATCTCCCGGTAGGGCCGCCAGCTGGACTCCGTGTACTCGCGGAGCTGCCAGAAGCCCCCCCGGTCGTAGAGCCATTGGGCGACGGCCAGCTCGAGGTAGCTCTCGGCCATGGGGATCGGCTTTTCGGCCAGGCGGGCGTGGACCCAGGGCTCGATCGACTCCCCCAGGTGCTCCCGGTAGATCTTCGCGACCGCCCCGTAGTGCTCCGTCTCCTCCTGGATGTGCCCGCTGATGAAGCGGAGCGCGGGGAGGTCGGGGCAGTACCGCAGGCCGTGCCCGAACAGCTGCGCGGCCGCGAGCTCGCGATACGCCTGCGAACGCAGCATCTGCGCGCAGGTCGCCCGGTACTTCGGGTCGTCGAAGGAAGTCACCGCGTTTCTTTCCCCACGGGCACCGGCTCCTCGGGGAGGGCGGCCGGCGCCGGTCCGTCCTGGATCTCCGTCACGGGACCGGGCATCCCCCCCTTGAGCGGCTTCGGCCGAGCAATATAGCTCCAGGCGTTCGCGAATTCAGCCCCAATCCAGCGCCGCAGGCCGTGGAAGAGCATCACCCACATGCCCAGGGCGAGCGAGAACCCCATGAAGCGCGGCCGCCGTCCGGCGTTGTGGTTGCCGTAGATGCCCAGCTTCCACTTGCGCCGGGCGATCGCCACCAGCCGCCGCTGATAGAAGGCGATCACCGCCCACGCGTAATTCGAGTACTTCTTGTAGAACGGCGGGTTCAGCAGGTGCTGGGGCCCCTTCCGGTAGATCGGGCCGCACACGAAGCGGTAATACATCGCCGTGTCGATCATGAACGCCGCCGTCATGAGGTCGTAGTCCCCCATCAGCGCGTACTTGTCCCGGTAGATCGTCTCGAACAGCCCCCGCAGGTACTGGCGGTACAGGACGTCGTGCTCCCCCACGAACTTCCCGAAGTCCTTCTCCGACTGCCGCCGGATCAGCTCCAGCGCCCACGAGACCGAGAAGGCGATCTGGTCGATGCCGGGGCTGTAGAAGGGGTCGAGGAAGCCGGCGGCGTCGCCGACCAGCGACCACCCCACCCCGGCCACCCTGTCCACCAGGTACGGCAGGTGCGCGTAGGTGTACAGGTCGTCGGCGATCCGCGTCGAGCCCTCCATCAGGCCCTTGGACTGCGGATTGCCGTCCAGGAACCAGTTCAGGCGCTCCTCGGCCGTCTTGCCGGACGGCTGGACCATCCGGCGATCGAAGACCGCCCCCACGCTCGTCTCGCCGCCCGCCAGCGGGATGAACCAGATCCAGTAGCCGTAGCCGTTGAAGTGGCAGGTCCCCAGCCGCCGCGACGCCACGCTGTAGCGCGCGAACGGCGACTCCAGGTCGTTGCCGTGGACGTCGAAGCCGTCCAGATCCTTCACGCCCGTGTAGCGCGCCCAGACCGCGCTGATCGGATGCTCCTCGAGCGGCTTGATCCAGCCCCTCTTCCGGGCGATCACCCCCGTCCGGCCCGAGGCGTCGATGATCCAGCCCGCCCGGAGCTCGATCGACGTCCCTTCCCGCTCCACCACGACCTTGCCTTCCGCCTCGCCCAGCTCCTCGGGGAGGCGGACGTCGACGACCTTCGCCGGCCGCCAGAGCTCGGCGCCGGCGGCGACGGCCTCCGCGAGCACGTGCTCGTCGAGCTTGGCGCGATCGAGCTGGAAGGTGCCGACGCGGGGCAGCTGGTTGGGGCCGACTTCGCTGCCTTCGGCGAGGGTGCGGGCCGTCCCGTTGTGGAAGAAGTAGCGCAGGCCGTGCTTGGGGAGCTGCTCGCGGGAGAGGTAGTCGTAAAGGCGGAGAACCCGGGCCAGAAAATAGGCCGAAGTTTCGACCGTCGATTCGCCGACTTTGAAGTCAAAGCGGGGGTTCTTCTCGACGATCAGGACCTTGAGCTGAGGCTGCCGCCGCCGCAACAGCAGGGCGGTGGAAGCGCCCGCCAGGGCCCCGCCGAGGATGACGACGTCGTATCGCATCCGGGAGGCAATATAGCCAGAGGGACCCGTCCCGCGCAATAATGCACTACCCACTGATAATCAATGGGTTAAATCGAATAACCTTCCTTGATTTCCCCGGGCTTCCAGGGGATAATTGTGGTTTCCGAGAGAGGACCGCGCGCATGGCAGATACCGCGATGGAACGGGACTTCGAGAAGCCGATCATCGAGCTCGAAAAGCGCATCGAAGAGCTCGAAAGCTTCTCCCGCAAGGCCGGCGTGGACCTGACCGGCGAAATCGCCAAGCTCCGCGAACGGGCCAACCAGGAAAAGAAGGACATCTTCGCCCGCCTCAACGCCTGGCAGCGGGTTCTGCTTTCCCGCGACCCCGCCCGTCCGGACGTCATGGACTACCTCAACCTGGTCTTCGAGGACTTCGTCGAGCTCCACGGGGACCGGGCCGTCGGCGACGACCGCGCCCTGATCACCGGCCTCTGCCGGGTGGGCGGCATCCGGATCATGCTGGTGGCCCAGCGCAAGGGCAAGACCACCAAGGAGCGCATGGCCTACAACTTCGGCAGCCCCAATCCCGAGGGCTACCGCAAGGCCATCGAGAAGATGAAGCTGGCGGAGAAGTTCAAGCTGCCGGTCGTCACCCTCGTCAACACGCCCGGCGCGTACCCCGGCCTCGCCGCCGAGCAGCACGGGCAGGCCTTCGTCATCGCCAAGAACCTCGCCGAGATGTCGAAGCTGCGCACCCCCATCCTCTCCGTCGTGATCGGCGAGGGCGGCTCGGGCGGCGCGCTGGGCATCTGCGTGGCCGACCGCCTCGCCATCCTCCAGAACGCCTATCTGTCCGTGATCAGCCCCGAGGGCTGCGCGGCCATCCTCTGGCGCGACGCCGCCAAGGCCCCCCAGGCGGCCGAGCTCCTGCGCCTCACCCCCTCCGAGCTGCTGCAGATGGGGGTCGTCGACGACATCCTGGACGAGCCTCTCGGCGGCGCCCACCGCCATCCCAAGGAGATGGGCGACCTCCTCAAGGCCTACCTGGTCCGCTCGCTGGACGACCTGATGGCCCAGCCGCTGGACCGCCTCGTCGAGAAGCGTTACGAGAAGCACCGCCGGATCGGCTACTTCCTGGAGACCGAGCAGCAGAAGCTCGTCGCCTCCGGCGCCCCTCTGTGAGGATCAAAGCGGCCGCCGCTTTTCTCCTTCTCGGGCTTTCGCTTCACGCCGACGTCCTCATCCTGAAGGACAAGCGCGTCTTCACGGGCAAGCTGGTCGAGAAGCCCTCCCACTGGGAAGTCACCACCGAAGGCGGACTCAAGACCTTCCTCAAGGAGGAAGTCGAGAAGGTCGTCACCTCCCCCAAGGAATACCTCGGCGACGCCGACAAGCGCTTCGAAGAGGCCAAGGCGGAGTTCACGAAGGCCGTCGAGCTCAAGGACCTCAACGAGCAGAGCGCGCTCCTCAAGGCGGCCATCCCCAAGCTGACCCAGGCCCGCGAGGCCTACGCCGCCGCCCGCGAGCTCTTCTGGGAGGACAAGTACGCGGAGCTCGACCTCAAGCTCGTCCAGATCATGCAGCTCATGCGACTCCTGCGCGAACGCGTCGGCTCCGAGATCGCCAAAGGGCCCCCGACGGCCGCCGTCCCCGCGCCCGTCGCGGTCGCCCCGCCGCCTCCCCCGACTCCCGCCGCCGTCAACGCCCTCGATGAGGCCCTGGCGACGCTGATCGACCCCGCCAGGCGCGCCGACGCCGTCCGCCGGGCGGCCGCCCGCGACGCCTTCCGCGCCGGCGGCCACGCCTTCGTGGGAGGGTCGGAGGTCGCCACCGCCGCCGCGGTCTTCCTGAGCCGGCCCGAAACGCCCGGCCTGCAGGACTACTTCGGCAAGCCTTGGATCAAGTCCAAGCCCGGCTCGCCCGACCAGATCCAGGCCGCCGCCTTCCTGGCCGGCCAGATCAAGGCCAACCCGGGGGCGGCCGACGTCCTTCTGCTCTTCGCGGCCGCGCACCTGTCCCAGAGCCCCGCCGGCCCCGAGGCCGAAAAGGCCGCCCGCGACGCCGGCATCCTCCTCAAGGACGGCCGCGCGGGCACCGCCGAAGGCCTCGCGCTCCGCGACATCGCGGGCTGGCTCGCGACGGGCGACTTCGACCTCGCCGCGCTGGCCTACGCCCGCGAGTACAAGGCGACGTCCGACACCCCCGCCGTGCGCTTCCTGGCCGCCTACGCGACCGTCCGCCTCGCCCAGGCGAAGAAGCGCGGCTACACGGTCGCCGCGTCCGCGATGGAGGCCGTGAAGCCTCTCGACGCCCCCTTCCGCGACCACACGCTGGCGCTGGGGAAGTCGGTCCGCAACGTCGCCGTCTGCTCCGCCTGCTCCGGCGAGGGCAAGTTCCGCTGCACCGGATGTCACGGAAAGAAGGAAGTCCGCGACGACTGCCCCAAGTGCCGCGGGACGGGGGCCGTCGGGCTGACGCCCTGCGCCGGATGTCGCGGCCGCGGCTTCCTCAAGCTCGCCCGCTGCTCGAAGTGCAAGGACGGCTTCCCCGAATGCCCTTCCTGCGACAAGAAGCCGCGCGTGCCGCCCGAGCTCGACGACATGTTCCTGGCCATCCCCTGCGGCGCCTGCGCCGGCCGCGGCACGCCCTTCCGCAACGTCGCGATCCCCTGCCGGAGCTGCCACGGCCTGGGCCACAAGCTCACCCCGCGGGCCGACCCCAGCAAGATCCTCCCCTACTGACCGTCGCTCCGAGAAGGAGCGGATACTGTTTGATTCCTCGTCGTATCCCTACTGTAATCTGGGTTCAATTAAAGAGTGAGGGAGCGCGCATGAAATCCATCCTTTCCGCCGTCTCTCTGTTCGTCCTGCTGTCGGGAACCGCGGGTGCCCAGGACCGAACGGAAACGCCCCTGTCCTCGGAAATCCTGATCGACGGCGTCGGCGGCGGGTTCGTGCGGAAGTGGGAGGGTGGCGAGCTCCGGGCTCCGGTGCTGCCGGAGGCCCCCGGATCCAAGAAACGACTGGGATCTCTGCGCTGCGCGCCGCTGACGGTCGAGATCGACTTCCCCCCGGCCCAGCCGGTCCGTGACTGGATCAACCAGACGCTCTCGGGTACCTTCGCCCGGAAAACGGTCGTCATGAACATGTTCGACATCGACTATCGGCCCGTCCGAGGGTTCAAAGCCAACCAGTGTTACCTGACCCGGATCTCCTTCCCGACCTCCGACGGGGCGTCCACGACGCCCGCGCGCCTCTCCCTGAGCTTTCTGCCGGAGTCCAGCCAGAACGTGTCCGGGGAGGCGGTCAAGTCGACCCGTGTCTCCGGCCTCGCCACCCTTTTGGCTTCACAGCGGAGCTTCCGGTTCGCGTTCGAGGACAACACGGAGACCCAGGGTGTCCTCAAGGTGGAGGGGTTGACGGTAACCCTCAAGACGGCGCTGGCGGAGCCGGTCGGCGAGGACAGAATCTGTCCGGTCAGCGCCACCGGCCTCGAGATTTCGAACTTCATGGTGACCCTCCCCGAGTCCACCGGCTCCACCTGGGGGGATTGGTACCGGAACTTCGTCGTCGAGGGAAACAACGACGACAGGTTTGAGAAGACCGGCAACCTCGCGTATCTGTCGAGCGACTTCTCGCGGACGCTCTTCAACGTCAAGCTCAAGAACGTGGGAGTCGCCGCCCTGACGAGCGAGGTGGTCCCGGCCGGCACGAGCACCCTCCGGCGGCTCAAAGCCGAGCTCTACGCGGAGGGGATGGAAGTTTCGGTCCCGCCCCCGCCGTCCGAACCGGCTCCGGCGACAGCGGGAGGCGCCGGACCGGGGCCCGCGACAGGCGCTGCCCCTGCCCCCGCGCCCGCTCCGGCGCCGGCTCCGGCTCCCCTGCCCCCCGCTACGGCGACCGCCGCCCCCGCCCCCTACACGGACAAGAACGACCAGGGGGCGCGCGATCCCGTCGACTTCCCCCGCCCGGAAGGGACGGTGCGCAAGTCCTACACGTCGAGCCGCAACAAGATCCTGTCGACGGAAATCGCGGCCTACGCCGCGAAGCTTCCCCCCTCCAAGCTCGAGGCGACGTTCGAAGGGATGCTGAAGCAAGGCGGCTGGGAGACCAGCGGCCGCAACGAATCGGGAGACCCGGGAAAGAACACCCATGTCATTTCGCTCTCGCTCAAGAAGGCCTCCCGCACCGCCCAGCTGAATCTCGAGCAGGCGAAGGACGGAACGACCCAGTACACCGTCAACCTGAGCCAACCCGCGGAACTGCCGCTCCGGCCGCGGGGCTTGCCGGAGAAATAAGGGCCGAAGCATGATGAACGTCGCCCTGGCCCTCGCCCTCCTCGCCCAGCAGACCGACCAGCTCGGCCTCGAGCCGCCCAGGGGCTGGACGGCGCAGGAGGAGCCGCAGAAACGCTACGTCGCCTACCTCCCGCCCGACGTCCCGGCCGGACAGGGCTGCGCCCTCATGGTCTTCCCCGCCCAGGAGGTCCAGTTCGGCACGATCGACGAGTACCTCGACTGGCTCATCCAGAACGCGTCCCAAGGCGGCCAGATCATGGACAAGGTCCAGAAGGTCGACATCGCCGCGTTCCGGGTCGGGGTCTTCACCCTCAGGAACGCGCAGAGGCAATTCCAGTTCGTCGGCGTCCACGCCGCCAAGTGGGGGGCGCGAGGCCAGGCGGTGCTCTTCTTCGCGAGCGACCTCGAGCTCTTCAAGGCGAAAACGCCCGACGTGCTCGCGATGCTGAACAAAGCGGTCGTGCCGAAGGCCGCGGCGCCCGCCCCGGCCGTCGGGCGGCCGGCGCCCGCGATGGCGGGAACGATCGAGGTCGGCGGCCTCCTCTTCCCCCTCCCCGCGGGCTGGACGCGCCAGAACGACCCGTCCGGCTGGACGATCCTCATCCCTCCGAACGGCGTCTACAACAACGACCCGCGCCTGTGGGTCTCGCCCGTAACGAAGATCGAGGGCTCGCACTGGCTGGCGCACAAGGCGCTCCTCCAGCAGCTCGTCGACGGCGCCAAGATGCCCGGCGGCTCGCGCGTCGACACGCAGGACGTCGCCCCCGGCCCCTTCATCCAATCGTGGGCCCACTGCCTGACCGACGGAAGCCGCGGGATCCGGCTGTTCACGGCGGCGGCGAACGGGTCGATGTCGGCGATCGCGCTCACGCCGGCGCTCGAGATCGGCGGCGACGACATCATCCGCGCGCTCTTCCCGCTCTTCGAGCAGACCCGGTTGAAAGCCTTCCCCGAAGGGTTGCCGCGGCCCGAGGTCAAGGAGGCGTTCCGGGTCCCCGCGCAGAAGCGGTTCCTGAACAACGACGGGACGGGCTTCGTCGGGAAGGTCTCGTACGACCGGATGCTCCTCCTCGCGAACGGCACCGTCGACTTCCGGGCGACGACGCCGGAGGGGTACGACGGCAATTCGGACGCGATCAAGATGGACTACGGGGCGCTGACGGGCTACTTCGGGAAATGGACGGCGGACGGGACGTCGGTCCGGATCCAGCGCGCGGCGAACCAGGCGGAGGGCGTTTATCAGCGGGACGGCGCGAACCTCAAGTTCGGCGACCAGACCTGGACGCCGATCCCGCGGGTGGACGGCTTGAGGTTGAAGGGGCGCTATGCCCGGAAGTCGGCGCCGGGGACCGGGCTCCAGTACAACGACTGGATCGAATTCGCGGAGGACGGGACGTTCCGGGCGGCGGGCCTCCTCAACTTCCTCGCCATCGACGACTTCACGAAGCGCCCGAAGCCGCCCGACCCGGCGGCCGGAACCTACGAGTTCAGCAACTGGACGCTCTGGCTCAAGGTGGGCGGCCGGCCGATCTGGTCGACCGACGTCATGCCCCTCAAGGACGACGTGAAGGACGTCGACACCCTGCTCATCAAGTCGTACGCCTTCGTGCGCGAGTAGGTCCTCAGCGCTGGAAGATGGGGAGGTAGTTCAGCGGGACGGACAGGACGGTGACGGCGATCGCCGTCCGGTATTCCGGGCCCACGGCGTCGTCGGTGCCCTTCCACGTATCCCAGTGGCCGTCCGGGGACTGGCGGGCGAGCAGCTTCGCGCGGGTCTTGGCGTACCAGGTCTCCCACTTCTTGCCGCCCACCTGGTGCATCGCGTGGGCCGCGTAGTACTGGCCGTACCAGAAGCGCGCCGTCTCCTCGCCCAGGCCGTCCATGAACTCGACCGCCCGCGCGATCTCCCGCGCGTCGTACTTGCCCGTCAAATACAGGATGCAGACCCCCGCGGCCGTGCGGGCGTAGGCGGGCTCCCGCTGGCCGGGCATGTAGCGATAGCCGCCGCTGGGCTGGTCGTAGCATTGGTTGACGTAGTCGATCGCGTGCTTGATCGTCTGATCCGGGACGTGCAGGCCGCTGTTCTTCGCCGCCCGCAGCGCCATGACCTGCAGGATGGTCGACGAGATGTCGTGCCCGTTCGGCTCCGGATCGTAGCGCCAGCCCCCTTCGGGGCTCTGCGTCCTCACGATCAGCGACGTCGCGCGCTCCAGGACCGAACGGATCTCCTCGCCCCCCGCCATGCCCCAGAGCTCCGCCAGCGCCAGGGTCGCCATCGCGTGGGCGTACATGTTGCCGCCGCGGGAGCCGACGAGGTAGCCGTCCTCCCGCGCCGACGCGACCAGGAATCGCGCGCCGCGGGCGACCTCGGGGCCGTACAGGCCCTGGCCCGGGAGGTGGCCCTGCGACAGGAAGGCGAACAGCGCGAACGACGTGACGGACGTGCTGTGCGGGTAGAGCCCCAGCTTGCCCCAGGAGCCGTCCCCGTTCTGCTGCGCGGCCAGCCACTCCAGCGCCCTCGCGGTCGCCTTCCGGGAGATCTCGTCCATCTTGACGTCCCCCGCCTTCGCCAAGGCTCCGGCGGGCGGGCCCGTCAGCGCGAGCAGGCCGGCGATCGCGATTCTCATCATCCCTAGGTCTCCCCGGTGTTAGTGCGGACAGGGCCCGGATTATTACGGAACTCCCGCAATCCGGGCGAAGGGCCGTAACCCGTCCCGTCTCTCTGGCTCTAAGAAAATTGAACGCCACACTTTTCGGCCCACATCAGGGGAACCCCGGGATCAGAGGAGTAGACCGTGGTTCAGCCATCGCGTCCGTCGTATCAGTTTTTCGCCGACGCCGATCATGGGACTCTCATTTGCGGCGGCGACGCGGACGTCGTCGCCTCGGTCAGCCCCGCCTTCGAGGCGTGGTCGGGACGCGCGGCCGGCGAGCTGAAGGGACGGCCGGCGCTCGACCTCTTCGCGGGCGACCCCGGAGAGGAGCTCCGGCTCGCCCACGCGCAGGATCGCCGCATCTTCGAGGCGGAAATCCGGCGCAAGGACCGGCCGCCCGCGCGGAGCCTGGTCTCCGTCACGCGCGCCCCCGGCCTCGACCCGGAGCGGCCGTACCGGATCCTGACCTTCTACGACGTCGACCGCCTCCAGGGCGAGCTGGCCGACCTCTTCGACAACGCCCCGGTCGGCATCCGCTGGGTCGACCTGGACGGGACCATCCTGCGGGCCAACCGGGCGGAGCTCGACCTCCTGGGCTACCCCGCCGAGGCCTACGTGGGACGTCCGATGGAGGCCTTCCACGCCGACCCGGCGGAGGCGCGCGACATCCTGGACCGCCTCCGGCGCGAGGGCTCCCTGCGCGACTACGCCGTCCGGCTGCGCGCCCGGGACGGCTCGATCAAGGACGTCCTCCTGAACGCCGACGTCCTCGGGGAGGACGGCCGCGTCCGCTTCCTGAACCGGGACGTCACGGCGCGCGTACGCTCCGAGCAGGCGATGCGCTTCCTGGCGGACGCCGACACGCTGCTGGCCTCCTCCCTCGAAGTCGAGGCGACGCTCGCCAACCTGGTCCGGCTCGCCGTCCCCCGCCTGGCCGACTGGAGCGCCGTCCATGCCCGCGAGAACGGCGGGGCGGTGCAGCGGCTCGCGGTCTCCCACGCCGACCCCCGCAAGATCGGGCTCCTGGAGGAGCTGCTGGACCGCTATCCGCCGGCCCCGGGCTCCCTCCTGAAATTCCCCCAGGTGATCGAGACCGGGAAGACCGAGTTCATGCCCGAAATCCCCGCCGGCCAGCTGCGCGACACCGCGCGCAGCGAGGAGCACGCGGCCATGCTTCACGCCCTGGGCCTGCGCGCCCTCATCTGCGTCCCGCTCGAGGCGCGAGGCCGGATCTTCGGCGCCCTGACGCTCGCGGCCGCCGATCCCCGCCGCGCCTTCGACACGTTCGACCTGGACCTGGCCCGCGAGCTCGCGGTCCGCGCGGCCCTCGCCGTCGACAACGCCCGCCTCTACCGCGACTCCCGCCGCGAGGTGGCGGAGCGCTCGAAAGTGGAGGCGGAGCTCAAGCTCCTGAACGCCAGCCTCGAGCGGCGCGTGAAGGAGCGGGCGGACGACCTGGACAACGCCCTCCAGGAGCTGAGGTCGTTCTCCTACACGGTGGCCCACGACCTCCGCGCCCCCCTGCGCGCGATCACGACGCTGAGCGACATCCTCCGCGACGACTACGCCGGCAAGACGTTCGACGCGACGGCCCAGGGCTACCTCAACGGCATCGGGGACGCGTCCCTGCGCATGGACTACCTGATCCACGGCCTCCTCGCCTACTACGAGCTCGCCTCCGCCGAGGTCTCGAGGGGCCCCGTCGAGCCCCAGGCCGCCCTCGATCGCTGCCTGGCGGCCATGGGGCGCGAGCTGAAGGAGCGCCGGGCCCGGGTGGACGTCATCCACCCCCTTCCCCCCGTCACGGCCTGCGAGCGGACGCTGGCGGACGTCCTCTGCAAGCTCGTCTCCAACGCGATCATCTTCGTGGCCCCGGGCGTCGAGCCCCACGTCCGGATCTGGGCGGAGCGCCGCGGCCTCTTCGTCCGTCTCTGCGTCCAGGACAACGGCCTGGGCATCGCGCAGGAATACCACGAGCGGATCTTCCGCGTGTTCGAGCGGCTCCATCGCATGGAGGATTATCCGGGCGCGGGCATCGGCCTCGCCCTCGCCCGGAAGGCCATCGAGCGCATGGGAGGCCGGATCGGCCTCGAGTCGAAGGTCGGGGAAGGAAGTCGATTCTGGATCGACTTGCCGGCGTCCGCATGACCGCGCCGAGGCTCCTGCTCGTCGAGGACGACCCCAACGACGTGCTGTTCTTTCAGCGCGCCCTCGGGAAGCTCAAGCCGGGCACGGTCGTCGTCGTCGCCCGGGACGGAGAGGAGGCGATGTCCTACCTGAAGGACGCCACCCACGTCGTCCTGGACCTCAAGCTGCCGCGGAAGTCGGGGCTCGAAGTCCTCGAATGCATCCGGGCCTGCGCGGACTTCCGCGACCTCCGCGTGTCGGTGCTGACCTCGTCCAAGGACCCGATCGACCTCGAACGGGTGCACCGCGCGGGCGTGGACCGCTACTCCGTGAAGCCCGCCACGTTCTCCAGCCTGCTGGACACCCTCCGCGAGATCCTCGACGATTGGCGCCTCCTCCCGTAGGGCGGGCGCGTTTCATAAGGACCATGCTGCTCCTCCTGGCGCTCCAGCTGGACCCCGACCTCGAGGCGCTGCGGGCCGTCGGCCCCGAAGGCGCCGGCCACGAAGCGGCCGCCGCCGCCTGGAAAAAGGTCGTCGAGCGCGGCGCGCTCCTGCCCGTGCTCGCCGCCTTCGACGGCGCGAGCCCCCGCGCGGCCAACTGGCTCCGCGCGGCGGCCGACGCCCTCCCCTCCCCCGACCCGAAGGCGCTCGAGGCGTTCGTGCTCGACGTCCGCCGCCACCCCGAGGCCCGCTATCTCGCCTTCCTCCGGATCGACGGCCGCGACCGGCTGCTCTCTCTCGACGACCCCGGCCGCGAGCTGCGGCGCGCGGCCGTCGCCCGGGCGCTGGCCGGCGCGAAGACGCTCGAGGACTTCACGAAGCTGCTCGGCCACGCGCGCGAGCGCGACCAGGTCGACGCGATCGCGAAGAAAATGAAGGAGCTCGGCGGCAAGGCCGACCTCCTGGCGCACGGCGGCTTCCTCACGCGCTGGCAGCTCTTCTGTCCCTTCGACAACAAGGACACGAAGGGCTTCGGCGTCGCCTACCCGCCCGAGCGCGGCGAGCGGAAGGAGCCGAAGGACGTCGAGACCTCCGATCCCGCCGGCAAGGTCGACCTCAACGCCGCGCTCGGCAAGCAGAAGGGGGTCGTCGCCTACGCCTTCGCGGCCGTCGACTCCCCGACGGAGCGGGACGTCGAGCTCCGCGTCGCCACCAACAACGCCGTGAAGCTCTTCCTCAACGGCGAGCTGCTGGCCTTCCGCGACGAGTACCACCACGGCATGAAGATCGACCAGTACGTCGGCCGCGCGCGCCTGAAGAAAGGCCGCAACGAGGTCCTCCTCAAGATCTGCCAGAACGATCAGAAGGAGGACTGGGCCCAGAGCTGGTCGTTCCAGGCGCGGCTCTGCGACGCCCTGGGCGGCGGCGTCCCCTTCGAGGCGCTCAAGTGATCGCCCTCCTGCTTGCCCTGAGCGGAGTCGAAGGGATCCTCGCGCTTCAAGACTGGGGCGGCTTCCGCGGGCCCGGCGGGCGCGGGATCGCGGAAGGCGAGCTGCCGCTGAAGTGGAGCAAGGCCGACGGCGTCCGCTGGAAGGCGGACCTGCCCGGCCGCGGCCTGTCGTGCCCGGTGGTGGCCGGCGGCCGCGTCTACGTCAGCGCCTGCGACGGCCCCGACCAGGAGCGGCTGCTGACGCTCTGCTTCGACGCCGCGAGCGGACGCGAGCTCTGGCGCCGCGAGCTCCGCGCGACCGGCAGCACGCAGTGCAACCGGAAGACCTGCATGGCCGCCGCCACGCCGGCCGCGGACGGGCGCCGCGTGGCCGTCCTCTTCGCCACCGGCGATCTCGCCGCCTTCGATCCCGAGGGCCGCCTCCTCTGGTACCGCTCGCTCGTCGGCGACTACCCGACCATCGGCAACAACGTCGGCATGGCGGCCTCGCCCGTCCTGAGCGGCGATCGCCTCTTCGTCGCGATGGAGAACGTCGGCGAGTCGTTCGCGCTGGCGCTCGACGTCCGCGGCGGCGCCAACCTCTGGAAGCACGCGCGGGCCGCGAAGATCAACTGGACCACGCCCTTCGTCATGGGAACCGACGTCCTGTTCCAGTCCGGAGAAGAGCTGACCGCCTACGACGCGGCCACCGGCGCGCTCCGCTGGTCGCTGGCCGGCAAGTTCTCGACGATCCCGTCGCCGACGGCGGCCGACGGCCTGGTCTTCGCGCCGGGCGGGACGTCGGTGGCCCTCCGGCCCGAGGGCAAGAGCCCCTCGCCGCTCTGGGAGTCGAAGGTCCTGTCGAGCGCCACGGCGACGCCGACGATCCGCCAGGGCCGGATCTACACGATCAACTCGGGCGGAATCGTGGTCTGCGGGGACGTCGCGACGGGCGAGGCGCTCTGGAAGCAGCGGATCCCGGGGGCGTACTCGGCCTCTCCGGTGATCGCGGGCGACCGCCTCTACGCGGTCAACGAGGCGGGCCTGACGACGGTGCTGAAGCTCGGCGCGGAGCCTTCCGTGCTGGCGGAGAACGCGCTCGAGGACGTGATTCTCGCTTCGCCGGCCGCCGCCGCGGGCACGCTCTACTTCCGCTCGGACAAGGCGCTCTACGCCGTCGGCCGCTAGGCGCGGGGTCATTTCCAGATCGCGAACTTCAGCTGGAAGCGCCCGCGCTGCAGGAGCGCGCGCCAGTCCACGAAGAGCAGCGCGAAGAGCAGGAACAGTCCCGCGGCCAGCCCCACGAGGGAGCGCCAGGACAACATGCCCTCCACCAGCTCCTGGATGTTTCCCACGGCGACCTTGCCCAGGAGGACGGCGGCCGTGTCGCTGATCAGCTTTCCGACGGCAAAGGGAGGAATGATGTGGCGCGGCTTCAGCCGAGCCATTCCGCCGGCGATGAAGAGCGGCGTCGTCGGAAGCGGCATCAGCGAGTAGACCAGGATGAACAACTGGCCTCGCCACCCCTTCGCGTCCATCCTCCGGCCCAGATATCGCACGTCCTCGTTCTTGGCCGGCTTGAACAATTTCCCGGAGACACTGGGGATGTACGCCGACAGGAGGTAGCGTCCCGCGACCGAGCCGACGACGCCGACGGCGATGACGATCCAGAGGTTGAGATCGAACGTGAGCTGAAGGAGGACCATCACGGTGAACGCCGGCGGAAGAGGGACGGGGACGACGTCCACCAGGAACGTCCCGGCGAAGACCAGAAGGTAGTGCCACCACATCTGGTCCGATGTACGACGTTTCCCCCCTCTGGCATCACGTTTTCACGCGGCCCCGCGGGGGCGGGCCGCTAGGCTCTGTCTGAAAACCCGCGTGAGCCGCGGCGGGCCGAGAGGCGAGCAGCCCAAGCCTCCTCCGCTCCGCGCCAGTGGCGCGGAGCTACGAGAGGCCCGCCGAAGCTTTAGCGAAGGCGGGGAGCGAGGAGGAGACGAGCCTCGAAGAGGGCTGTCGACGACGAGCGACGCCGGGATGCGATGCCTATCGGCCCGCCCCGAGGGGTGGCGGCGGCGCGGGCCCGTCTCCGGCGTTGCTCCTTCTCGACGGGGGCTGAAGCCCCGTCTTCGTCGTCGCGCCTTGGATCCGGGCCCGCGCCGCCGCCACCGCGGCCACGGGGGTTTTCAGACAGAGCCTAACCGTTGAGCAGTTTCTTCATCGTCACGCCCATGTCGGCCGGGCTGGTGACGGTGGCGACGCCCGCGGAGCGGAGGGCCTCGTACTTCGCCTCGGCGGTGCCCTTCCCGCCCTGGATGATCGCGCCGGCGTGGCCCATGCGCTTGCCGGGCGGGGCGGTCTGGCCGCCGATGAAGGCGACGACCTTCTTCTTCATGTTCTTCTTGATGTACTCGGCGGCCTCTTCTTCCATGGTGCCGCCGATCTCGCCGATCATGACCACCGCGCGCGTGCCGGGGTCCTTCTCGAAGAGCTCCAGGCAGTCGATGAAGTCCGTCCCCTGCACCGGATCGCCGCCGATGCCGACGGCGCTCGACTGCCCGTAGCCCAGCGCGCTGAGCTGCCAGACGGCTTCGTACGTGAGCGTGCCCGAGCGGCTGACGACGCCGATGTCGCCGGGCTTGTGGATGTAGCCGGGCATGATGCCGAGCTTCGTCTGGCCGGGCGTGATGACGCCGGGGCAGTTCGGCCCGATCATGCGCGTCTTGCGCTCCTTGAGGAAGGCGCGGAGCCGCACCTCGTCCATGATCGAGATGCCTTCCGTGATGCAGACGACGAGCGGGATGCCCGCCGCCGCCGCTTCCATGACGCCGTCCGCCGCGAAGGCGCCCGGCACGAAGACGCAGCTCGCGTTCGCGCCCGTCTTCGCCACGGCGTCCTCGCAGGTGTTGAAGATGGGCACCTTGACGCCCTTCTTCGACTCCCAGAACGTCCCGCCCTTGCCGGGCGTGACGCCGGCGACGACCTGCGTGCCGTACTCCAGCATCCCGTTGCCGTGCACGGTGCCCGCGTCGCCGGTGAGGCCCTGGACGAGGACCTTCGTGTTCTTATCGACCATGATGCTCATTGCGAAGCTCCAAGAGCCAAGAGCCAAGCGCCAAGGACAGGACTCGCGCTCGGGACCTGGTCGTTATTCACGTTCGTTCCACGCCTAGGCACTCGGCTCTAGGCTCTAGGTTCTTACTTTCGCAGCCCCGCGGCGTCGATGACCTTCCTCGCCCCGTCGGCCATGTCGGCGGCGGGCGTGATCTTCAGGCCGCTCTTCGCCAGGATGTCGCGGCCCACCTCGACGTTCGTGCCCTCGAGGCGGACGACGATCGGGATCTTGACGTCGACTTCCTTCACGGCGTCGACGATGCCCTGCGCCAGGACGTCGCAGCGCAGGATGCCGCCGAAGATGTTGATGAAGAGCGCCTTCACGTCGGGATTGGAGAGCAGCAGCTTGAAGGCCTTCTTGACCTGGTCCTTGTTGGCGCCGCCGCCGACGTCCAGGAAGTTCGCGGGGGCGCCGCCGGCCTGCTTGATGATGTCCATCGTCGCCATGGCGAGGCCGGCGCCGTTGACCATGCAGCCGATGTTGCCGTCCATGGAGACGTAGTTGAGGCCGTAGGACGTCGCCTCGTGCTCGACGGGATCCTCTTCCTCGACGTCCCGCATGTCCTCGAGGTCGGGCTGCTTCTTCATCTCGAGGGCGCGATCGTCGATGCCCATCTTGCCGTCGAGGGCGAGGACGTCGCCGTTCTTGGTGACGACGAGCGGGTTGATCTCGAGGAGGGTGGCGTCGGTGGCGACGAACATCTTCGTGACGGCGAAGGCGAGCTTGATGAACTGCTTGTTCGCCTCGCCGCTGAGGCCGAGGCCGAAGGCGAGGCGGCGGGCCTGGAACATCTGGAGGCCGTAGCCGATGTCCCAGTGCTCCTTGAGGAGGGCCTTGGGATCCTTGGCGGCGACTTCCTCGATCTCCATGCCGCCCTGGGTGGAGGCCATGAGGACGGGCTTGCCGGCTTTGCGGTCGAGGACGGCGCCGAAGTAGAGCTCGCGGGCGATGTCGCAGCCGGCCTCGACGTAGACGCGGCGCACGACGCGGCCCTCGGGCCCGGACTGCTTGGTGACGAGCGGGTAGCCGAGGATCTTGCCGGCGACGTCCTTCGCTTCCGCGGCGCTCTTGACGAGCTTGACGCCGCCCTGGAGGCGGACGGTCTCCAGGTCTTTTTCGTAGACGGTGCCCTTGCCGCGGCCGCCGGCGTGGATCTGCGATTTCACGACGGCGACGGCCCCGCCGAGCTTCGTGTAGGCCTCCTCGGCCTGCTCGGGGGTCTTGGCGACGAATCCCGCGGAAACGGGAATGCCGTACTTACGGAAGACTTCCTTCGCCTGAAATTCGTGGAGGTTCAAGAGAGGCCTCTTTCTTTCTGGCCGGCGCGGGCTGGATGCCCCCCTTCATGCTGGGGGTGGTGATCCGTTCCTCCATCACCTTGCCGGGCTTGAATTTAACGACCTTCCGTTCCGGAATAAAGACTTCCTGCCGGGATTTCGGATTGCGGGCGATGCGGCCCTTGCGGTCGATGACTTCGAACACGCCGAAGTTGCGCAGCTCCACCTTGTTGCCGTTGAGGAGCGCGTCCAGGATCATGTCGAGCGTGCCCTGGACGACCCTCCGGGTGGAGGCGATCTCCAGTTCGTACTTCTCGGCAAGCGTCCTGACGATGTCGTTCTTGGTGAGCGTCGTGGCCACGAGCCCTCCCGGTCTTGGATCGCGGGGTATTAAAACACTACAGCCCATTGAGGGTCAAGGGATTACGCGCGGTTTAGCCCAGGACGTCCAGCATCGTGTAGAGCCCCGGCTTCGCCTTCGCGACCCAGGCGGCCGCCTCCAGCGCGCCCTTGGCGAAGATGTCGCGCGAGCTCGCCCGGTGGATGATCTCGATCGAGTCGCCCAGCGCCCCGAAGACCACCCGGTGGTCGCCCACGACGTCCCCCGACCGCACCGCGTGGACGCTCACCTTCCGCCCGGTCGCCGCCTCGATCCGCTCGGCCAGCGTCTTGGCCGTGCCGCTCGGCGCGTCCTTCTTGAAGCGGTGGTGCGTCTCCACGATGTCCATGTCGTAGTCCTTCCCGAGCATCCGCGCGACCTCGGGCACGAACTTGAAGAGCAGGTTCACGCCCAGGCTCGTGTTCGACGAGAAGACCACGGCGATCTTCTTCGCCGCCTTCGCGATCTCCGCCTTCTGCGCCTCGCTGAAGCCCGTCGTGCAGATCACCGCCGGCGTCTTCGTCGCCACGCACTCCTTCAGGCGCGCCAGCGACGCCTCGGGCATCGAGAAGTCGACCAGCGCGTCCGCGCGGGACTCGAGCGTCCGCGTGATCCCCGGCTCCTCGAGGACGTCGATGGACGCCGCCACCTCGATCCCCGCTTCCTTCGCCAGGCGCGCCACCGTGCGCCCCATGCGCCCGCAGGCGCCGTTGATCGCGATGTTCATGTGAACCCCGTAGCCAGTAGACCGTAGACAGTAGACCGTAGACTGTAGACCGCGGACCGTTCCGGGTCCGTGTCCGGTTCCGCGTTCAGGTCGCCAGCTGCGCCAGCAGCTCGTTCAAGTTGACGTTCTTCTCGACGAGTTCCGTCGCCCGCGCGATCCGCTCGGTGTCGCCGGGCTGGATCTTGAAATTCTCCGCGTGGATTTCCGACGCCGCCGTGAACACGTCCTGGTCCACCTGCATCGTCGGGATCGTCGTGCGCTTGATCATCCGCAGGACCGTGTCCGACGGCTTGGCCGTGCCCGCCAGGATGATCGACACGATCGAGAGATCCTTCCGCCCGCTCAGGAACATCCCCGCCAGCGCCGCCGTCAGCACGTCGTCGCGGTCCGGCGGGCACAGCAGCGTCACCTGGCCCTGCAGGCTGTCGAGCACCCGCCCCGCGTGCTCCGCGCCGATCACCACCCGGCCGAGCGGCTTTCCCAGGCCCGCCTCCTGGTGCAGCACGCGGCCCTTGAAGCGCTCCAGCAGGTGCAGCGGCGTGCCCTTGGCCAGCTCGACGTCGAAGGGGATCACGCCGAGCAGCGGCACCTTCATCATGTCGAGCACGCGCCGCATCCACTTGTCGATCCGGTCGCGCTCCTCGGCCAGCGCCTTGTTCACCACGACGCCGCAGACCTCGACGCCCGACTGCTCGTAATAGGCCTTGTTCAGGATCACTTCGTCGGTCGGACGTCCCACGCCGCCCGCCACCACGAGGAGGACCTTGGCGTCGAGCTCCTTGGCGAGCCAGGCGCTCGACAGCCCGAACGCCGCGCCCGCCGCCGCGTCGCCCGCGCCTTCGATGAGGGTGCAGGCCTTGCCGGCGGAGATCTTGGCGAAGCCCGCCCTGATCTTCTCGACCACGCCCTCGCGGCCCTTGGGCGTCGACCACGCCGCCGGGAAGCCGTCGTACACGACGGGACCCATGTCCTTCACGAACGCGGAGATCTTGCAGCCTTCCTTGAGGAGCGCCACGTCGTGGTCGATCCGCTCGCCGGCGAACTCGACCGACGCCTTCCCGATCGGCTTGATGTAGCCGAGGCTTTTCACCGTCTTCGCCAGGCCCCGGTGCAGGCCCATCGCGACGATCGACTTGCCTTCGTCGTGCGTCGTCGAGGAGATGAAGAGGTTCTTCACGGGCGGAAATCCTACCCCGCCGCCGCTCCCCGGGCCAACGTTTTGTCACCGCGCCGACCCGGAGCTTTGCTACGCTTCCACGCATGCCGGTCACGGTCCCCGCCCCCCGCTTCGACCTGGCCCTCACCCTGGCCTCGGGGCAGTTTTTCCGCTGGACCCGCGAGGCCGACGGCGCCTTCGCCGTCGTCCGCGGCCCCGTGCTCTTCCGCGTGCGGCAGGAGGGCGACGTCCTTCACGCGGAGGGCGCGGACGCGGACCTCCTGCGCGAGTTCTTCGCCCTGGACCACGACGTCGCCCCGGTCGAGCGGGCGCTGCGGCGCGACCCGGCGCTGCGGCCGGCCGTCGCCGCCTGCAGGGGCATGCGGATCCTGCGGCAGGATCCCTGGGAATGCGTGGCGGCCTTCATCACCTCGATCGCCTCGAACATCCCGCGGATCACGCGGAACGTGGCCGACATCGCCGCGGCGGCGGGCAAGCCGCTGGAGCTGGGGACGTCGAAGGCCTACGCCTTCCCGCGGCCGGGCGACATGCCGGACGAGGGCGCGCTGCGGAAGATGAAGCTGGGCTTCCGGGCGACGTATCTCGCGCGGGCGGCGCGGCTGGCGCACTCCGGCCTGCTGGACGACGTGGCGCGCCTGCCCTACGAGGACGCCAAGCGGGCGCTCATGGTCCTGCCCGGGGTGGCCGAGAAGGTGGCCGACTGCGTGCTGCTCTTCGCCTACGGCCGGTTGAACGCGTTTCCGGTGGACACCTGGATCCGGAAGGCGACGCTCCGCCTGTACTTCCGGAACCGCCGCGTCCCCGACCGGGCGCTGCGGGCGTTCGCGGCCGAGCGCTGGGGCGACCACGCGGGCTACGCCCAGCAGGCGATCTATCACTGGAGCCGCACCACGAAAGTCCTGGGTCGTTAGTTCCGTCCGCCTCCCCGAAGGGCGTCTCTCAAAACCAGGAACTAAGGACCAAGGACTGTTCCGGGCGAAACCTCTCTCCCGCTCCCGGCGTTGGATATGCAGGGAGCCTTACAAAAGGAGCGGGAGCATGAAAACGGCCGTACTGCTGGGCCTCGCCGGCCTCTGCCTGGGCCTCCAGGGGAAGCCGATCAACACGACCTGTCCCATCAAGGGCACGCCGGCCAATCCGGCGATCACCGCGGAGTACAAGGGCAAGACCATCGCGTTCTGCTGCAACAACTGCAAGGGGCAGTTCAGCGGCAATCCCGAGGCGATCGCCGCCAAGCTGCCGGAGTTCAAGGCGCCCGCCAAGCCCGAGCCCAAGAACGACAAGCCGGCCAACACCAGCGCCTGCGAGGTCAAGAAGACCGCCAAGGGCTACTACTGCCTCAAGTGCGACCGCGAGCTGACCATGGACGACGTCCGCGGCACCGAGTGCAAGAAGTGCGAGATCAAGCCCGAAGAGATCGACTACTGCGTGAAGAAGGTGCCGTACTTCATCTCGAAGTGCCAGCACAAGAAGCGCGAGAGCAAGCCGTTCGTCTGCTGCAACAAGCCCTGGAGCGTGCCCGCGGGCTTCGACGAGGACCGGGCCCGCTGCACCTACGAATGCGAGGCCTGCCACGCGAAGGCCGGCGTGGCGTCCCAGCTCAAGCACATGGAAAACTGCAAGCCCACGCTCGGCGGCGCCCCGCTGGCCAAGATCTGCGCGAAGTCCGGCAAGGCCCCGCACGTCGGAGACGACAAGTAGAAAACCTTTTGCCCCTTTGCCGTCGGAAGGCCCGTCCCCCACCCGGGGGCCGGGCCTTCGGTTTTTCAGGGCTACTGCTCCATCTCCGGCGGCCGCCGCCCCAGCCGGATCTTGATCGTCCTCTCCACGCCGGCGCGCTCGATGACGACCTCCACTTCGTCGCCCGCGAGGAAGCTCCCGATCTGGTCCGTCGCCTCGGTCGGGTTCGCCATCGCCCGACCCCCGACGCGCCGCAGCAGGTCCCCCTGCTTCATCCCCGCCGCCTCGGCCGCCGTGTTGGGAATCACCTCCGCCAGGAAGATCCCCCCCGCCGCGTCCTGCTGGATCCGCACCCCGAGGAAGCCGCGCGGACGCACCGACGCCATCCCGCCCGGCACCCGGCCCCAGACCTTCACGTGCCGCTCCTGCCCGGCGGTCACGAAGAGCCGGCCGGACGGATGGATCGCGATCGACGTGATCTCCCCGGCGTGGTGCACCAGCTCCGCCGCCGCCTTGCCGGACGCGACGTCCAGGATCCGCACCCGCCGCGGCCCGGCGCCCACGATCACGTAGCGCCCGTCCGCCATCGGCCGGCAGAGGGCGCCTTCCACGCCGGACGCGATCCGCTTCGGCGCGACGCGGCCGTCGACGTCCGCGCTCACGAGCCCCTCCGTGGTCAGGCCGGCCACCCGGCGCCCCCCCGGCGCGAACGCGAACCAGCGGGAGTCCGAGCCGGTCCCGAGCTCCATCGTCCGCTCGACTTCCCACGGGTCGGTCCGCCACACGTGCACGCGCCCGTCCAGCCCCGCCGTCAGGGCGCGGCCGCCCGTGAACACCACGTCCGTCAACCCGCCCAGGCGCGCGGGCAGCTCCTTCACGCGCCCCCCGTCGGCCAGGTCCCAGACCCGCAGCGTCCCGTCCATCGCCCCCGTCAGCAGGCTCCGGCCGTCGGGCGAGAACGCGAGCGCCGCGATGAACGTCCCGTGGCCCGTGAGCGCGCGCAGGGGACGTCGCGTCTCCACGTCCCACAGCTGCACGGTCCCCTCGAAGCCGCCCGCCGCGAGCGTCTTCCCGTCCCGCGAGAACGCGGTCGAGTAGACCTGCTGCGGATGCCCCTCGAGCCGGCCTAGCTCCTGCCAGGACGTCGTGTCGTAGATCCGGACGGTCTGCCCGCAGCCGACGGCGAGGCGCGCGCCTTCGAAGCTGAAGGACGCGCCGTAGAGCTCCCCGCCGAGCGGCGCCACCGTCTTGATCAGCCCGCAGCCCGCGGGATCCAGCCCGCGCGAGGCCTCGCCCGCGTCGAGGAGAAGCAGGAGGGCCAGCGCCGCCGTTTTCATCGGCGCTCCTCCCAGCGGCCCAGCTTCACGCGCGTGAAGCGGACGTCCTCCCCGCGCCGGAACCGGAGGTCGACCTCGTCCCCCTCGCGCGTCCCGCGCATGAAGCGGAGGAAGTCGTCCGAGCGGGTGATCGACGTCCCGTCGACGGCGGTGATCACGTCGCCCGGCCGGATGCCGACGCGCTCCGCCTCGGAATTGTCCAGGACGGTCTCGACGAGGGCGCCCTGGCCGTCGCCGTAGCTCACGCCGAAGAACCCGCCGGGCCGGTCCGAGCCCACCGACGGCAGCCCCGCGGCGCCCGACGTCCAGACGCGCAGCTGGTTGTCGGAGCCCGTCACGACGATCTCGCGCCCTTCGATGCCGATGGCGACGCCCGCCGCGCCGATCCGGCTGAGCGCGAACGGGCGGCCCTCGGCGTCCCACGCGAGGACGCCGGAACGGCCGGCCGCGACCAGCCCGCCGCCGGCGAACGCCAGGGACCGGACCTCGACGCGCTCCGGCGCCGCGATCCGGAGCGTCGCCTCGCCGTCCGCCAGCGGCCACGCCCGGATCCTCCCGTCGCCGCCCGCGGAGACGAGCGAGCGGCCGCGCGGATGGAACGCCACGGCGAACGCGCCGCCCGCGTGCCCCTCGAACTCCTTCAGCGCCCTCCCCGTCTCGAGATCCCAGAGCCGCACCGCGCCGTCGTAGCCCGCCGTGGCCGCGCGCGCCCCGCGGGCGGCGACGGCCGCCGCGCCCAGCGGATGGCCGGGCAGGGCCGTCTCCGCGCCGTCCCGGTCCCAGACCCAGGCCCCGGACGGGCCGCCGCCCACGAGGCGGCCGCCCGCCCCGAACGCCAGCGACGTCACCGGCTCGCCGCCCACGCGCAGCGTCCGCTCGCGCGCCCAGGCGCCCGGCGTCCAGAGGATCACCGCCCCGTCGAGCCCCGCCGTCGCGAGGCGGAGGCCGTCGGGCGAAAACACGGCGGCGTAGCAGTAGCCCCGGTGGGCCTCGAAGTCGGCGACGACGGCCCACGAGGTCGCGTCCCACACGCGCACGCGGCCGTCGCGACGTCCGGCGGCGGCGAGGCCGAGGCCCCGGGAGACGGAGACGGCGAAGACGCCCGAGGGCGCGCCGGGAGCTTCGCGCGCGAGCGCGCAGCGCGCGAGGTCGAGGGGCTCCCGCCGCGCGGAGGCGTCGAGCAGGAGAAGAAGGGCGAGGATCATTTGGCCCCGTACACGCGGACGACTTCGTCGGCGCCGGCGACCACGAGCGACTGGCCGTCGGAGGTGAACGCGACCCGCGGCGAGGCGCCCGCCCCCGGGGCGAGGGAGAGGACGCGCTTCCCGGACGCGAGCTCCCAGACGCGCACGCCGCCGTCGGCGCCGCTGGTGACGAGGTGGCGGCCGCCGGGGTGGAACGAGAGGAAGCCGGTCCCGCCGGCGTGGCCTTCGAAGGTCCGGACGCGGCGCGGGTTCGCGGGGTCGGCGCCGGGCTCGGACCACTCGGCCGTCTCGGCGACGACCACGGCGCCGTTCGCGCCCGGGTACGCGAGCAGGCGGCCGTCGCGCGAAAACGCGCTCGTGTGGACGTAGCCCGCCTTCGGCGAGACGCAGGCCACCTCGGAGCCGTCCGCCACGCGCCAGGCGCGGAGGTTGCCGTCGGCCTGCACGCCCACCAGGAAGCGCGCGTCGCCGGTGAAGCCGAGCGTGTAGGTCGCGCCGCCGCGCGTGGAGACCGAGCGGACCTCGCGGCCGCTCGCGCACTCGAAGATCTTCACGAACGCGTCCGCGCTGCCGCCGGTCGCCGCGAGCCGGCCGTCGCTCGACACCGCCACCGAGCAGGCGTAGCCCGCGTGCGGCGTGACGACCGAGAGGGAGCGGCCGGACCCGACGTCCCAGAAGCGCACGCTGCCGTCGTAGCCGGTGCTCGCGAAGGTGCGGCCGTCGCGGCTCCAGCCCGAGTCGTGGATATGGCCTTCATGGCCGTCGAGCGAGAGCGCCCGGCGCCCCGCGCGGACGTCGACCATCACGATCGAATTGCCGCTGTACACGCCCAGGGACTGGCCGGCGGGGCTGAGCGTGCTGATCTTCCAGGGGCCGAACGAGCGGAGCAGCTCGAGGCGGGAGAAGTCGACGCCGCGGCCGTTCCAGTTGGCGTCGCAGAGAAGCGGAAGCAGGAGCGCCGCGATAAGCTTCATCCGACCTCCCCAGCATTATACTCCGGACGATGCCGCGGATTTCGATCCTTCTCCCCGCGCGGAACGCCGCGGCCACGCTGCCGGCCGCGCTGCGCTCCATCCGGCGGCAGACCTTCAAGGACTGGGAGCTGGTCGCCGTCGACGACGGATCTACGGACCGCACGCCCGAGCTGTTGGAGGGGACGACGCTGATCTCGACGTCCGGCGTCGGCCTCGTCGAGGCCCTGCGGCGCGCGGCGGCCGTCGCGTCCGCGCCGCTGCTCGCCCGGATGGACGCCGACGACCTCATGCATCCCCGCCGGCTCGAGTTGCAGCTGGAGGGGATGAAGGACGTCGACGTCCTCGCGACGCGGGTGCGGACGCGCGCCGCGGAAGGGATGCGGCGCTATGTCGCGTGGCAGAACGGGCTGCTGACGCACGAGCAGATCACGGGCGCGATGTTCGTGGAGAGCCCGATCGTGCATCCTTCGGTGCTGATGCGGAGGACGTCGTTCGACCGCGCCGGCGGCTACCGGGACGCGGGCTGGGCGGAGGACTACGACCTCTGGCAGCGGCTGCGGGAGTCGGGGGCGCGCTTCGGCAAGCGGCCGGAGACGCTGCTGGCGTGGCGGGACTCGCCGGGGCGGCTGACGCGGACCCACCCGATGTACGCGGAGAAGGCGTTCTACGCGGCGAAGCTGCATTACTTCCTCCGGCATCCGCTGTCGCGCGGGCCGCTGGTGGTCTGGGGCGCGGGGCCGATCGGGCGGGCGTGGATGCGGGACCTGAAAGCGGCGGGCCGGGAGGTGGCGGCGGCGATCGACATCGATCCGAAGAAGATCGGGCGGGTCGTGGCGGGCGGCGTGGGGGTCGTCGCGCCGGAGGCGGGGCTGTCCCGGGGCGTGATCCTCGGCGCGGTGGGCTCGCGGGGCGCGCGCGACCTGATCCGCGCCCGGCTGGTCGAGGCCGGCCTCGTCGAAGCCCGCGATTTCCTCTTCGTCGCCTGACGAGCGTTCGAAAGTCACCTG
>DASVNH010000209.1:0-16452 GCA_036383955.1 Planctomycetota bacterium | reverse complement strand
GCCGTGGGATTCGTCGGCGACTGGGCGAAGCCCGCGACGCAGCGCGGGCAGAGGTCGCCTTCGTAGAGATTCCCGCAGGTGGAGCATTTCTTCATCGTGTTCATTTCGTCTCCCCTGCCGGAAAAGGATCCACGCGTCTGGGTTACGGGAAAAGTGCCAAGAACCAAGTGCCAAGAGCCTAGGCATCCCCCCTACCCCCCCGGGGGGATGGGGGGATCACTTGGCACTTGGCTCTAGGCCAGGGCGGAGAAGAGCTCCAGCAGCTCCTCCTCGACTTCGCCGGGGCGCTCGACCGTCCGGGCGACTTCCTCCTTGAGCAGCTCCCGGTAGCGCTTCCGCGCCCGGTGGATGATCACCTTCACGTTCGATTCGGACAAGCCCAGCTTCTCCGCGACTTCCTTCAGGGTCCCCGGCTGGCCCGCCGTGATGTACTCGCGGAGGGCGTCGAACCGCTCCCCCATCTCCGCCTTGAGGGCCTTCATCGCCCGCTCGATGTGGTCGATCGCCCACTGGCGGCGGAAGGCCTTTTCGGGGGAGTCGACGTCCGTCCGGGCGAAGATGTTCTCGGCGGTCTCGAAGTCGATCGGGAAGACCCGGCCCGCGCCGCGCTTCTGGGCCTTGCGGCGGTCGTACTCGTTGGACAGGTAATGGTCGAGGCAGGCCAGGAGGTAGCTCCGGAAGCGGCCCTTGGACCGGGTGACCCGGGCCAGGGCGTCGCGCTCCATGAAATCGAGGAAGAACGACTGGGTGAGGTCCTTGGCGTCCTCGACGTCCTGCCCCTTGCGCCGGATATAGAAGTAGATGGGTTTCCAGTAGTTCTGGAGGAACTCGCCGAGCTGCTTCTCGTCGCGGGCCCGCAGGATGACGGTCCAGCGGGTGTTGCCGAACGCCCCCCGCGTCCCGCCCATCGTGGTCTCGCGGCCCATCGGGGCAGCTTAGCACCCTCGACGGATCTTTTCCACAGGGTGGGACAGGATGTCGCCGCCCCCCGCGAGTTCCGGGCCCCCGCGCGCTGGCTAGACTTTTGCTTGATCATCCCCTTGGGGACTGCTAGGAATACACCCTCAACTACAGGGGAGAACACCGCCTTGAGACGCTCACTCTCTATCGTCACCCTTTTCCTGGCCCTCTCCACCCCGCTCTGGGCCCAGGAGCAGCAGCCGCCGGACATCCGCTTCCAGGAAGGCGGACTCTGGCTGCCGGAAGCGGCGTCGGACTACTCGGGCAGCGTGGACGGCCTGTACCGGGCGATCTTCTGGGTCACCCTGGGCATGTTCATCCTGACCGAGGGCCTGCTGATCGGCTTCTGCGTCGTGTACCGCCGACGTCCGGGGCACCGGCCGTCGTACACCCACGGCAATCACACCGCCGAGCTGGTCTGGACGATCATCCCGGCGCTGATGCTGCTGGGCCTGGCCTTCTGGCAGATCCCGACCTGGAATTACATCAAGCGGGACGGCTTCCCCAAGGCGGGCGCCGAGGGCGTGACGACGGTCGACGTCATGGGCGAGCAGTTCAAATGGCACTTCCGCTATCCGGGCTCGAAGGCGAAGCTCGAGGACGCGAAGAAGGACGTCGTCTCGACGGGCATCATGCGGATCCCGTTCGGCGACCGGGTGCTGCTCAACCTGCGCTCGAAGGACGTCATCCACAGCTTCTTCATCCCCCTGATGCGGGTGAAGCAGGACACGGTGCCCGGCCTGCGCCAGCGGGCCTGGTTCAAGCCGAACCGGATGAAGCTGGTGGAGATCAAGACGTCGAACCCCGACCCGAAGGGCTACAAGAAGGTGAACGGGGAGCCGCGGCTGCTGCAGACCGTCCATTGGATCACGGACGAGAAGGTCTTCACGGACCCGAATTCCGACTTCTTCAAGTCGCCCATCGCCCTCTCCGACTACGCGGAGGTGGACGGCTGGTACGACGTGATCAAGGTGAAGGCGACGGGCCAGTCGAAGAAGGTCCGGATCCTGGAAAAAGGCAAGGTCCGGACGGGCGAGTGGGCCGAGTGCAAGTACGCGATCGGCATCGTGGAGGTCGCCTGCGCCGAGCTGTGCGGGCAGGGCCACTACACGATGCGGACGCAGATGTACGTCGAGCCGCGGGCGGCCTACCTGAACTGGCTGCAGGAAGAAGCGGACGCGGACGTCGACATCCCCGCCTTCAAATTCTGGGTCGACTAGGGGCATATGACGATGAGCGACAACGCGCACGCCCACGACGAGCACGGCCACGCGCCGGCCGGATTCTTCCGGACCTACCTGTGGACCGTCAACCACAAGATGATCGGCAAGCAGTTCCTGCTGATGAGCCTGCTGTTCCTCTTCATCGCGGGAACGTTCGCCCTGTCCCTGCGCTGGCAGCTGGCTTACCCGAAGATCTCGGGGAGCCCCACGGACCCGAAGGACGTCGGGCAGCTCGCCAAGCCCGTGCCCCTCATCGGCAAGTGGCTCTTCGCCACCTCGGCGGAGCGGGCCAAGGCCGACAAGATGATCGCCGAGGGCAAGGCCGACGACGTGGCCGTCCAGGAGCTCGGCACGGTCAAGCCCGAGCAGTTCATGGGCATGACCACCCTCCACGGCCTCCTCATGATCTTCTTCGTCGTCATCCCCATCCTGGTCGGCGCGTTCGGCAACTTCCTCATCCCCCTGCACGTCGGCACCCATGACATGGCCTTTCCCATCCTGAACGCCGCGTCCTTCTGGGTCTTCGCGGTCGCGGCGGTCGTGGCGATCATCGGCCTGGCCATCCCGGACCCGCTGTCCGGGGCCTTCAACCCGGCCGCCGGCGGCTGGACGATGTACCCGCCGCTCTCGGCCACGCCCTGGGCGTCGCCGGGCATGTCCACCGGCCAGACCTTCGTGCTCCTGGCCGCCATCCTGGTCGGCTTCTCGTCGATCATGGGCGCCGTCAACTACATGACGACGATCATGAAGATGCGCGCCCCGGGCCTCTCGATGTGGCGCCTGCCGCTGACCACCTGGGCCCAGTTCATCACCGCCGTCCTGCAGCTGCTGGCCACGCCGGTGCTCGCCGGCGCGCTCATCATGCTGCTCTGCGACCGCTCGCTGGGGACGTCGTTCTTCATGCCCGGCGGCCTGCAGATCTCGGGCCGGATGTCCGAGCACTCGGGCGGCTCGGTGCTGCTCTGGCAGCACGTGTTCTGGTTCTACAGCCACCCGGCCGTGTACATCCTCGTGCTGCCCGCGATGGGCATCGCGAGCGACCTCCTCGCCGTCGGGGCCCGCAAGCCCATCTTCGGCTACAAGGCGATGGTCTTCTCGATCGCCGGCATCGCCGGCCTGGGCTTCATCGTCTGGGCCCACCACATGTTCATCTCGGGCATGCAGCCGGATCTCGCGACGGCCTTCATGGTGTCGACGATGATGATCGCGCTGCCCAGCTCCATCAAGGTCTTCAACTGGCTGGGCACGATCTGGCGGGGGTCGATCCGCTTCGACGTCCCCACGCTCTGCGCGCTGTCGTTCGTGTCGATGTTCATCATCGGCGGCCTCTCGGGCATCTTCATGGCGGCGACGCCGGTCGACATCTTCATCCACGACACCTACTACATCGTGGCGCACTTCCACTACGTGGTGTTCGGCGGCTCGCTCTTCGCGGTGTTCGGCGGCATCTTCTTCTGGTTCCCGAAGATGTACGGCCGGATGATGAACAACACCCTCGGCAAGATCCACTGGGTGCTGACGTTCATCTTCTTCAACGCCACGTTCTTCCCGATGCACATCATCGGGGCGGGCGGCCACATGCGCCGCATCTCGAGCGTCATGGAGTACGACTGGCTGCGCGTGTTCCAGCCCTGGAACCGGATGATCACGGTGAGCGCGATCTGCCTGGGCCTGACCCAGCTGATCTTCCTCTTCAACTTCGTCTGGAGCATCTGGAAGGGCCAGAAGGCCGAGGCCAATCCCTGGCAGGCCAACACCCTCGAGTGGACGATCCCCTCGCCGGCGCCCGAGCACAACTACCACGTCATCCCCGAGGTCCATCACGGCCCCTACGAGTACGGCGTGAAGGAAGACAAGGACTGGCTGGCCCAGACGGACAAGGAAGGCGGCGCCTCCCCGGCGTCGGCGCACTAGGACGTTCATGGCCACGACGAGCAAGGCCCTGAGGATCATGGCCGCCTCCACGGCGGCGATGGTCGTGGTCTTGATGCTGGTCGGCGGCCTGGTCACCACGACCGAAACGGGCGACACCATCCCCACCTGGCCGCACTGGCGCGGCCAGCTCAAGGGCGGCATGTGGATCGAGATGAGCCACCGTTTCCTCGGGATGATCGCCGGCGTCATGGCCATCGCGCTGGCCGTCCTCGCGCGGAACGCGAGCCCCTGGCTCCGGCGCCTCGCCTGGATCGCCCTGGCGGGCGTCGTCGTCCAGGGCCTCCTGGGCTTTCTCCGCGTGCGCTTCCCCCACGAAGGGCCGTCGCAGGCCGTCACCGCCATCATCCACGCGGTCTTCGCGCAGGTCGTCTTCTGCGCCGTGGTGGCCGTCTCCGTCGGGCAGTCCCGCGCCTGGGAGCTGCGCGGCGCCGGCGACGCCCGGGGCGTCGGCGTCGCGGCGACGGCCGCCTGCCTCCTGCAGCTGGTCGCGGGCGCGGTGGCGCGGCACACGGGCATCGGCTTCGAAGTCCACGCGATCGGGGCCGTCGCGGTCCTCGTCCTCGCCTCGCTGCTGGCGTCGCGGCTGCTGATGACGCCGCTGCGCCGGGGCGCCTGGACGTTGACGGTCCTCCTGCTGAGCCAGATCGCGCTGGGCGTCCTGACGTGGGCGCTGACGCGCCACGCGGGTTTCGAGCGCGGCATGGCCGCGCCCGCGGGGACGCTGCTCCTCGTGTCCGCGCACGTCGTGCTCGGCGCGGGCCTCCTGGCCGCCTGCCTCTGCCTGACCTTGCTGAGCGGCCCGGGGCGCAAGGCGCCGCGGCTCGGGGCGGTGGCCGCGTGAACGGGACGTCGATCGCGGTCCCGGCGACGTCCTCCCGCTCGCGGGCGGCGGACTACTATCAGCTGGCGAAGCCCGGCATCACGGTCATGGTCGCGATCACGGCCGCGCTGGGCTACTACATCGCCGCGCGCGGCGCGCTGGACTGGAAGGTCCTGGCCCACCTGGTGGGCGGGACGCTGCTGAGCTCGGCGGGCGCGGCGGCCCTCAACATGGTCCTGGAGCGCCGCCTCGACGCGAAGATGGAGCGGACCAAGAACCGGCCGCTGCCGGCGGGACGGCTGGGGGTGGCGGAGGCGACGTCCTTCGGCCTCGTCCTCTGCGTCGCGGGCGTGGCCTGGCTCGGCGTCGGGACGAACTGGCTGGTGGCGGCGCTCTCGGCCGCGACGATCGGCAGCTACCTCTTCCTCTACACGCCGCTGAAGACGAAGTCCTCGATCTGCACGCTGGTGGGCGCGGTGCCCGGGGCGCTCCCGCCCGTGATGGGCTGGGCGGCGACCGGCTCGATGGGCGTCGGCGCCTGGATCCTGTTCGGGATCCTCTTCTTCTGGCAGCTGCCGCACTTCCTCGCGCTGGCCTGGATGTACCGCGAGGACTACGCCCGGGGCGGCTTCCCGATGCTGCCCGTCGAGGAGCCCACGGGGGCGAGCACGGGACGTCAGGTGGTGCTCCAGACGCTCGCGCTGCTCGTGGTCAGCCTGCTGCCGGCCGGGTTCGGCCTGGCGGGCGAGGCCTATCTCGCGGCCGCGCTGCTCCTGGGCGCGGGCTTCCTGGGCTTCGGCGTCGCGTTCGCCGCGGAGCGCTCGCGCGCCCGGGCGTCGCGCCTGTTCTTCGCGTCCATCGCGTATCTGCCGCTCTTGCTGGCGGCGCTGGCCCTACTGTGAGGATCGACCATGTCCGCTGACGCGCACGCGGCCGCCCCGGCGGCCGGCGACGAAGGAGCCAAGGCCTACTTCGAGATGTCGAAGTTCGGCATGTGGCTCTTCCTCGCCTCCGAGATCATGATGTTCGGCGCCTTCATCGCCGTCTACATCGTCCTGCGGATGACCATCCCGGACGAGGTGATGAAGTGGTGCAAGGAGCAGCTGAGCTGGAAGATCGCCTGCTTCAACACGATCGTGCTCATCCTCTCCTCGTACACGATCGTCCGGGCGGTCAACGCCGTCTCCAAGGGCAAGAAGGCCCATGCCGAGGACATGATGGTCCTCACCGCCTTCCTGGGCCTCGTCTTCCTCGGGGTCAAGAGCTACGAGTACGCCGGCAAGTTCAGCCACGACATCTTCCCCGACACCAACGTCTTCTTCGGCGCCTACTTCCTCATGACCGGCTTCCACGGCTTCCACGTGCTGGTCGGCATCATCGCCATCCTCTGGGGCGCCTTCTATATCAAGCACACCTCCCCCCAGCGCTACGCCTACGTCGAGAACCTGGCGCTGTACTGGCACCTCGTCGACGTCATCTGGATCTTCCTCTTCCCGATCGTCTATCTGCTCTAGAGGAAACGCCATGTCGAACGACCATCACGAAGACCACGGCCCGCTGTTCACGAAGGTCCTCTGGGCCCTCCTGGCCCTCACCGTCATGACGGTGTGGATCTCGCGGATCGACCTCGGCAAGACCGGCAACATCGTCCTCGGCCTGATCGTCGCCGTCGTCAAGGCCTCCCTCGTCATCGCCATCTTCATGCATCTGAAGTGGGAGAAGAGGTGGTGGCTCAGCATGGTCCTCTTCCCCGCCGTCCTCGTCGCCATCATCATCTTCTCCAACTTCCCCGACACCGCGATGAACTCCAGCCATCTCCTGCCGGCCGTGAAGAAGATCCCCCACGCGGGAGCGACGGGCGGAGGCGGGCATTAAGGTCGTCGTCGACGCCCTCACCCGCCGTTACGGAGAGCGCGTCGCGCTGGACGGCGTCTCGTTCGAGGCGGCCTCCGGAGAGACCTTCGGCCTCCTCGGCCCCAACGGCAGCGGGAAGTCGACGCTGTTCAAGATCCTCTCGACGTCCCTCGCCCCCGGCTCCGGCACCGCGCGGATCGGGGACGTCGACATCCGGAACCCCGCCGTCCGCCGCCATCTCGGCGTGGTTTTCCAGTCCCCCGCCCTCGATAAGAAGCTCACGGTCGCCGAAAACCTCCTCTGCCACGGGCATCTCTACGGCCTCCGGGGCGCGGAGCTCCGCGGGCGGATCGACGACCTCCTGAAGACGTTCGGGATCGCCGACCGCGCGGGCGAGCGCGTGGAGAAGCTGTCCGGCGGCCTGGCCCGGCGCGTCGAGCTCGCCAAGGCCCTGCTGCACCGGCCCGGCGTGCTCCTCCTCGACGAGCCCTCGACCGGCCTCGATCCCGGGGCCCGCCGCGATCTCTGGGACCTCCTCCGCGGGCTCCGCGACGTCACGGTCCTCCTCACGACCCACCTCCTCGAGGAGGCCGAGCGCTGCGCCCGCGTCGGCATCCTCCACCAGGGCAAGCTCGTCGCGCTGGGGACGCCCGACGTCCTCCGCGGCGAGATCGGCGGCGAGGTCGTGACCCTGCGCTCGCGCGACCCGGTCCGGCTGGCCGAGAACGTCAAAGCGCGATTCGGCTTGGACGCCGAGCGCGGCGACGGGACCCTGCGTCTCTCGCGCGAGAAGGGCGCGGCCTTCGCGGCGGAGGTCGTCGCCGCCTTCCCGGAACTGGTCGAAGCGGTCTCCGTCGCCAAGCCCTCGCTCGAGGACGTCTTCCACGCCCGCACCCGGGAGGACTGGCGATGACGGTTACGAAGCATCCAGTTTACTTCGTAACAACGTGCCTGGGTGGGCAGGCACCGACGCGTCTTCTCCCGAGAGGGCCGGGATGGAAGGTTGTTACAAACCATCCTGGATGCTTCGTAACATGATGATCGCCGCCCTGAGCCTGGCCCGGCGCGAGCTGGTCCGCTTCTTCCGGCAGCGCAGCCGGGTGATCGGGGTGCTGGCCACGCCGCTGGTGTTCTGGCTCCTCATCGGGTCGGGCTTCAACGAGATGGCCTACATGTTCCCCGGCACGCTGGTCCAGCTCGTCCTCTTCGCCTCGATCTTCTCCACGATCTCCCTCATCCAGGACCGCAACGACGGATTCCTGCAGGGCGTGCTCGTCTCGCCGGCCCCGCGCGCCGCCATCGTCCTGGGCAAGGTCCTCGGCGGCATGGGCATCGCCCTGCTCCAGGGCCTCCTCTTCCTCCTCCTCGGGCCCCTCGTCGGCGTCTGGCCCAGCCCGCTCGGCTTCCTGGCGGCCGTCGGCGGCCTCGCCCTCGTCTCCTTCTCCCTGACGTCCCTCGGCGTCGCCCTCGCCTGGCGCTTCACGTCCGTCCAGGGCTTCCACGGGGTCATGAACCTCCTCCTCATCCCCATGTGGCTGCTCTCCGGCGCCGTCTTCCGCCCCACCACGGCCCTCGGCTGGGTCCGCGGCGTCATGGCCGTCAATCCGCTGACCTACGGCGTCGACCTCGTCCGGACCGCGCTCGTCGGCGGGGGGACGTCGACGTCCCTCGCCCTGGCCGTCACCGTCGGTTTCGGCGTCGCGATGTTCGCGCTGGCGACGGCCTCCGCGCGCGCTAGAATGGAACCTTCATGATGTCGACGTATCTTCTCCTGATGGCCGCCCTCCAGGGGCGGTGATGACAGGAGGAATTGGCCAGAGGCCCCGGCGGGGTCTCTCCGATGGGACGCGGCTTCGGCTACAGCGTCTACTTCATGCTGACGCTGCTGTTCGGCATCGCGGGCATCATCGTCTTCATCGTGGCCCGCACGATCGCGCGCGAGGAGCGGCAGCGCCGCGAGCGCGAAGCGCGTAACGCGGCCGGCGGCTCCTAACCGACGATTCCCGGGGCGGATCTGATCGGACGTCGATTCTCCGTTAATATCCCGGTTCCCGGTGGAAAGAGATACGGAGATGGTACCGACCGAAAACAGGACCGAGGAGATCTGGGCGCGCGGCGTCATCGAGCAGAACCGCCGCTGGATGCTCGCCTATCTCTTCGCCTTCACCGGCGACGCGGGGCTCGCCGAGGACCTCGCGCAGGAAGCCTTCCTGATCGCCTACCGCAAGCGGGACGAATTCCGGCCGGGCGAGCCTTTCGGCGCCTGGCTCCGCGGCATCGCCCGGAACCTCGCGCTCCGGCAGCGCGAGGCCCGGGCCGGCGCCCGCGTGATCTTCGACACCGATTCCGCCTGGTCCGCCTTCGACCGCCGCGCCGCCGAGCTGGAGCAGGCCCACGTCGATCCGCGCTTCGACGCCCTCCGCAAGTCGGCCCTGCGCCGCTGCCTCGCGCGGCTGACCGACCGCGTCCGCCGCCTCCTCGAAGGCCGCTACCGCCGGGGGTTGAGCGCGCCCGAGCTCGCGCGCCGCGAGCGGATCGCCGAAGGATCCGTCCCCGTGATCCTCCATCGCGCCCGCGCCGCCCTCGGCGACTGCGTGAGAAAGAGCCTGCCCGTGGATCTCGCCGGAGGCCGCCCGTGACGCGGGAAGAGCTCGACCTCCTCCTGATCAAGCACCTCGACGGAGGCCTCGACGAGGTCGAAGCCGGGCGCCTGAAAGACCACTTCCGCGCCCATCCCGAGGACGCCGCCCGGCTGCTCGACCGGAGCGACGACGAGCTGCTCCTGCGCGACGCGCTGTCGACCCGGTCGACGCGGATCCGGCGGCCGCGCCTCGGAGCTTCGACGTCCTGGATCCCCTGGGCCGCCGCCGGAGCGGCCGCGGTCCTGCTCTTCGCGTTCGCCGCGGCCTCGCGTTCGTCGCCGGCCGCTCCCCGGAGCGCGCGGACCCCCGCTCCATCCCTCGAACCTCCGCCTGGAACAACGCCGCCCGACCGCATGGTTCCGCCGCCGCCGCCGGCGCCTCCGAAGGAGCCTGAGCTCCCGAAGCTGCCCCCGCCTCCCCGGGATCCGGAGCCGCCTCCGCCGCCGCCCCCGCCGAAAAAGGCGCCCCTTCCCGTTCCGGAGCCGGCGCCGCCGGCCCCGAAGGAGCCCGACGTCCCGAAGCCCGCGACGGTCACCGCCGTCGCCAAGCTCGAGCGCGTCCAGGGCGAGGTGCTGATTCTCCGGGGAGCCGAATCGCGGCCGGGCGCGGCGGGCGATCCGATCCTGCCCTCCGAAGGCGTCCGCACGCGCGGCCCCGAGAGCGCGGCGACCGTGCGCTTCCCCGACGCGAGCCAGATGGACCTGGGCGGGGATACCGACATCCCGGGGATCGCGAGCGCGAAGGGCGTCGCGCTCCGCGAAGGGACCCTGACCGCGCAGGTCGTCCGCCAGGCGGCGGGGCAGTCGATGATCTTCACGACGCCCCACGCCGAAGCCAAGGTGCTGGGCACGCGGCTGGTCCTGACGGCGACACCCGGGGCCACCCGCCTCGAAGTGAAGGAAGGCCGCGTGCGGCTGACCCGGCTTTCGGACGGCGCGTTCACGGACGTGTCGGCCGGCTTCGTCGCGGTCGCCGCGGAAGGCCCGCGTCCGACGGCGAAGAAGGCGGTCGCGCCGTCGCCCAAGCTTCTTCTGGCGGACGACTTCGAGGACGCCCTCGCCTCCGACGCCCGCTGGCAGCGGCTGGACGGAGGATTTCCGACGACCCACCGGGCGGCCGTCGAGATCGACGTCTCCCCGCGGCAGGGCTATTCCTACGCGGCGGGAGGCTGGCACGCGCCCGGCGGACTTCGGAGCAAGGCCGCGTTCGCCGCGCCGTTCCGGCTCTCCTTCGACGTGGAGATCACCCACCGCGACGAGAACGTCAACGCGCTCGTGGTCCTCGCGCCGAAGTCCGGCGCGGGTCCGAGAAACGAGACCGGCGCCTTGAGGAACGAGCTGGCCGTCCGCCTCCGCGGATCGCAATACGGGATTCTCGTCGAGGGGCGGCGGGTGAAGGAAGTCGACGTCCCCTGGACGCCGCCGCTGCGCGAGCGCTGGACGATCGAGGTCGACCGCCAGGAGCTCCGCTTCCGGGCGGGGGCGAAGGACGTCATCCGCCAGCCCCATGGGCTTTCGATCTCCGAAGACTATCGCGTCGAGCTGCAGGCGGCCGCGAAGCTCGAAGCTCCCGCGGGGGCGCGGGTCCGCTTCGACAACGTCCGCGTCGAGCCGTAGGGGCGAGCTTTGATTTCCGCGGATTCCGAGGAATCTTGGAGTCCGCCTAGAGGAGGGCCTTCCATGGTCGTGACGCTGATTCTGGCGCTCGCCGCGCAGGAGCTCGTGCTGGACGATTCGCTGAGGGGCTCGACGTCCGGGGCCCGCGCCGGCGGCTCGCTGGAGGGCGACGGCTGGCGGGTGACCGGGAAGAACGACTCCATCACCTGGCACATCCCGACACTGCCGCAGGGGGCGGCGGAGTGGGTCGTGCGCGGGATCCGCTCCAACGACGGCCGCGCGGAAGGCGCGGACAAGAACGAGATCTTCCACATGTACGACTGGACCTACGGCAACGCGGACAACGTCTACGACGGCTACCGCAACAATCCCTACAAGCACTTCGTCCGCAAGACCAACATCCTGGACGCGGGAAAGATCGACTCCATGGAGCTCGTGTGGGCGATCAACCCGGACTACGTGGAGCCCGACACGTCCCGCCTGTCGTGGGATCCGGGGGTGTCGTACCGCTTCCGCGAGGAGTGGGGCCCCGACGGCTCGGGCCGCACGACGATCCGGACGTTCCGCGACGGCGCGCAGATCATGACGATGTCCGTGGTCGGCGAATGGAGGCCGACGGGCCACGCGATCCGGATCGCGGCGAGCACGCGGGCGCCCCTGTATCCCGACTTCGGGGCGCCGGTCGACGCGGTCTTCAGCGACGTGAAGGTCTGGCGCACGAGCGGCGGCGTCACGCCGCCGCCTCCTCCTCCGGGCGCCGACCCCCGGCTGTCGCTCGAGGGCGACCGCTTCGCGATCAACGGCACGCGGACTTTCCTGCTCGGCGTGAGCTACTTCGACGTCTCCGGCTGGCGCGTATCGGACCTCAACGAGCTGGCGAGCCGGCGCTTCAACCTCGTTCGCATCTGGTGCGACTGGGGCGCCGAAGGCCGCAGTCTCCTGAATGGCAACGGCGACCTGGTGAAGCGGCAGACGCTGATCGACTTCGTCCGCGCCTGCTCCGCCCGCGGGCTCTGCGTCAACGTCACCGTCTGCGCGCCCGGAGGCCTGGCCCAATCGGCCGCCGCGCGCGAGAACGCCGTGCGCAACGTCGTGTCGGCGCTCTCCGCCGAGAACAACGTCTACTTCGACGTCATGAACGAGCACGCCCACGCCGGCGGTCCCGCCTCGCACGCGGACGTCACGCGCTTCGTGAGCGCCGGCCGCGCGGCGCGGAGCTCGGCCATCCTCACGGTCTCCGACACCTACCTCGACGACGACACCGTGGATACCGGGCACGTCGACGCGGAGCTGGCCACCGGCGTCGCGCTGATCTCGCCCCACAACAACCGCACGTCGGACTGGTGGTCCTCGACCGGCGTCCGGGTGCGGAACCTCAAGGGCTACCTCGCGTCCCGCGGCCGGAACATCCCCGTTCTGCTGGACGAGGACGCCCGGCGCGGCCACAGCGGCCTCAATCCGTCGCGCGACGAGTTCTTCGAGGCCGCGCGCCAGGCCCGCGACAACGGCGCCGCGGGCTGGATCTTCCACACCGACGCGGGCTTCGAGCTCGTGACCACGAGCTTCTTCGACGCCCTGGACGGCGTGGAGCGGGAGGTCGTCGACGGCCTCGCGGGCGTCATCTTCGGCGGCGCGCCGCCTCCGGGCGGGCGGACCTCGCTCGCCAGCGGCTGGGAGGACGGCGAGCCCGACGGTCCGGCGGACGTCGTCGTGTATTCCAGGGACGTCGCCGGCGCCTTCAACACGATGTCGCCGCCGCCCGAATGCTCGCGCCGCGGCGGCGAGCTTCAGCACGGCGGCGCCCAGGCCCTCATGATCGCGGGCTGGTCGAACGCCGCGTACGCCTACTGCTACTACAAGATGTTCGACGACGACATCCTGATCCAGCCCGGCACGAAGCTGCGGTACTGGATCCACCACCAGGGCACGGCGAAGGTGGCGGTCGACGGCCAGTTCAGCGACGGCGGGACGCTGCGCGACGGCGGCTTCCGCGACCAGCACGGCGTGAGCCTGCATCCGAGCGCCCGGACCGAGGCGGTCGGGGAGTGGGTCTTCGTGGAGGTCGATCTCTCGGCCGCGGCCGGGAAGACGCTCGACTATCTGATGGTCGGGTTTGACAACGGCGGCAACGGCTTCACGGGCGCGTACCGCGCGTACATCGACGACTTCTCGATCGGGGCGGGCGCGCCGCCCCCGCCTCCGCCGCCGCCCGGCCCGTTCGTCGGCGTGGTCGGCCTGTCCACCGGCGGGCCGGTCTCGCTCGACACCGCCCAGGTCGGCGCCCTGCCCTACAGCGACCGGAGCTACACGATCACGGCCCTCAGCTCCCGCCTCCAGGGCGGCGTCCTCGTGCGGCTGCCGAACAACGACAAGTACAACCGGAGCGCGACCTATCTGACGCTTGCCGTGGCGCAGGAAGCCTTCGTCTACGTGGCCTACGACCGCCGCGGCGCCGCGATCATGCCGCGCTGGCTCGACGACGAAACCTTCTGGAGCCTGACGGGCGAGGCGGCGTCGACCTCCGACGCCGCCTCCTCCCCCATGCCCGTCTTCGTGAGGCGGGTCCCCGCCGGCCAGGTGACGCTGAGCGGCAACTGGGAGGGGCGCGACACGGGAGCGCAGAGCAACTACCTGGTCGTGGTGCAGCCCGCCGAGGGCCGCACGCCCGGCGGCGGCCTCGAGGCGCCGCGCGTCCTGACCTGGGTCGAGGTGGGCCCCCTGGCCGCCGACGCGTTCTCCAATCCCGGCGATACCGACGGCGACGGCCTGCTGGACGGGTTCGAAACCGCGTCAGGCCTGGATCCGGCGAATCCGTACACCCGGGCGACGGGAGTGCCCGACGAGGTGGCCCGGCATCCCAACGGCTCGACCTATTTCGAGGTCCAGTCGTCCTCGCCGGGCGCGTCGAGCGACGGTGGCGGCGGCGGCGCCTGCGGCGCGCTGGGGCTGGAATTCCTGCTGCTGCTCCTCGCGCGGGCGAAAATCAGGGCCCGCGTTACACCGTCCCTCCCGGCCGCCACCAAGGAGGCATAATTCAGGAGCGGAATCGCATGTGGACCCTGACGGCGCTGTGCCTGCTCTCGCAGCAAATCCCCGACGACCAGTTCCGGAAGGTCCATGACCTGGTCCGGGCCGCGGAGACCGAGGCGCCCTGGGCGGAAGTCCCCTGGATGACGAGCCTCTGGCGGGCCCGCGAGCGGGCGGCGAAGGAAGGCAAGCCGCTGCTCATCTGGGCGGCGGGCGGCGGCGGGCACCCCCTGGCGCTCTGCTGAAACGGCGCGTTCGGAGGCCGTGACGCCTCCAAGTGGACGGGCAAGCTCGGCCAGAAGATCCGTCCCATAGACATCGTGCGGGAGAAGTTCATCCCCGTCTCGATCGAAGTCCACTGGTCGGCCCGCCGGCCCGACGCCGAAGGCCGCTTCATCCGCGAGGCGCTCAAGCGCCTGTCCTGGAACGGCGCCATCGCCGTGACGCCCAACGGCAAGATCCTCAACGAAGAGCCGTACATGGACCTCGCCATCCAGCGCGGGCTGGAGGAGTGGAACAAGCTTCCCGAGGCGGAGCGGCGGCCGGGGTTGAAGCTCGACGACCTGGGCCCCGGGGATCCCGCCTACGACCTGGCGCCGCCCGAAGGCGGGCTGGTCCTGCAGACCTACATCCGCTCGCTGGAACGCGACGCCCGGGGCGAGCTCTTCCGGCCGTCGAAAGTCGAGCTCGGCAACGCCGGGGGCATGCCGATCGAGGCCCAGGCCCAGCGCGACCATCTCTGGATCAGCGCCGCCGAAGCCGCCTCGATCGCGTCCATCGACGCCCCGAAAGGGCGGAGCCTTCCGGCGCCGGCGTTCCTGGCCGACCGCCTCTTCCGCTTCCATCTCAAGGACAGCGCGACCTGCATTCCCGGGACGTCGGCCGTCTACTACGACGGGTACGCGGGCGAGCTCACCTTGACGGTGAAGGAGAGCACGTCCGGCCTGCTGAAGCTCGGGCTATCCGGGCTGGCGCGCGGGAAAGGGCCGGACTTCCAGATCTTCGGCGAGATCGAGATCGACCGGAGCGCCAAGTCGCTCCGCCGCCTCGATCTCCTCGCGTACTCCGAGAAGGGGCGCGTGCATACGGGCACCCAGGCGACCTTCCCGCTGGGCATCTCGTTCGAGATCGCCAAGGGAAACCGGCCCATGGACCGGGTCCCGCCGTACTTCTTCACGGTCAACCGTTGGGGAAGCGATCCGAAGGCCATGCACGACGCCTACTTCGGACCCCGCAAATGATCGCGTGGGTCGTCGCCGCCCTGCTCCTCGACGAGCCCAAGGCGGCGGACGGCTTCAAAGTCGAGCTCCTGAGCGAGGCGACGCCCGACCAGGGCTCCTGGGTCGCGATGACCTTCGAGCCCGGCGGCGGCCTCCTCGTGTCGCCGGAAAAGGGCCCGCTTCACCGCGTGAAGGACGGCGTGGCAAAGAAGCTGGCGTCGGGGGTCGGCGACGCCCAGGGCCTCCTCCACGCCTACGGCAGCCTCTACGTCAACGGGAAGGGCCCGGACGGCACGGGGCTCTACCGGCTCTTCGACCGCGACGGCGACGGGGAGTTCGAGGAGACTCGGCTCCTGCGGCGCTGGCCGATCGAGATGACGGAGCACGGGCCGCACGGGATCGCGCTCGGGCCCGACGGCCGGCTCTACGTCATGAACGGCAACTATACGAAGGCGCCGGAGGACATCTCGCCCCGCTCGCCCCACCGCCGCTTCGCCGAGGACCTGCTGCTGCCGCGGCAATGGGACGCGACCGGCCACGCGGTGGGCCTGCTCGCCCCCGGCGGCTACGTGGTCCGCACGGATCCGGACGGCAAGGACTGGGAGCTGTTCTGCGGCGGGCTGCGGAACGCCTACGATCTCGCGTTCGACGCCCAGGGCGAGCTCTTCACCTACGACTCGGACATGGAGCGCGACCTGGGGACGCCCTGGTACCGCCCGACCCGGATCTTCCACCTGGTGGCGGGCGGCGAGTACGGCTGGCGCTCGGGAACGGGGAAATGGCCGGCGGAGTATCCCGACGTCCTGCCGCCGGCGGTCAACGTCGGGCGCGGGTCGCCCACCGGCGTGACGTTCGGCGGCGGCGCCAAGTTTCCGCCGCGCTATCGCCGCGCGCTCTTCGCGGCCGACTGGGCCTTCGGCCGGATCCTCGCCGTCCATCTGGAGCCCCGCGGGGCGACCTTCGCGGGGAGCGTCGAGACGTTCGTCCGCGGCGAGCCCCTGAACGTGACGGATCTGGAGGTCGGGCCCGACGGCGCCCTCTGGTTCATCACCGGCGGGCGGGGCACGCGGTCGCGCCTCTACCGCGTCTCCTACGCCGGGCCCGCGGTCGACGACGTCCAAGTCGCGGCGCCGCGACGGACGGCGGGCGCCCCGT
>DASVNH010000208.1:0-11247 GCA_036383955.1 Planctomycetota bacterium | reverse complement strand
CAAGTACAGCGCCATCCTCTTCCGGGCCGCCGAATGAAGATCCGCCCTTTCCGCGCGAGCGACGCGCGCGACTTCCTCCATCTCGTCGCCGAGCTCGCCCGCTACGAGAAGCTGAAGCCGCCGACGGCCGCCGCCGGACGTCGGATGGTCCGCGACATCGGACGTCGCATCCACGTCCTCATGGCGGAAGTCGACGGCGCCGCGGTGGGCTACGCGATCTACTTCTTCACCTACTCCAGCTTCCTGGCGCGGCCGACGCTGTACCTGGAGGACGTCTTCGTCCTCTCGGAGAGCCGGGGCCGCGGGCTGGGGAAGGCGTTCTTCGCCGCGCTGCGCCGCGTCGCGAAGAAGGCGCGCTGCGGCCGGATGGAGTGGACGGTGCTGGACTGGAACAAACCCTCGATCCGCTTCTACAAGGCCCAGGGTGCCCGCTTCATGAAGGAGTGGATCCTCTGTCGCCTGCAGCCGCCGTAGTTCGGGCGAACAAGCCGGGTCAGGGTCGTGGCGGTCGGGCGTCATGAAAGGCATGAAGCGGCGCCGCCGGGTCCTTCTCCTCGCCGGGCTGCTCGTGACCCAGGTCCTCTTCGTCTTCGCTCCCTGGATCGCCTGTCTGACCTGCGGAGGGTACGGTCACGAATCTGTGCCGACGTTCGATGGGCGGCCCGCACGGGTGGTCTGTTCCTGTTGCGACGGCAGACGGCGCTTCAGCCGTTGGGAGCTCTGGAGGGGCATGGCGGTGAACCGGCAGCACCCTGGATCGCCGCGGGCCTTGGGCTCTAACCTCGCGCCGTTTTCGTCGTTCCCCCTCGGGGGGCGGGGGGGGACGGTCCTTGACCTTGACCTTGTTCCTTGACCTATCGTTTGGTGGTTTCGCGCGCGTTGAGGAACTTGGTGATGGCCTTGGCGATGTCGGCGGGCCAGGGGCGGTCCTCGTAGCGCTTCTCGAGCATCTGCAGGATGAGCGTGCCGAGGCCTTTGCCGAGCTTGGGATTGACCACGCGGGGGTCGGGCGGCTGCTCGGTGACGTGGGCGATGAGGAACTGGCCGGGCGCCTTGCCCTTGAACGGCAGCTCGCCGCAGACCATCTGGAAGAGGGAGACGCCGAGCGAGTAGACGTCCGTCCGGGTGTCGAGCTCCTTCAGGCCCTGCGCCTGCTCCGGCGACGCGTAGGGCGGCGAGCAGTTCACCGAGCCCGTCATCGTGAGCGAGATGTCGCTGGTCACGTCCTTCGACAGCCCCAGGTCGCAGAGCTTCACCGTGCGGTCGTGCGTGAGCATGATGTTCTGCGGCTTGATGTCGCGGTGGATGATCTTGTGCGTCCACGCGTAGTCGAGCGCCTGCGCCACCTGCCGCGTGATCTCGAGGGCCGTCTCCTGGGGCAGCATGCCGCGCTTCTGGAGGACGTCCTCCAGCGACACGCCGTCGACGAACTCCATGATGAAGAACTTGTGGGGCCCGGCCTCGCCCGCGTCGAACGCGCCGACGATGTTGGGATGGTTGAGCTTCTGGAGGTTCTTCGCCTCGACGAAGAAGCGCCGCTTGTACTCCTCGTCGGTGGCCAGGAACGGCGCGAGGATCTTCACGGCGACGAAGCCGCCGCGGATGAGGTCGCGCGCCTGGTACACGGCGCCCATGCCGCCCTGGCCGAGCCGGTGGAGGATCTCGTAGCCGGGCAGGAGGTTCCGCAGCTCCTGCGGGACCTTCGGCTTGTTCGATTTCGCCGCCTTGGCCGGCTTGGCCTTCACGCCGGTGGTGGCGATGCGGATGGAGTCGGTGACCACGGTGTCGACCGGCTTGAGGGGCAGGGCGAGGAGGGTCTTGCAGTGCTTGCAGGCGTAGGTCTCATCGTGCTTGTAGTGGTGGACGTTGTAGCTCTTCCGGCAGGTGGAGCAGGTGAGGATGCGCTTGCCCTGCGCCCGCAGGATCAGCAGCACCTGCTCGCGCGAGAGGATCTTCTTCTCGAGCAGGATCTCGCCCAGCCGCTTCGACACCCCGACCCGGCCCATGTCCGCCTGCAGGGCGATGCACTTCTCGAGATCGGGCCGGGTGAGGAAGCCCAGCGCGACGGCCAGCTTCCCGAACTCCGCGCTGTCGCGGTCGCTCATGCGTGAGGAGTATACAGGATGCGCGGCGGGCTCATCTGCCTTTAGCGGGATCACCTTAACCAGACGCTGACAGCCGTTGCATTCGCGGCGACGTTCGATTACCCTGCGGAGGTGAACACCGCGCGCCGCTGTTGTCCGGGCCTCCACGGGCGGCCCGCGTAAGCCTTTCGGCGACCCCGAAAAACCCCCGGCCGCCCGCTTTTCGCGCGTGGCCGGGGGTTTTTCTTTTTCCGGCTTGATTGCTAAGATGGGCCCCCCATGAAGACCTGGAAGGACATCCTGAGCGCCGCGATCCCCGCCGAGCTCGGCAAGGAGATCGACGTCTTCGAGACCGAGATCCAGCTCCGCAAGCAGGGCAAGATCGACGAGAAGGTCTTCGCCGAGACCCGCCTGCGCCGCGGCGCCTACGGCCAGCGCTACGACAACGGGCAGCGGTCCGACGGCCTCAAGACCCAGATCCTGAGCTATCCGTCGGGCGAGCTGACCAAGGGGCCCACCACGATCTGGGACGCCCCGGGCATGCAGCGCATCAAGATCCCCTACGGCGGCCTCAACCCCCGCCAGCTCGAGGTCCTCGGCGAGCTCGCCGAGGAGTACTCCGACGGCATCCTGCACGTCACCACCCGGCAGGACATCCAGCTGCATTACATCCACATCGACGAGACCCCCGACCTCTTCCGCCGCCTGGCGGCCGTCGGGATCACCACCCGCGAGGCCTGCGGCAACACGGTCCGCAACGTCACCGGCTGCCCGCTCGCGGGCGTCTGCCGCGGCGAGAGCTTCGACGTGACGCCGTACGCGACGGCCACCGCGAAGTTCCTGCTCGGCCACAAGGACACGCAGAACTTCGGCCGCAAGTTCAAGGTCGCGTTCTCCGGCTGCGAAGGCGAGGCCTGCGGCCTGGCGCGCATGCACGACTTGGGGGCCGTCGCCCAGGTGAAGGACGGCAAGCGCGGCTTCGCGGTCTACGTCGGCGGCGGTCTCGGGGCCGTCCCGAACCAGGCCAAGCTCTTCGACGCGTTCCTCCCGGAGGAGGAGCTCCTGCCGCTCGCGCAGGCGATGTCGCGCGTCTTCGCGCGGCTCGGCGAGAAGAAGAACCGCAACACCGCGCGCCTCAAGTTCCTGATCAACAAGATCGGCCTCGAGGAGTTCAAGCGGCTGGTCCTCGAAGAGCGCAAGATCATGCCGGCCGACCCGGCCTGGACCTCCTGGATCCCCGCCGTGGCGGGGCAGGTCGAGAAGCCCTTGAAGCCCGCCGTGAAGCTCAACGGCAAGCCGAAGCCCGAGGGCTTCGACGCCTGGCGCGCGAGCAACGTCTACGCCCAGCGGCAGGACGGCTACGCGGTGGTCTACGTCACGCTCCCGCTCGGCGACTTCACCGCGCCGCAGGCGCGCGCGATCGGCGACCTCGCGCGGAAGCACTCGTCGGACACGATCCGCCTCACGGTCGACCAGAACATCGTCCTGCGCTGGGTCCCCGAGGCGGACCTGCCGGACGTCTACGAAGGCCTGCGGGCCATCGGCCTCGGCGAGCCGGGCGCGAATTCGATCGTCGACGTCACCGCCTGCCCGGGCACCGACACCTGCAAGCTCGGCATCAGCTCTTCCCGCGGCCTGGCCGGCGAGCTGCGCGAGCGGCTCGGCGCGCGCCTCGCGTCGATGGACCAGGCCGTCAAGGACCTCAAGATCAAGGTCAGCGGCTGCTTCAACTCCTGCGGCCAGCACCACATCGCCGACCTCGGCTTCTACGGCGTCAGCCGCAAGAAGGGGAACTTCACCGTTCCTCACTTCCAGGTCATGGTCGGCGGCGAGACCCTCGACAACGCCGGCTCCTACGGGCTCGCCCTCGTCGCCATCCCGTCGAAGCGGATCCCGGAGGTCGTCGACCGCCTCACCGAGAGCTACCTGCGCGACCGCCAGAAGGGCGAGCGCTTCAAGGCCTGGGTGAACCGCGTCGGGAAGGCCCAGGTGCGGAAGATCATCGACGACCTGAGCGAGATCCCGGAGCGGGACGTCGACCGCTCCTTCTACTCCGACTGGCGCGACCCGCGCGAATACTCGGTGGGCGACATGGGCATCGGCGAGTGCGCGGGCGAGGTCGTCTCGAGCCTCGGCTTCGCCCTGACGGACGCCGAGCGCCTCTGCTTCGAGGCCCAGCTCTCGTTCGACGCGGGCGAGCTCAAGCGCGCGGCGGAGCAGGCGACCCTCTCGATGCTCAAGGCGGCGCGGGGCTTCGTGGCGGTGCAGAACATCGACATCTCGGAAAAGCCCGAGGACATCGCCCGGGAGTTCCGCGAGCGCTTCTACGACACCAAGCTCTTCTGGGACCCGTTCGCGGCCGGCCGCTTCGGCGCGTTCCTCTTCAAGGCCGTCGAGTCGCCCCTCGTCGACGTCTCCAAGGACGCCGTCCACCGGCTCGTCGAGGAGTCGCAGCTCTTCATCGAGGCCTCCCATGCCTGCCGCATCGAGCTGGCCAAGAAGGGCATGAACGTATGAGCCTCCACCGGCTGGGCTTCAAGATCCGCGCCGGCTTCGAAGGCAAGCTCGAGGAATTCATTCCGGTCTTCCACGGCTGGATCCAGAGGAAGGCCGTCGACGGCCTCCTGGTGGACGTCGCCGACTACAGCCACCTGCCGCAATCGCCGGGCGTCGTGCTGGTGGGCTTCGAGGCGGACCGCTCGATGGACGCGACGGAAGGGCCGCTGGGGCTGCTCTACCTGCGGAAGCGGCCGGGCGCGAGCCTGAAGGACGCGTGGCGCGCGACGCTGGACTCCTGCGCGAAGCTCGAGGACGAGCCCGCGCTGAAGGGGCGCCTGCGCTTCAGCCCGGCCGAGTCGCTCTTCATCGCGAACGACCGCCTGGAAGCGCCGAACGACGGCGCGACCTGGGCGAAGCTCGAGCCGGAGCTGAAGGCCCTGCTGCCGGGGGCGTCGATCACCCGCGACAGCGCCGACCCTCGCCGCCGCCTGACGGGCCGGATCCAGGGGCTGACCGGCGACGTCCGTTCGGCGCTGGCGTCTCTTTAGCGCGCCGCGTAGAATAGGGCCATGGGTTCCGAGCTGAGTCCCGAATATGTTTCCGCCCTTCGCCGACTGACCGGCCGGCAGAAGCTCGAGGCCGCGTTCGCGCTGTATCGGACGGCGCGACAGGTAAAGGCCGCGGGCTTGAGAGCGGCTCATCCCGACTGGCCCGAAGAGCGCGTGCAACGGGAAGTTCGGGAGATCTTCCTTCGTGCCACCACCTGAGCCCGCCTTCCTCTTCACCCGCAAGCTCGACGAGCTGCGTCTGCCCTACATGGTCACGGGTGGAATGGCGGCCATCTTTTACGGCGAGCCTCGCTTCACGAACGACGTGGATATCGTCGTGGCGCTCAAACCCGAGGACCTTCCGCGTCTTCAGGCGGCATTTCCGCTGGACGACTTCTATTGTCCGCCGTCGGAAGTGCTCAAGGACGAGGCCGGCCGCTCGCGTCGGGGTCACTTCAACTTGATACATCACAAGAGCGGCTTCAAGGCCGATATCTATGTGGCCGGCAGCGATCCGCTTCACGGCTGGGGCCTGGCCCGCGCTCGCAAAGAGGACCTCGAGGGAGAGCTTGTCGCCTTCGCTCCGCCCGAGTACGTCATCGTGAAGAAGCTCGAGTTCTTCGCCGAAGGAGAGTCGAGCAAGCACCTCCGGGACATTCAGAGGATGCTGATCTGCCTCGGCGAGGGCTGGAATCGGTCGGCTCTCCTTGAACTCGTCGAGGAGCACGGCCTTCAGGCGGAATGGGCCCGCGCGCTCGGCCCGACCGTTTCCTGAATCCGCTACGGGGCCCGGTTGTGTAGCATCGAGCTCGCATGGCCGCGATTCTCGCCCTCAACGCGGGCTCGTCCAGCCTCAAGTACGCGCTCTTTGATCCCGAGCGCGTCGCGTCGGGGAAGATCGAAGGCGCCGGAAGCCTCGACGCCGTGCTCGCCGCGATCGGCCGCGCGCCCGCGGCCGTGGGCCACCGGATCGTCCACGGCGGGCCGCGCTATCTGGCGCCGTCGCGCGTCACCCCCGAGCTCCTCGCCGAGCTGCGGCGGATCAGCCCCTTCGATCCCGAGCACCTGCCGGCGGAGATCGCGCTGATCGAGGCCGTCGAGCGTCGCTTCCCGGGGCTTCCGCAGGTCGCCTGCTTCGACACCGCCTTCCACAAGGACCTGCCGCGCGCGAGCCGCATCCTCCCGATCCCGCGGAAGTACGAGGCCCAGGGCGTCCGCCGCTACGGCTTCCACGGGCTGTCGTACGCGTACCTGGTCGACGTCCTCCGCCGCGAGCCCGCCGGCCTTCCGCGGCGCCTCGTGATCGCGCACCTGGGAAACGGCGCGAGCCTGGCGGCGATCCTCGACGGCCGGAGCGTCGACACCACGATGGCGTTCACGCCGACGTCCGGCGTGCCGATGAGCCGGCGGTCGGGCGACCTGGACCCGGGCCTCGTCGCCTATCTCGGCCTGACGCCCGAGGCCTGGCACGAGATGGTGAACACGCGCTCGGGCCTGCTGGGGATCTCGGAGACGAGCGGCGACGTCCGGGATCTGCTCGCGCGGGAGAAGGAGGACGTCCGCGCCGCCGAGGCGCTCGCCGTGTTCGTCCACCGCGTGAAGCAGGCGGTCGGGGCGTTCGCGGCGACGCTGGGGGGCCTGGACGCGCTGGTCTTCACGGGCGGGATCGGGGAGAACTCGGCCGAGATCCGCCGGCGCGTATGCGAGGGGCTGGACTTTCTGAACGCGGCCGTCCGCGTGGTCAAGACGGACGAAGAGAGCCGGATCGCGAGCGAGACGCGGGAGATCGTGGGATGAACCTGAAGCTTCTGGACGCCTGGTGGCGCGCGGCCAACTACCTTTCGGTCGGGCAGATCTACCTGCTCGACAATCCGCTGCTGAAGGAGCCGCTGCGGCCGGAGCACGTGAAGCCCCGCCTGCTCGGGCACTGGGGAACCACGCCGGGGCTGAACTTCCTCTACGTCCACCTCAACCGCGTCATCGTCGAGCGCGGGGTCGACGCGCTCTTCATCACCGGCCCCGGCCACGGCGGTCCCGCGATCGTCTCCAACGTCTACCTCGAGGGCACCTGGAGCGAGGTGTATCCGGCGGTCACGCGCGACGAGGCGGGACTGAAGACCCTCTTCAAGCAGTTCTCCTTTCCCGGCGGCATCCCCAGCCACGTGGCCCCGGAGGTCCCCGGCTCCATCCACGAGGGCGGCGAGCTGGGCTACGCCCTGTCCCACGCCTTCGGCGCCGCGCTCGACAACCCCGATCTCCTCGTCGCGGCGGTCGTCGGCGACGGCGAGGCGGAGACCGGGCCGCTGGCGGCGTCCTGGCACTCGAACAAGTTCCTCAATCCCGCCAGCGACGGCGCCGTCCTGCCGATCCTCCACCTGAACGAGGCGAAGATCGCCGGCCCCACGATCTTCGCGCGCATGCCGAAGGCGGAGGTCGAAGCCTTCTTCCGCGGCTGCGGCTACAAGCCGTATTTCGTCGAGGGATCCGATCCCGCGAAGATGCACCGGCTCATGGCGTCGACGCTCGACCGCGTGATGGCGGACCTGAAGGCCATCCGCTCCCGGGCCCGCAAGGCGTCGACGGCCCGCCGCCCGGTCTGGCCGATGATCGTGCTGCGCTCGCCCAAGGGCTGGACGGGCCCGAAGAAGGTGAACGGCAAGCCGGTCGAAGGCACGTTCCGCTCCCACCAGGTGCCGATGTCGGACGTCCGCAAGAATCCGGCGCACCTGAAGCTCCTGGAGAGCTGGATGAAGAGCTACCGGCCGGGCGAGCTTTTCGACGCCGCGGGCCGCCTGAGGCCGGAGATCGCGGCCCTCGCGCCGGCGGGGACGCGCCGCATGAGCGCCAATCCCCACGCCAACGGCGGCGCGCTCACCCGCGACCTGCGCCTGCCCGACCTCCGCCGCTACGCGGTGAAGGTGCCCGCGCCGGGGGCCGTCGACGCCGAGGCGACCCGCGTCCAGGGCGCCTACCTCCGGGACGTGATGAAGGACAATCCGGACAACTTCCGCGTCGTCAGCCCCGACGAGACGACGTCGAACCGCTGGGACGCGCTGTTCGAGGTCACGGACCGGCGCTGGCTCGCCGAGCGCCGGCCCGGCGACGATCACGTCGCGCCGGACGGCCGCGTGCTGGAGACGCTCAGCGAGCACCAGTGCCAGGGCTGGCTCGAAGGATACCTGCTCACCGGCCGCCACGGCTGGTTCTCCTGCTACGAGGCCTTCATCCACATCGTCGACTCGATGTTCAACCAGCACGCCAAGTGGCTGAAGACCACCCTGCGCATCCCCTGGCGGAAGCCGATCCCCTCCCTGAACTACCTGCTGACTTCCCACGTCTGGCGGCAGGACCACAACGGCTTCAGCCACCAGGATCCCGGGTTCATCGACCACGTCGTGAACAAGAAGGCGGAAGTCATCCGCGTCTACCTGCCGCCCGACGCGAACACGCTGCTGTCCGTCACCGAGCATTGCGCGCGGAGCCGGCACTACGTAAACGTCGTGGTGGCGGGGAAGCAGCCGGCGCCTCAATGGCTGGACCTCGACGCGGCGCTCAGGCATTGTGCCGCCGGCGCGGGCGTCTGGGACTGGGCGAGCGCGCCGGGAGAGCCGGACGTCGTGATGGCCTGTTGCGGCGACGTCCCCACGCTCGAGACGCTGGCGGCCGTCGACCTCCTTCGCCGCCGCCTCCCGGCGCTCAAGATCCGGGTGGTGAACGTGGTCAACCTTATGAAGCTGCAGCCCGAGAAGGAGCATCCGCACGGGCTGAGCGACGCCGCCTTCGACGCCCTGTTCACCCGGGACAAGCCGATCATTTTCGCGTTCCACGGCTATCCCTGGCTGATCCACCGGCTGACGTACCGCCGGGCCGGCCACGACAACCTGCACGTGCGCGGCTACAAGGAGGAAGGCACGACGACGACGCCCTTCGACATGGTCGCGCTGAACGACCTCGACCGCTTCCATCTCGCGATGGACGTGATCGACCGGGTCCCGGGGCTCGCGGCGGACGAGCCCGCCTTGAGAGCGGAGCTGGTGGAGAAGCGGGCGGAGCACCGGCGCTACATCCGCGAACGGGGCGAGGACCTGCCGGAGATCCGCGACTGGCGCTGGTAACATTCCGCCCGCCCGCGGCTATGGAAGAGCGGAATGGAATTTGAACGCGACGGCAGCCTGGAACGGGCGGAGGAGTTCTTTCAGGAGCTCGAGGAGGACCGGCGGACGGCGCCGCCCGAGTTCGTGCCGCTCGTCGAAACCTACCTGCCGCGGCTCGGGGAGTCGATCCACCGCTTCAAGGAGCGCCGCATCGGCGAGCGCGAGCTCGACGCCCACATCGCCCAGATCCGCATTTCCTACGCGCGCGACCTCCAGCGGCTCCTGCCCGGCGAAAAGCCGCCCACCGCGCGGTTCACGAGAACGTAGCCCCAAGCCCCAAGCCCCAAGCGCCGAGAAGGAGCCCGCGCGGCATCGTCTCCGTCGTCTTGGCGCTTGGAGCTAGGAGCTAGGCGCTACGTCGGGAGCCGGCGGCCGCTGACGATCGTGATGTCGTCCGACTGCTCTCCGCCGCCGGCGTGCAGGTCGATCTGCGAGCCGAGGTCGCGCACGAAGTCGGTCGAGGGGCCGTCGCCCTGCGCGAGCAGGCGCTTGCGCAGGTGCTCCATGCCGAATTCCTTCTGGCCGGGCGCCATCGCCTCGTTCATGCCGTCCGTGAAGAACACGAAGCGGTCGGCGGGCTTGAGCGCGAGGGTCTCCTCGCCGATGGAGCTGTCGAAGAGGGGCGGATTCAGCACGCCGAGCACCGGGCCGTTGGAGCGGTGGGTCGTCGCCACGCGCTCGCGGCCGTGCCAGATCACGGCGGGCAGGTGGCCCGCGTTCGCGATCGTGAGCTGGTGCGTCTGGACGTCGAGCACTCCGTAGAGGCAGGAGACGAAGGTGCCGCGCTTGGCGTTGCCGTAGAGCATCGCGTTGACGGCCTTGAGCGTCTGGGCGGGGCCGGCGGCGGGGTCGGGGCGGACCTTGAAGTAGCCGTGGCAGAGCACGGCCATCAGGCAGGCGGGGATGCCCTTGCCGGAGGCGTCGGCGACCAGGATGCCCACGCGGCGCTCGTCGACGCGGAAGATGTCGAAGAAATCCCCGCTCACGGTCCGGGCGGGGCGCAGGAGGGAGCCGAAGTCGTAGCCGGGCACGGCGGGGGGGACTTCGGGCATGAGGGACGCCTGGTACAGGGCGGCGGCCCGCAGGTCCTCGAGGATGACCTGGAAGTCGTCGCGCTTGAGATGGGTAGGGAGCGGCGGCGACGGCGGGGGCGTATGGTCCCGCGTCCCCGGCCGCGACTCGTCCTTCGCCTTGCGCGAGAACAAACTCATGGGTTTTGCCGAGAGAGTATATATCAAACCCCGGGCTTGCGCGTCGATATCGCTCCGCGATAGGATTCCGGGGGTGAGCGCCTCCTACGACGTCGCGGCGGCGGCCATCGACCGCGCCAACGGGGACGCGCGCCGGGAGTACGGGGAGCGCATGACGTCCTGGGCCCGCCGCCTGGCGCCGGGGGCGTCGGAGGAGCTGCTCCTGGCCGCGCGCGCCCAGCACGTCCGGCGCGAGGCGATCCCGCGGACGGAGTTTCCCGAGGGCCGGACGGGCTATCTGGCCTGGCGGGAGAAGCTCAAGAAGATGCACGCCGACATCGCGGCGGACATCCTGAAGGGCGCGGGCTACGGCGAGGCGTCGATCGCGAAGGTCCGGAGCCTGATCCAGCGGAAGGAGAAGGCGGCCGACCCCGAGGGCCGGATCCTGGAGGACGCGGCCTGCCTGGTCTTCCTGGAGACCGAATTCGCCGCCTTCGCGGCGAAGACGGACGAGGCGAAGACGGTCGACATCCTCCGCAAGACCTGGGCGAAGATGTCTCCCGCGGGGCGCGAAGCGGCGCTGAAGCTGAGCTTCGGCGCGCGCGAGGCGGCCCTGTTGAAGACGGCGTTGGGATAAAGGAGGCGCGTCATGCGCGGATTCGGCGTGGTCCTGTTGATCCTGGGCGTGGGCTCGTACGTGGCGCCCCTGATGGGCTTCCCCGTGGGGATCCGCTTCGTCCCCCCGGAGTACCGCCTGCACGCGTCGATCGTG
>DASVNH010000207.1:0-32910 GCA_036383955.1 Planctomycetota bacterium | reverse complement strand
CGCGGCACGTGATTCCTCGCCTGAACCCCCGCGATCCTTCGTGCCTTCGTGGTGATCGTTCTCGGTGTTCTCGGTGTCTCGGTGGTGCTCGTCTTTTTCTTCTCACCCCAACCCGGAGGACAAGGTAATCGGTCAGTAGTTCGCGGGATCTGGGTGAGGAAGGCCGACATGAAAACCACCATCGCTCTGCTGGCCGTGGCCCTGGGGCTGGGCGCCCAGGAAAAAGCGCCGGCGCCCGCCGCCGTCGCCAAAGTCAGCTACGACAAGCAGATCCGCCCCCTCTTCCAGGCCCAGTGTCACGGCTGCCACCAGCCCGCCAAGGCCAAGGGCGAATACGTCATGACCGCCTTCGACCGCCTCCTCAAGGCGGGCGAGTCCAAGAAGGCCCCGATCGTCGCCGGAAAGCCCGAGGCGAGCCATCTCGTCGAGCTCATCACGCCCAAGAACGGCGAAGCGGAGATGCCCAAGAAGAAGTCGCCGCTGCACGCCGCGGAGATCGATCTCGTCAAGCGCTGGATCGCGGAGGGGGCCGTCGACGACAGCCCCGTCAGCGCCAAGACGCGCTTCGACGTCGACCATCCGCCCGTCTACATCCGCGCGCCCGTCATCCCCGCGCTGGACTTCTCGCCCGACGGCGCGCTGCTGGCGATCGCCGGCTTCCACGAAGTGCTCCTTTATAAGGGCGACGGCTCCGAGCGCGTGGCCCGCCTGATCGGCCTGTCCGAGCGCGTCGAGTCGCTGCGCTTCTCGCCCGACGGCAAGAAGCTCGCGGTCTCCGGCGGCGTGCCGGCGCGGGCGGGCGAGATCCAGGTCTGGGACGTCGAGAAGAAGGTCCTCGAGCTCTCCGTTCCCTCGACGTTCGACACGACGTTCGGCCTGAGCTGGTCGCCCGACGGCACGAAGATCGCGTTCGGCGGCGTGGACAAGGCGGTCCGGGCGATCGACGCGAAGACGGGCGATCAGCTCCTGTACCAGGGCGCGCACGAGGACTGGGTGCTCGGCACGGTCTTCTCGAAGGACGGCTCGCACGTGATCTCGGTGGGCCGCGACCGGACGACCAAGCTCACGGAAGTCGCGACGCAGCGCTTCGTCGACAACGTGTCCTCGATCACGCCGGCCGCGCTGAAGGGCGGCCTGGCGGCGGTGGCGCGGCATCCCGAGCGCGACGAGATCGTGATCGGCGGCGCCGACGGCGCGCCCCACGTCTACCGCATGTTCCGCCAGGTCGGCCGCGTCATCGGCGACGACTCGAACATCATCCGCGACCTCCCGCCCATGCTCGGCCGCATCTACTCGATCGCGGTCAGCCGCGACGGCAAGCGGATCGCGGCGGGCTCGGGCCTCGACGGCAAGGGCGAAGTCAGCGTCTACGGCTACGAGTTCGACACGAAGCTGCCCGACAACATCCGGGGCATCATGGGCAAGGTCTCCACCAGCCGGAACGGGGCGGAGAACGAGGCCCTGGAGAAGTACAAGGTCGACGGCGTCAAGCGCCTCGCCCAGGTCAAGATCGACCAGGGCATCGTCTACGCCGTCGCGTTCCAGCCCGACGGGAAGGTCGTCGCCACGGCCGGCGGCGACGGCGTGGTCCGCCTGCTGGAGACCGAGACCGGCAAGCTCCTCAAGGAGTTCTCGCCCGCGCCCGTCGACGCCAAGGCGGCCGTCGCCGGCGGCCGGAACCTCGACAAGGCGCCGAAGACGGCGGACGAGATCACGGCCGACGCCCCGCTGCCCGCCGCGTTCAAGGTCGCGGCGCTGGACGTCCAGCCCGCCGCGATCTCCCTCGTCCACCGCTTCGACTACGCGCAGCTGGTGGTCACGGCCCGCGCCGAGTCCGGCGAGACGGCGGACGTGACCCGCCTCGTGAAGTTCGAGCACCCCGGCGCCGTCGAGGTGGGCGTGGGCGGCCTCGTGAAGCCCAAGGCCGACGGGACCTCCGAGATCAAGGTCTCGCTGCAGGGCAAGACGGCGTCCGTCGCGGTGACGATGTCCGGCCAGGCGAAGGCGTTCACGCCCGACTTCATCCGCGACGTCAACCCGGTGCTGTCGCGCCTGGGCTGCAGCGCGGGGACCTGCCACGGCGCGCAGGCCGGCCGCAACGGCTTCAAGCTGTCGCTGCGCGGCTACGACGCGGTGTTCGACATCCGCGCGCTGACCGACGACCTCGGCTCCCGCCGGACGGTCGTCGCGTCCCCGGACGACAGCCTGATGCTCTCGAAGCCCTCCGGCGCGTCGCCCCACGAGGGCGGCGCCCTGATGAAGACGGGCGACCCGTCCTACCGGATCCTGCGCGACTGGATCGCCAACGGCGCGAAGCTGGACCTGTCCATGACCAAGGCGGCGAAGATCGAGATCTTCCCCGCCAACCCGGTGGTGCAGCGCCCCGGCCAGCGCCAGCAGGTGCGGGTCCTCGCGACCTACGCGGACGGGAAGACGAAGGACGTCACGCGCGAAGCCTTCGTCGAGAGCGGCAACACGGAGGTGGCGACGTCCGACCGGACGGCGCTGATGACGGCGATCCGCCGCGGCGAGGCGCCGATCCTGGCGCGCTACGAGGGCGCGTACGCGGCGACCACGCTGTCGGTAATGGGCGACCGCGACGGCTTCACCTGGGAGGCGCCGGTCGCCTGGACGAAGATCGACGAGCTGGCCGCCGAGAAGTGGAAGCGGATGAAGATCAAGCCGTCGGACGTCTGCGGCGACGCGGAGTTCATCCGGCGGGCGTCGATCGACATCACGGGCCTGCCGCCGAGCGCGGACGCGGTCCGGGCGTTCATGGCGGACGCGCGCGAGTCGAAGGTGAAGCGCGAGGAGCTGGTCGACAAGCTGGTCGGCAGCCCGGCCTACGTCGAGCACGTCACGAACAAGTGGGCCGACCTCCTGCAGGTGAACCGCAAGTTCCTGGGCTCGGAAGGGGCCACGGCGTTCCGGGTCTGGATCCGGGAGCAGGTCGAGAAGAACACGCCCTACGACGAGTTCGCGCGCCGGGTGGTGAACGCGAACGGGTCGAACCTGAAGAACCCGCCCGCGTCGTACTTCAAGGTGCTGCGCGATCCCGCGCTGATCACCGAGAACACGACGCACCTGTTCCTGGGCGTGCGCTTCAACTGCAACAAGTGCCACGACCATCCGTTCGAGAAGTGGAACCAGAACCAGTACTACGAGACGGCCGCCTTCTTCGCCCGGGTGAGCCTCGCGGGCGACCCCGAATCGAAGGGCAAGAACGTCGGCGGCACCGCCTTCGAGGGCGCCAAGCCCCTCTACGAGATCGTCAGCGAAAGCGCGGCCGGCGAGGTCAAGCACGAGCGGACCGGCGAGGTCGCCCCGCCCAAGTTCCCCTTCGAGGCCACCTACGAGGCCGGCGAGAAGGCCACGCGCCGCGAGAAGTTCGCGGCCTGGCTGACCGCGAAGGACAACGCCTACTTCGCCCGCAGCTACGTCAACCGCCTCTGGGGCTACCTCTTCGGGCGCGGGATCATCGAGCCGATCGACGACATCCGGGCCGGCAACCCGGCCGTCATGCCCGAGGTGCTCGACTTCCTCACCCAGGAGTTCATCCGGAGCAAGTTCGACACCCGCCACGTGATGAAGCTGATTCTCAAGTCGCGGATCTACCACCTGTCCATCGCGTCCAACGAGTGGAACAAGGACGACAAGATTAACTTCTCGCGCTTCTACCCGCGGCGCCTGCCCGCCGAGGCCCTCTACGACGCGGTGATCGCCGTCACGGGCTCGGCGTCGCGGCTCCCGGGCGGCAAGCGCGCGGCGGAGCTGCCGGACGGCGGCGGCGAGCTGCCCAGCGGCTTCTTCGCGACGTTCGGACGTCCGGCGCGCGAAAGCGCCTGCGAGTGCGAGCGCAGCAGCGACCTGAAGCTCGGCGCGGTGATGTCGCTCGTCAACGGCGAGGCCATCGCCGACGCCATCGCGGATCCGGGCAACGCGATCGCGAAGCTGGTCGCGGCGCAGAAGGAAGACGCGAAGGTCGTCGAAGAGCTCTTCATGCGGATCCTGAACCGGCCGGCCACGCCGAAGGAAGTGGCGACGGCCCTCGAGGCGGCGAAGTCGATTGAGACCGAGCACGCGAAGCTGCAGGAAGCGCTCGCCAAGCGCGAGGCCGACTGGGTGAAGAAGAAGCCCGAGCTCGAGAAGCTCCGCGAGGAGCTCATGGCGAAGACGAAGGACGAAATCGCGGCCTTCGAGAAGGAGATCGCCCCGCGCGTCGCCGAAGAGGAGAAGAAGCGCGTCGAGCTCGTCGCCCAGCGCGAGAAGGAGCTGGCGGCGTACGACGCCGAGGCCGACAAGAACCTCGCCGCGGCCGAGAAGAAGATGAAGTCGGGCGTCGACTGGACCCCGGTGGTCCCGACGTCCGCCAAGGCCGCCAACGGCACGAAGCTCCTGGTCCAGCCCGACCTCTCGATCAAGGCGGTCGAGAAGAAGGGGAAGGGCGCCTACACGATCGAAGTCGAGACCAAGCTCAAGGGCATCACCGGCGTCCGGCTGGAGGCGATCTCCGACGAGAAGCTGCCGTCCAAGGGGCCGGGCTGGGCGGGCGACGGCAATTTCGTGCTGACCGAGTTCGAGCTGAAGGCCCGCCCGGCGAGCGATCCGAAGGCCACGACCGCGGGAGTGGCGCTGCAGGGCCCCCAGGCCTCGTTCCAGCAGGAGAACTTCGGGATCGCCACCGCGATCGACGGCAACTCGAACAGCGGCTCGACCGGCTGGGCGGTCTCGCCCGCGGCGGGCGTCACCCACTGGGCCACGTTCGAGACCAAGGAGCCCGTGGGCTACGAGGGCGGCACGATCCTGACGTTCACCCTCCATCAGAACTTCAACGGCAACGGACAGGACTATTCCCTCGGGCGGTTCCGGATCTCCGTCACCACGGGCGGCAAGCCCGGGCTGTCGCTCTCCGACGAGCTGCGGGCGATCCTGGCGACGCCCGTCGCCGAGCGCGACGACGCGCAGAAGGCGAACCTGACGGCCTGGTTCGGCAAGACCGACAAGGAGCGCGTGAAGAAGACGACGGCGCTGGCCCAGGCCAAGCAGCCGTTGCCGATCGACCCCCATTTGAAGTCGCTGCAGGATAAGCTTGCCTATGTGAGCCGGCCGGTCGTCGAGGACGTCAAGCTCGTCCGCATGCGCAAGGACGTCGAGCAGAGCGCCAAGCAGGCCGCCAACGGGCGCCTGACGATGGCGCAGGACGTCGCCTGGAGCCTGATCAACAACTCGTCCTTCCTGTTCAACCGTTAAATAGGCGGAGGAAAGACCATGTTTGTCCTTCCCAACGGCGCGGTGTCCAAGGGCTACGGCCCGACCCGGCGCGACATCCTTCGGGTCGGCGGCTCGAGCCTGCTGGGCCTGAGCCTGGGCGGCATGTTCCAGGCGCAGGCGCGCTCGCAGGAGCACAAGGCCGCGGGCGGCCCCGGCTGGGGCAAGGCCAAGAGCGTCATCATGGTCTATCTCCAGGGCGGCCCGAGCCACCTGGACCTCTGGGATCCGAAGCCCGACGCGCCGGACAACGTCCGGAGCATCTTCAAGCCGATCAACACGAAGACGGACGGCCTCCAGTTCACCGAGATCCTGCCCAAGCTCGCGCAGGTCACCGACAAGGTGACGATGATGCGGGCGGTGAGCTACACGCCGAACGGCCTCTTCAACCACACGGCGGCCATCTACCAGATGATGACCGGCTACACGACGGACCGCGTGAGCCCGTCGGGCCAGCTGGAGCCGCCCGATCCGAAGGACTACCCGAACTACGGCTCGAACATCGTCCGGCTCAAGCCCCCGGTCGAGCCGATGCTGCCGTTCGTCATGCTGCCCCGGCCGCTGCAGGAGTCGAACGTGGTCGGCAAGGGCGGCACGGCCGGCTTCCTCGGCAAGGCCTACGACCCCTACACGCTCTATCCGGACGGCGACGACCTGGACATGAACAAGATGGAGCGGATCAAGGTCGACGACCTCAAGCTCCGCCCCGAAGTCTTCGCCTTCCGCCTCCAGCGCCGCGCGAAGCTGCGCGACTCCCTCAAGGCCGAGATGCCCGACATCGAGAAGGCGGTCTCGGAATTCGACCTGAACGAGTACTACGACCGCGCCCTCAACCTGCTCGTCAGCGAGCGGGCCCGCGAGGCCTTCGACATCGAGCAGGAGTCCGTCGAAACGAAGGAGCTCTACGGCCGCAACACCTTCGGCATGAGCCTGCTGCTCGCCCGGCGCCTCGTCGAGGCCGGCACGCGGGTCGTCGAAGTGGTCTGGCCCAAGGTCGCCAACTCCGACAACCATTCGTGGGACCATCACTCGGGCCTGCCCGACCGCATGAAGAAGCAGTCGGGCCCGCTGCTCGACAACGGCGTCTCCGGGCTGATCACGGACCTGGACCGCCGCGGCGTCCTCAAGGACACGATGGTGGTCGTGGTCGGCGAGTTCGGCCGCAGCCCGCTGAAGGGCGTGAGCACGTCCGGCAACGGCAACAGCGCCGACGGCCGCGACCACTGGCCTTACTGCTACACCGGCCTGATCGCCGGCGCCGGCATCAAGCGCGGCTACGTGCACGGGAAGTCGGACAAGACGGGTTCCGCCCCGGTCGAGGGCGCGATCCATCCGACGCAGCTGCTGGCGACGATCTACCACGCGTTCGGCATCGATCCGGCCACGATCGTGCTGAACCACCTCAAGCAGCCGCGCGAGCTGGTCCAGGCCCAGCCCGTCACCGAGCTCTTCGCCTAGAACGGATTCACGGATCCCCCCGGGAAGACCTCCCGGGGGGATTTTTCTTTTCCCGCGCGATTCTTCCATCCCGCGCGAACATGTAGGGGATGAAGGAGCTCGTCAAGCGGGTCCTCGCGGGCGACCGCGACGCCTACCGCGACGTGGTCAAGGAGTACGGCCCCGTCGTGCGCGCCTGCCTCGCCTCGCACCTCACCTCCGCCCAGACCGTCGAGGACCTCGCCCAGGAGACCTTCATCGCGGCGTACGAGCACCTGAAGGAGTTCGACGTCCAGCGCGACTTCGGCCCCTGGATCAAGACCATCGCCCGCAACAAGGCCCTTTCCCATCTCCGCCGCGTCCAGCTCCACGGCGTCGCCCTCGAGAAGCTCAAGGCCCAGGCCGCCGAGCGCATGTTCGACGAGATCGCGGGTGCCGACGACCCCTCGGGCGCGCTCGACCGCCTCCGCTCCTGCCTCGAGAAGCTGCCGCGCCGGCTGATGGACATCCTCCGCGCCCGCTACTTCGACCGCCAGACCGTCAACGGCATCGCGGTCCGGCAGGGGACGTCGGCCGGCGCCGTCAGCTCGCTGCTCTTCCGCGCCCGCAAGGACCTGCACGGGTGCATGGAGAAGGGGCGCACATGAACCGAAATCCCAAATCCCAAATCCCAACTCCCAACGGATCCCCCCTGACGCCCCGGGGGCGCACGTGAGCGCGACGAATGTCGAGCTGATCGAGCGCTACTTCGACGACTCGCTGTCGACGGAGGAGGCGGCGAGGCTGCTCGACCTCCTGCGCGACGACGCGGAGTTCCGCGCGGAGTTCGCGCGGGCCGCCCGGCTCCACGGGCTGCTGAACGCCGCCGTCGGCCCCGACGCGGGCGCCGAGGGGCTGGCGGACGTCGTGGCCATCGCGGTCCCCACCGGCTCGCGCGCGCTGGACTCGAAGGTCATGGAGAAGATCCAGGCCCTGCGGCCGCGCCGTTCCGTGTGGCTCCTGATCGGGGCGATCGCGGCCTGCCTGGCGCTGGCGGCGGGCCTCGCGTTCTGGCCGCGGGGGGAGGCGGGGGCCGTCGTGGAGTCGCTCGCGGGGAAGGCCTTCCGGATCTCGGACGGCGCGGAGGCGCGGAGCGGGCAGACGCTGCGCTTCGGCGACGGCCTGCGGGTCGACGAGGGCCGCGCGGCGCTGCGGCTGCCGGACGGCACGCGGGTGGAGCTCGAGGCGAACGCGCGGCTCGACCGGGTCGAGGAGAAGCGCGTCCTGCTGACGCGGGGCGCGCTCACGGCGCGCGTGGCGCCCCAGGAGCCGGGCGCGCCGCTCGTCTTCGCCACGCCCCAGGGCGAGGCGCGCGTGCTGGGCACGACGCTGCGGATCTCCACCCACCCGAAGGACGGCACCCGGCTGGAGGTGGAGGAGGGCCGGGTCGAGCTGAAGAACGACGCCGGCCGCGCGGTGGTCGTCGAGAGCGGCCGCTACGCGGTGGCGGCGCCGGGGGTCGAGCTCGTCTCGAAGGAGCTGGACCGGCCCTGGAAGAACGCGACGGGGAACGTGGGCGGGAATGCGTGGGGCTTCGGCGGGGTGCACACGCTGGCGGCCGTGCCCGGCCGGGACGAGCTGCTGGCGGGGGTGAGCGAGCGCTGGCTCTGGTCGAGCCGCGACGGCGGCGCGACCTGGGCGCGGCTGCCGGGCGAGGCGAAGAACCGGCCGTGGAGGATCGTCTTCGATCCGAAGGACCCGCGGACCTTCTGGGTCAGCGGGACCTACGGGCCGGGCGTCCACCGGACGACCGACGGCGGCGCGTCGTTCCGCCGGCTGGGCTCGCTGGAGTCGATCGACGGCCTGGCCGTGGACTTCAGCGACCCGGAGCGGAAGACCCTGCTCGCCACCCAGCACTGGGGCCGGAAGGGGCTGCGGCTCTCCCGCGACGGCGGCGAGACCTGGGAGAAGGTCGGCGACCGCCTCCCCGAGGAGGCTTCCTCGACGTCGGAGTGCTTCATCCTGGACACGGAGACCTGGTTCGTCAATTCGCTGAAGCCCGACACCCTCTACCGGACCGCCGACGCGGGGAAGTCCTGGACGAGGAACCACGCGGCGAACCCGAACGGCCCGGCGCTGCTTTCCTCGAGCGGCTTCCTCTACTGGCAGGGCATCTACGGCAGCGGGCTGCTCCGGAGCGTCGACCGCGGGGCGTCGTGGGCGAAGCTGGACACCCCGGTCCGGACTCCGGTGATCGAGCTGCCCGACGGCCGCCTGGTGGGCGCCGGCGGCAAGCAGCTCTACGTGTCCGCGAACAAGGGCTCGATGTGGGCGCCGCTCGGGCCGCCCGCGCCGATCGAGCCGGTCGGCGTGGTGTATCTTCCCGCGCGGCGCGCCTTCTTCGTCTGGCACATGCCGGAGGCGAAGACTTCCGAGGCCATCTTCCGCTGGGACGTTCCGGAGGGCGACTGATGCTCGCGTTGCTTGTGGCGCAGTGGGTCAACGTGACCGGCGGCGTGGGCGGCGAGGCCTGGGGCTACGCGGGCGTGACCCTCCTCGCGGGCGTGCCGGGCAAGGACGAAATCCTCGCCGGGGTCAGCGAGCGGGGGCTCTGGTCGAGCAAGGACGGCGGCGCGACCTGGACCGCGCTGGGCAAGGGCGAGATCAAGCACCGGCCGCACCAGATCGTCTTCGATCCGAAGAACCCGAAGATCTTCTGGGTGAGCGGCTGCTACGGCGCCGGCATCTTCCGCTCGGACGACGGCGGGATCTCGTTCAAGCGCCTCGGCAAGCTGGATCACGTCGACGGCGTGGCGGTCGACTTCAGCGATCCGCGGCGGCAAACGCTGCTCACGGGTCTGCACGAACAGGCCCGCAGCCTGCACATCTCGCGCGACGGCGGCGAGACCTGGGAGAAGATCGGCGATCGACTCCCCGAGGACAGCAACCACTCGACCGATCCGATCATCCTCGATTCGAAGACCTTCCTCATCAACACGGCCGGCTGGGCGAAGGGGAAGTCGCACGGGATCTACCGCAGCGCCGACGCGGGCGCGACCTGGACGAAAGTCAGCGAGCTCGGCGCCGCCGGCCGCCCGCTGCGCGGCGGAAACGCGATCTACTGGAGCGGCGTCTGGGGCAACGGCCTGATCAAGAGCGCCGACGGCGGCGCCACCTGGGCCAAGAGCAACGTCCCGGTGAAGTCGAGCCTCGTCGAAGCTCCCGGCGGCCGCCTGGTGGGTGTCGGCGACAAGCAGGTCTACGTCTCCAAGGACCAGGGCGCGACCTGGGAGAAGTTCGGCGAGCCGCTCCCGATCAAGGCGAACGGCGTCGCCGTCGCCGGCGGCCGCGTCTACGCCTGGCGCATGTCCGACAAGAAGGCGGAGGACTCGATCTTCCGCGCGGAGTTGGCCCAATGAGAACGCTCCTGCTGCTCCTCCTCCTGGTGCCGGGGCCCGGCGACGTCAAGGTCAGCCCCGAGCGCCCCGTCGGCTGGCGCGGCGACGGCAGCGGCCGCTTCCCGGCCGCCACGCCGCCCACGACCTGGAGCCGCCGCGTGGCGGGCTCGACGTCCGCCCTCCGCTACCAGGCCGCCAAGCCGAGCGGCGCCCCCGGCAAGGACAGCCATCCCCTCGAGTACTTCACGATCAAGGAATGGCTCGTCGCCGGACCCTTCGACGGGGATCCGATGGCGGACGTCGACTTCCTCAAGGGCGAGGCCGCCGTCCAGCCCGCCGAGGGGCCGGCGTGGAAGTCGCTGACGGCGGACGTCGAGACCCAGAGCCGCCACGACCACAATGAGGGCACCTGCGGGCAGAGCTACGTCGACTTCGTCTACGTCTACGGCAAGATCAAGGACGGGGTGAAGGCGGAGCTCATCGCGGGCGACTTCGCCAACAAGGCCGCCTACGCTCACACTTATATTTTCTCGCCCGCGGAGCTCAAGGTTCAGCTGCAGCTGCCCTTCGAGGGGACGTCGGCAAAGTTCTGGCTCAACGGCGCGCCGACCGCGCTGGATCCGAAAAACCGGAGCAAGTGGTTCCCGGTGACGCTCGCGGCGGGCTGGAACCGCCTGCTGGTCAAAGTCGCGGCCGCGAACGGCCTGGGCAAGCACTACAGCGGGCGCTGGCTGAGCGCCTGGATGGTCGCGGCGAACATCACGCCGGTCGGCCCGGTCGACTACGAGACCAAGAACGTCGTCTGGATGACCAAGATGACGGGCCGCGGCATGTCGCAGCCCATCGTGGTCGGCGACAAGATCTTCCTCGGCGCGAATATCTCCGACCTGATGTGCCTCTCGAAGACCGACGGCCGCGTGCTCTGGCTGCGCACGACGACGCCCTGGGACGCGCTGAAGGACGCGGAGCGCGCGCCGCTGCGCGAGAAGTTCGATCCGCTCCTCGCGGAGCTGGCGAAGCGCAACGAGGAGGTCCACGCGGCGATCAACGCGGCCGTCTCGCCGAAGGGCCTCGCCTCCGACAAGGCGGCCGAGCTCGACGTGAAGCTCAAGGCCAAGCGCGACGCGGAGCTCAAGATTCACAAGGCCTTCCAGGAGGTCGACCGGAAGAGGTACCCGCCCTACCAGGACAACGAGGTCTCCTCGAGCAACGCCACGCCCTGCTCCGACGGCCAGCGCGTCTACTGGACCTGCGGCGGCGGGATGAAGGGCCCGGGGGCCTACGCGATCCAGGCCTACGACCTGGACGGCAAGCGTCTCTGGACCCTGCACGAGACCCTGGGCTCCGAGGAGCACGGCAACCACCAGTCGCCGCTCCTCGTGGAAGGCAAGCTGATCTTCGGCGCCCTCAAGACCCTGCTCGCGCTCGACCCCAAGACCGGCGCGACGATCTGGAAGAACGACAAGATGGACACGATGGGCTCCGGGACCTGCCCGGTTCCCGTCCGGACCAACGGCGGGACGCTGCTGGTCACGGCGAAGAAGGTCGTCCGCGCGTCGGACGGGACCGAGGTCCGCGCCAGCAACCTCAACATCTGGGGCGAGCCCACCCCCATCGCCGAGAACGGGATCGCCTACAACACCAGCCGCCACTCCTGGGACGATCCGCCGGGCGTCGTGGCCGTGGACGTGACGTCCGGCTCGACGGCCTGGGAGATCAAGGGGCCGGAGGTCGCGCCGCCGCTGCGGGGGCCGTCGTACACGATCGCCTCGCCGCTGCTCGTCGACGGCATCCTCTACGGCGTGGATATGACGGGCGGGATCCTGGCCGTCGACCTCCAGAGCCGCAAGGGCCTCTACCGGAGATGGCTCGACGGCTACAACCGCTACAACCGCTTCCTCTACGGGATCTGCGCGAGCCCGGCCTTCGCGGGGAAGCACATCTACGTCGTCGACGACGCCGGCTACACGCACCTCATCCAGCCGGGGCCGCGCTTCAAGGAGACGGGGCGCAACGTCCTGGAGAACCTGCACTTCTCGGGGCAGGGCGGCAACCCCTGCAAGCAGGAGTCCTTCTACACCTCGCCCTGGTTCGACGGGAAGTCGATGTATCTGCGCGGCGAAGAGTACCTCTACCGGATCGAGGAGCGATGATCCTGCTGCTTTGCCTCGCGCTGGGCGGGGAGACGCCGCTCGGCTCGCCCGACTTCAAGGGCCCCTTCGGCTTCCGGGGCGACGGCAGCGGCCGCTTTCTCGCGGCGACGCCCCCGCTCGAATGGTCGGAGACGAAGAACCTGCGCTGGAGCGTCGAGGTCGGGGCCGGCTACGCCTCGCCCGTCCTCGCCGGCCCGCTCGTGATCGTCGTGTCGGAGCCGAATCTCGTGACGGCCGTCGAGCGCGGGAGCGGCAAGGTCGCCTGGAAGGCCGTCGTGGCCGCGGAGGGGCCGGCGGCGGAGTACAAGCCCAAGGACACGGGCCTGGCGGCGGCGACGCCCGTCACCGACGGCCTCCGCGTGTACGCGGTCTTCGCGAACGGCCTCGTCCGCGCGCTCAAGCTCGACGGGACGACGGCCTGGACCGCCTACATCGACGCGCCGCAGAACACGGCGTACGGCCGCAGCGCCTCGCCGGTCCTCACCGACGGGAAGCTCATCGTTCACATGACGCATCTCTACGCCTTCGACCCCGGGAGCGGCAAGCGCCTCTGGGTCAACGAAGAGTCCCGCTGTTCCTACGGCACGCCCGCGGTCTTGAAGGACGTCGTCGTCACCCCGGCCGGGGATGTCGTCCGCCTCGCGGACGGCAAGACCGTGAACAGCCAGATCTCGAACAGCGCGCACGCCTCGCCGGTCGTCGTGGACGGGACGATCTACTACGGGGAGAAGGACGTCCGGGCCCTGCGCCTCGGCGCGGAGTACAAGGACCAGTCCCTCTGGAACGCCGAGCTCATGGGCGAGGTCTACGGATCGCCGCTCCCGCACGACGGCCTCCTGTTCACGGTCACGGACAAGGGCCTGCTGTCCGCCTTCGAGAACGGGAAGGCCGTGATCGAAGCGCGCGGGCTCTTCGAGGAGGCGGTCGCCGACCACGTGTACTCCAGCCTGACGCTCGCGGGGAAGCACCTCTTCCTGCTGGCCAACGACGGCGAAACGCTCGTGCTCGAGGCGACGAAGGAGGCGAAGGTCGTCGCCCGCAACAAGCTCAAGGAGGGGAGCGGCGCCGCTCCCGTGTTCTCGGGGAAGGACATTTTCCTCCGCGCCGGATCGAAACTGGTCCGCGTCGCGGAGTAGTTGGAGGGGATCGTGAGGATTCTGACGATCATCGTCTGCCTGGCGGCCGTCGGGCCGTCCGCGCCGATGGGCTCGACCAAGTACCTGCCCACGCCCGACGCTCCGGTCGGCTGGCGCGGCGACGGCTCGGGCCGCTATCCGGGGGCGACGCCTCCGACCTCCTGGGAGCGCCGCAAGGCCGGCAACAATTACGCGACGCGGAACATCCTCTGGGCGTCGCCCATGCCCAATAACGGCGTGTCGACGCCCATCATCGTCGGCCCGCGGATCTTCGTGACCTGCGAGCCTTCCGACCTCGTGTGCATCGACAAGGCCACGGGGCGTGTCCTCTGGATCCGTTCCAACATGGCCTGCGAGGCGGTGCCGGAGGTCGCGAAGACGCTCGCGCCGCAGCTGGCGGAGCTGGCGAAGGCGAACGCGGAGGCGGTCGAGGACCTGAACGGCGCGCTGGCGGGGGCGGCGACGTCCGCCCCGAAGGAGCTGAACGGGCTGCGCAAGAAGCGGGAGATCGAGAAGAAGATCACGGACGCGCAGGTCGCCGCGGACAAGAAGGTCTTCGGCACGAACTGGGCGCAGGCCGTCTTCGGCTTCGCCGGCCAGACGCCGACGAGCGACGGCAAGCGCGTCTGCGCGTTCTTCACCTCGGGCGTTTCGGTCGGCTACGACCTGGACGGCAACCGGAAGTGGATCCAGCGCGGGGAGGGGATGGGCAGCGAGCACGGGAACTTCGCCAGTCCGCTGCTGATCGGCGGCCAGCTGGTGGTCTGGGCGAACGAGATGCGCGGGTATGACGTCGAGACCGGCAAGATGCTCTGGACCGCGGCCGCGAAGGCCTCCAACACCTACGGCTCGCTCTTCGCGGTGCGGGCGGGCGCGGAGCTCGTGGCGGGCTTCCAGTCGGGCTACTTCGTGCGGATCCGGGACGGGAAGCGGATCTGGGGGGACCAGGCCTTCGGGGACGCCGTCTCGACGCCCATCGTCGAGGGCGGCATGATCCTCGCGCACCAGGGCTATCCGATCGCGAACGACCAGACGAAGGGGCTGAAGGCGTTCAAGATCCCGACGTCCGAGGGCGCCAAGCCTCAGCCGGCCTACGCCTTCAAGGCCGAATGGGCCGAGACCGAGATCCCGGCGGACAAGAAGACGCCCTTCAACCGCGGCTTCGTGGCGTCGCCGCTGTACCGCGACGGCCTGGTCTATCAGTTGACGGAGGGCGGCGGGCTGCTTGTGAACGACGCGTCGACGGGCGATCTCATCTACCGTAAGGTGCTGCCGATGAAGCCCAAGACGGAGTACTGGAACTGGGCGGGCGCGTCGGCGAGCCCCACGCTGGCGGGGAAGCAGATCTACCTGATGGACAACCAGGGCACGACGATCGTGCTGCAGCCCGGGCGGGTCTACAAGGAGCTCGCCATCAACATGATCGAGGACGCCGAGGGCAACGGCCAGGCCCAGAACCTCGCCACGCCCGTCTTCGAAGGCACGCGCATGTACTACCGGAATCCCAGGCTGCTTTTCTGCATCGCGGAAAAGTAGCCGGTTACGAAACAGACCGTCTGTTTCGTACCTGAAACTTTCAGCTTGTATGATATGTTATAAGAGGCGTGAGCCTCATTCCTCTCGAGCGCGGCGACCTGGTCCGGGGGGCCGTCGAGCAGCTCCGGGCCTTCGTCCTCGCGCGCCCCGGCGATGAAGAGCTCCCCTCGGAGGCCGTGCTCGGCGAGCGGCTGGGGGTGTCGCGCACCGTCCTCCGCGAGGCCATGAAGCACCTCCAGGCCCAGGGCCTCGTCGTGCTCGCGCAGGGCAAGCGCGCCCGCGTGGGCGCCGCCGATCCGCGGGCCACGATCGAGAGCCTCGACGTCCTCCTGCGCCGCTCCGAGGGTTCGCTGCTGCACCTGGTGGAGGTGCGACGTCCCCTCGAAGCGGAAATCGTGGAGCTCGCCGCGCGGCGCGCGACGCCCGAGGCGCTCGCCGAGGCCGAGGCGGCCATCGACGCGCAGGAGCGGGCCTCGACGCTCGAGGGGCAGATCGACGCCGACCTCGCGTTCCACCGCGCGCTGGCGAAGGCCACGGGCAATCCGGTCTTCGCTCTTCTGCTGGACGCTTTGGCCGGCCTGATGCGAGCCTCGAGGCAGAAGTCGCTGGGCAAGTACGGCAACGGCGTCCCCGTCGCGCACCACCGCGAGATCCTCGCGGCGATCCGCCGCCGGGATCCGGCCGCCGCGCGCGCCGCGCTGCTCGGCCACCTCGGGCTCAACGAGAAACACCTGCGGGAGGACCGGTCGTGATCGCGCTGATCCTTCTCCTCCAGGACGACGCCCGCTTCTTCGAGGAGAGGATCCGCCCCGTCCTCGTCGAGCGCTGCTATGAGTGCCACGGCGGCGCGAAGGTCAAAGGCGACCTCCGGCTGAACACCCGCGAGGGCCTCCGCCGGGTCGTCGCCGACGGCGCGCTCCTCCGCGCCGTGCGCTGGACCGACCCCGAGCTGAAAATGCCCCCCAAGGAAAAGCTCGAAGCGAAGGTCGTCGAGGACATCGCCGCCTGGATCGCCCGCGGCGCCCCGGATCCCCGCGTCGAGAAGAAGCCCGACGAGAAGCCGCTCTGGTCGCTCCAGCCGCTCCGCCGGGCGCCGGCGGACATCGACGCCTTCATCGAGATGAAGCTCCGGGAGAAGGGGCTGAGGATGTCGCCCCCCGCCTCCCGCCCCGCCCTGATCCGCCGCCTCGCGTTCGACCTCACGGGCCTGCCGCCGACGCCGGAGGAGGTCGACGCCTTCGTCGCCGACGGGGACGTCGGGAAGGTCGTCGACCGCCTCCTCGCCTCCCCTCGCTACGGCGAGCGCTGGGGGCGGCACTGGCTCGACGCCGCGCACTACGGCGAGACGCACGGCTACGACAAGGACAAGAAGCGGCCGCACGCGTGGCCGTACCGGGACTACGTGATCCGCGCGTTCAACGAGGACCGGCCGTACTCCCGCTTCGTCCGGGAGCAGGTGGCGGGCGACGTCCTTTATCCGGGCGAGCCCGAGGCGATCGCCGCGCTGGGCTTCCTCGCGGCGGGCCCGTGGGACTTCGTGGGGCACGTCGAGCTGCCGGAGTCGAAGACCGACGGCCTGATCGCGCGCTACAACGACCGCGACGACATGCTCTCGACGGTGATGAGCACCTTCCAGAGCCTCACGGTGCACTGTGCGCGCTGCCACGACCACAAGTTCGACCCGATCCCGCAGGAGGACTACTACGCGCTGCAGGCCGTCTTCGCGGGCGTGGACCGCGCCGACCGCGTGATGGAGGCGGATCCGAAGCGGCTGGAGCTGGAGGCGGAACTGAAGGCGCTCGGCGGGCCGAGCCCCTCCAACGGCTGGCACAGCGGGATCGAGTCGACGTCCGACCGCGTGAAGTGGGTCGAGGTCGACCTCGGCCGCGAGGTCCCCATCGACGAGATCCGGCTCGTCCCGGCGCGGCCGACCGACTTCCGCGACACGCCCGGCTTCGGCTTCCCGCCGAGCTACCGGGTGGAGCTCGACGGCCGGCTGCTGGCCGCGGCGGAGGACGCGGAGAACCCGAAGGACCGCCCGGTGAAGATCCCGGGCGGCCGCGGCCGCGTCGTGCGCGTCACCGCGACGAAGCTCTGGGAGCGGACGAAGGACTTCGTCTTCGCGCTCGCCGAGCTCGAAGCGATGTCGGGTGGCCGGAACGTCGCCGCCGGCGCCGCCGTCGCGTCGCTCGACTCGATCGAGGCGGGGCGCTGGGGACGGGCGAACCTGGTCGACGGCCACGACAGCCGGGCCGCCCTCGGGAACGCGGCGCGGCGCGCGGAGCTGCAAAAGGCGGTCGCGGCCCTGCCGCCGCCCCGGCTCGTGTACGCGGCGACGAGCGCGTTCGCGGGATCCGGCGGCTTTCAGCCGTCGAAGGGCCCGCGGCCGGTCCACCTGCTGTCGCGCGGGGACGTCAAGCGCCCGCTCCGGCCGGCCGTCCCGGGCGCGCTGTCGCGCGTGCCGGGCCCGGTCTTCGCGTGCGCGGATCCCTCCAGCGAGGGCCAGCGCCGCGCGGCGCTCGCGGCCTGGCTGACCGACCCGGCCAACGCGCTGCTGCGCCGCTCGATCGTGAACCGCGTCTGGCATCACCACTTCGGGCGCGGCCTGGTCGAGACGCCCAACGACTTCGGCCGCATGGGCGCCGAGCCGAGCCACCCCGAGCTCCTGGACGCGCTCGCCGCCTGGTTCCAGGAGAACGGGGAGTCGGTCAAGCAGCTCCACCGGCTCATCCTGCTCTCCAACGCCTGGCGGCAGGCCTCCGACGACAACCCCGCGGCCCGCGCGATCGACGCGGACAACAAGCTCCTCTGGCGGATGGAGCGGCGCCGGCTCGACGCCGAAAGCTTCCGCGACGCCCTCCTCTTCGTCGGCGGCGGACTCGACCTCCGCATGGGCGGGCCGTCGGACGAGCACTTCGTCTTCAAGGACGACCACTCGCCGGTCTACGACTACGCGCGCTTCGACCCGGAGGCGTCGCGCCGCCGGAGCGTGTACCGCTTCATCGTCCGCAGCGTGCCGGATCCGCTCTTCGACGCCCTGGACGCCGCCGATCCGTCGATCCTCACGCCGCGGCGCAACACCACGCTGACGGCCCTCCAGGCGCTCGCCGCGCTCAACGACCCCTTCGTGCTGCGCCAGTGCGCGCGTCTCGCGGAGCGCGCGAAGGACGTCGACGACATGGCCCGCCTCGTGTGGGGCCGACGTCCCACGCCCGGCGAGTCCGCTTCGCTGGGCGCGTACGCGGAGAAGCACGGCAGGTCGAACCTCGCCCGCGTGCTCTTCAATTCGAACGAGTTCGTCTTCGTGGACTGAAGGGAGGCAATGGGCAATGGGCATTAGGCCATGGGAGACGCGACGACCCCTGGGCCCGCCCTATTGCCCAATGCCAATTGCCTAATGCCTATGAATAGACGTGATTTCATGATGGGGTTGGGCGGGCTGGCGCTCGCGCGGCTGCTGCACGCGGAGAGCCAGGACCCGCGGCTCCACTACCGACCGAAGGCGAAACGGGTGGTCCAGCTCTTCATGTCGGGCGCGGCGAGCCAGTGCGACACGTTCGACTACAAGCCCGAGCTGATCAAGCGCGACGGCCAGAAGTTCGAGCCGGGCGGGGCCGTCGAGCTCTTCCAGAGCAGCCCGGGCTCGGTCATGAAGAGCCCGTGGGGCTGGAAGCGGCACGGGAAGTCGGGCCGCTGGGTCAGCGACCTCCTCCCGCGCCTCGCGGCCCGCGTCGACGAGATGGCCTTCGTGTACTCGATGGTCTCGAAGTCCAACGTCCACGGCCCGGCGACCTTCCTGCAGAACACCGGCTTCGTGCTGCCGGGCTTTCCGGGCATGGGCGCCTGGGTCTCGTACGCCTTCGGGAGCGGCCGCGCGAACCTGCCGACGTTCGTGGCGCTGCCCGACGTCCGCGGCTTCGCGCCGAACGGGCCCGGCAACTGGAGCGCCGGCTTCCTCCCCGCCGAGCACCAGGGGACGATGATCCGCGTGGGACGTCCGAACCCGATCCACGACCTCTTTCCGCCGGCGGGGACGTTCGTGACGTCCGCGGCGGAGCGGGAGGGGGCCGACGTCCTGCGGGGGCTCAACGCGGGGCATCGGGAGTCGAGGCCCCACGACGCCCGCCTGGACGCGCGGATCGCCTCGTACGAGGCGGCGGCGCGCCTGCAGCTGGCGGCCCCGGAGGCGCTGGAGGTCGCGAAGGAGCCGGACGAGGTGAAGCGCCTGTACGGCCTGGACCGGCCGGCCACGGCGGAGTTCGGCCTGCGCTGCCTGGTGGCGCGGCGGCTGCTGGAGCGCGGGACCCAGTTCGTCCAGGTCTGGAGCGGCGCGGACAACGGCCATCCGCGGCGCAACTGGGACAGCCACGAGGAGCTGGCGCGGGACCATGGGGAGATGGGGGAGAGCCTGGACCAGCCGGCGGCGGCGCTGATCGAGGACCTGAAGCGGCGGGGCCTGCTCGAGGACACGATCGTGCACTGGACGACGGAGTTCGGGCGGATGCCGTGCAGCCAGGGCTCGCGGGGCCGCGACCACAATCCGTTCGCGTTCACGAACTGGTTCGCGGGCGGCGGCTTCAAGGCCGGCGCGACGCACGGCGAGAGCGACGAGTGGTCTTACAAAGTCGTGAAGGATCCGGTCTACGGCTACGACGTCCACGCCACGATGCTGCGCGCCCTCGGCCTCGACCACGAGAAGCTCTCGTTCCGCCACAACGGCATCGACCGGCGGCTGACCGACGTCCACGGCCACGTCATCGAGAACCTGCTCGCGTAAACGTTCACCACCGAGACACCGAGCACACCGAGACGGCTTTGTAGACGTGGCCCCCCCGGGGGGCGGGGGGGGGAATCCTGCGTCACTACCTCGGTGTTCTCGGTGTCTCGGTGGTGGGGGCGGGTCAGCGCAGGATCAGCCAGGCCCAGGCCAGGATGAACAGGGGCGGCAGCAGCACGGGACCGAGCAGCCCGAAGCGGCGGATGGGCGCCGGCGTGAGCAGGTCGGGGAGTCCGAGGGCCGCTTCCGTGACGCCCCGGGCGGCGAACGACGCGCGGATCCACGCCATCGCCTTCAGCGCGGCGAGGATGCCCGCGAAGGTCAGCATCGCGATGAGGATCCCCACCAGCGGCACCAGTCGCAGCAGCCGCGCCGCCGCCGCCGGTCCGTTGAGGGCGATCGCGTAGGCCGTGAACAGGAAGGACTGCGACGCCATGAACCACGACAACCGGTGGACGATCAGCCCGTCCTCGTGCTCGAGGCGGGACCGGAGGGCGTCGTAGAAGCGCAGGTCGTCGTCGCGTTCGGCCATCCGCGCATGGTAACGGAGGAGGCGACTTCTTCTATGTATTGTCGCGGGCGGAAACCCGCGCCCGCGCCCGGCTGTACTGTTGGTGACGATGCAATTTGTCCTGCTCCTGGCCCTGGCCCCGCAGACCGACGCGGAGGGTGTCGAGTTCTTCGAGAAGAAGATCCGCCCCGTCCTCGTCGAGCAGTGCTTTTCCTGCCACAGCGCGAACGCCAAGAGCGTCAAGGGCGGCCTGAAGCTGGACAGCCGCGACCTCCTCCGCAAGGGCGGCGACACCGGCCCCGCGATCGTTCCCGGCGACCCCGACAAGAGCCTCCTGATCCAGGCCCTCCGCCGCGGCAATCCCGACACCGCGATGCCGCCCAAGAAGGCCCTGCCCAAGGAGGTCGTCGCCGACTTCGAAGCCTGGGTGAAGCGCGGCGCCCCCGACCCCCGCACGGGCGCCGCCCTCGACCCCGTCAGCGCCAAGGCGAAGAGCCATTGGGCGTTCCAGCCCGTCGGCAACCCCGCGGTCCCCAAGCCGAAATCCGCCGGCTGGGCGAAGACGGAGGTCGACGCCTTCATCCTCGCCGCCCTGGACGCGAAGAACCTCAAGCCCCAGCCCGAGGCGGACCGGCGCACGCTGATCCGCCGGGCGACGTTCGACCTCGTGGGCCTCCCGCCGACGCCGGAGGAGGTCGAGGCCTTCGAAAAGGACAAGGACCCGAAGGCGTTCGAGAAGGTGATCGACCGCCTCCTGGCCTCGCCGGCCTACGGCGAGCGCTGGGCGCGGCACTGGCTGGACGTGGCGCGCTACTCCGACACCAAGGGCTACGTGTTCCAGGAGGAGCGGCGCTACCCGTTCGCCTACACCTACCGCGACTGGGCGATCCGGGCGTTCAACGACGACCTGCCCTACGACCAGTTCATCATCCAGCAGCTGGCGGCCGACCGCCTCCCGCTGGGCGACGACAAGCGGCCGCTCGCCGCGATGGGCTTCCTCACGGTGGGGCGGCGCTTCCTGAACAGCGTGCCGGACATCACCGACGACCGCATCGACGTCGTGGGCCGCGGCCTGCTGGGGCTGTCGATCGGCTGCGCGCGCTGCCACGACCACAAGTTCGACCCGATCCCGACGAAGGATTACTACTCGCTTTACGGGGTGTTCGTCAGCTCGACCGAGCCCAAGGACCTGCCCGTGATCCAGTCGGGGGCCGCGACGCCCCAGGGCGTCGAGTACGAGAAGATCCTCGAGAAGCTGAAGGGGGACGTCGAAGCCTTCAAAAAGGCCCGGCTCGAGGAGAAGCTCAAGGGCCTGCGCACGGCGAAGTCGATCGCCGACCACCTGATGGCGGTGAAGGAGTCGGCCGGCCTCGCCGACGACAAGCTGAAAGACTTCGCGCAGAAGAAAGACCTGTCGAGCGGCGGCATCCAGCGCTGGCGCGAGCGCTTGAAGAAGTCGGACGGGATCTTCAAGCTCTGGCTTGAGCTCGACGAGAAGGACCTGGCGAAGAAGCCCGAGGGCGTCCATCCGAAGATCGCGGAGGCCTTCAAGACGCCCCCGGCGTCGCTGCGCGAGGCGGCGGACCGCTACGGGGCGGTGATCGCGGCGGGCGAGCAGGACGAGGCCCTCAAGAAGGTGCTGTTCGGGCCGGAGGCGCCGTGCGACGTCCCGCCGGCCGATCTCGAGAAGCTCTACAACCGCAAGGACCGGGACGAGCATCGCGCCAAGGAGAAGAAGATCGAGGAGCACAAGGCCTCGCATCCGGGGGCGCCCCAGCACGCGATGGTCCTGAACGACCTGCCCAAGCCGGTGACGCCCCGGGTCTTCATCCGCGGCAACGCCGGCAATCCGGGCGTCGAAGTGCCCCGCCGCTTCCTCTCCTGCCTGGCCGGCGACGACGCGAAGCCGTTCACCGACGGCAGCGGACGTCTCGAGCTCGCCAAGGCGATCGCGAGCCCCGAGAACCCGCTCACCGCGCGCGTCATGGCGAACCGGATCTGGACGCTGCACTTCGGGCAGGGCCTGGTGCGGACCCCGAGCGACTTCGGCCTGCGCACGGATCCCCCGACGCATCCGGAGCTCCTTGATTTCCTCGCGCGCCGCTTCGTGAGCGACGGCTGGTCCGTCAAGAAGCTGCACAAGCTGATCGCGACGTCCGCGGTCTACCGCCAGCGGAGCGAGGGCGACGCGGCGAGCTTCCAGGCCGATCCCGAAAACCGGCTGCTCTGGAAGATGAACAAGCGCCGCCTGGAGTTCGAGGCGATGCGCGACTCCCTGCTGGCCGTCGCGGGCCGCCTCGACCCGGCGATCGGCGGCAAGGCCGAGCCCGCCGTGAGCAATCCGACCGTCCGGCAGAAGATGAACGCCGAGACGATCACGAACGACGGGGCGGGGGACGCGGCGCAGGACGTCCACTCCCGCCGCCGCGCGATCTACCACTTCGTCGACCGCCAGAATCTCCCGCAGACGATGCGCTTCTTCGACTTCGCGAGCCCCGACCAGCACAGCCCGCAGCGCTTCGTCACGACGGTGCCGCAGCAGGCGCTCTACCTCATGAACAACCCCTTCGTCCTCGAGCAGGCGCGGCACCTCGCGGCCCGCGCGGGCGCCGGGGACGCGGGGATCCAGGCGCTGCACCGGATCCTCTACGGGCGCGCGGCGACGCCGGAGGAGGTCGCGGCCGGGCGCCGCTTCCTCGGGAGCGAGCCGGCCGCGGCGGCCGCCTCGGCGCCGGCCTGGCGCTACGGCTACGGCAAGGTCGACGAGGCGGGGAAGTCGGTCGCGTTCACGGCCCTGCCGCACTTCACGGGCGCGTCCTGGCAGGGCGGCGCGGCGCTGCCCGACCCGAAGCTCGGCTGGCTCCTGATGACGGCCGAGGGCGGGCATCCGGGCGGGCCGGCGCACGGCGCGCTGATCCGGCGGTGGACGTCGCCCCGCGACGCCGTCGTCTCGATCGAAGGCGTGCTGACGCACCGGGCGGCGGAGGGCGACGGCGTGCTGGGCCGGATCGTCTCGAGCCGGCACGGGGCGCTGGCCTCGTGGACGGCGCACAACACCGAGGCGGAGACGAAGATGACGCGGGTGGAGGTGTCGAAGGGCGACACGCTCGACTTCGTGGTCGAGTGCCGGAAGGACGAGAGCTTCGATTCGTTCGCCTGGGCGCCGGTGATCCGGACGGTGGAGACGCCGGCGGCGACGGGCGCGGCGGTGCCGCAGGAGTGGCGGTCGGCGGAGCAGTTCGGCGGGGCGCCGGGGAAGTCGAAGGCCGGCCCCTCCGCCCTCGAGCGCTACGCCCACGTGCTGCTGCAGACCAACGAGTTCCTCTTCGTCGACTAGACTATGATGAGCCACAGAGACACAGAGGCAGGGGGGATGTCCATCATCGGGCCGTCTCTGTGGCTCTGTGTCTCTGTGGCCAATAAGGGACGCTGATGGATCCGAACGACGTCGTCCTGACCCGGCGCGACATGCTCTACCGCTGCGGCATGGGCATGGGGGCGCTGGCGCTGTCGAGCCTGATGGGCAAGGTCGGGCCGCTGCTGGAGGCGCAGGAGGCGACGGGCGGGCTCAATCCGCTGACGCCGCGGCGCCCGCACTTCAAGGCCCGGGCGAAGCGGATCATCCACATCTTCGCGAACGGCGGCGCCTCGCAGGTCGACACGTTCGACCCGAAGCCGGCCCTCGAGAAGTTCCGCGGCAAGACCCTGCCCACCGAGAATCTGAAGACCGAGCGCAAGACGGGCGCCGCGCTCCCGTCCATGTTCAAGTTCCAGAAGTACGGCAAGAGCGGCATCGAGGTCAGCGAGCTCTTCAAGAAGACGGCGGAGTCGATCGACGACGTCTGCCTGATCCGCTCGATGCACGCCGACGTCCCCAACCACGAGCCCTCGCTGCTGCTCATGAACTGCGGCGAGGCGCGGCTGGTCCGGCCGTCGATGGGCTCGTGGGTCACCTACGGCCTCGGCTCCGAGAACCAGAACCTCCCGGGCTTCATCGTCATGTGCCCCGGCGGCTATCCGATCCAGGAGTCGCAGAACTGGCAGGCCGGCTTCCTGCCGGGCGCGTACCAGGGGACGTACCTCGACACCCAGCACACCGACGTCCGCAAGCTGATCGAGAACGTGAAGAACGGGACGTCGACGAGCGAGGAGCAGCGGCGGGAGCTCGACCTCCTGATGGCGCTCAACCGGAAGCATCAGGCGTCGAGGACGCAGGAAGCGGGTCTCGAGGCGCGGATCCAGTCGTTCGAGCTCGCGTACCGGATGCAGATCGAGGCGACGGACGCGTTCGACGTCACGCGCGAGCCGAAGTACGTGCAGGACGCCTACGGGAAGGGCACGCAGGCGCGGCAGCTGCTGATCGCGCGGCGCCTGATCGAGCGCGGCGTGCGCTTCGTCCAGGTCTGGACGGGCGCGGGCCAGCCCTGGGACAACCACGACGACATCGAGGTGGGGCACCGCAACCTCTGCCGCGACCTCGACCAGCCGCTCGGCGCGCTGCTCGCGGACCTGAAGGCGCGCGGGATGCTGGAGGACACGCTGGTGATCTGGGGCGGCGAGTTCGGCCGGACGCCGGTCGTCGAGCTCCCCACGCCCGGCGCGAACGCGGGCAAGACGAACGGCCGCGACCACAACCACTGGGGCTTCACCTATCTGCTGGCGGGCGGCGGCGTGAAGGGCGGCCACGTCCACGGCGCCACGGACGAGTTCGGCTTCAAGGCCGTCGAGAACCGCGTGCACGCCCACGACCTGCACGCGACGATCCTGCACCTGCTCGGCTTCGACCACGAGAAGTTCACGTTCCGCTACGCGGGCCGCGACTTCCGCCTCACCGACGTGCACGGCCACGTCGTGAAAGACATCCTGGCCTAACCGAGTCCAGGAGACAGGTCCAGGTCCAGGAAGTTCCGCGACGAGGAGGGACGATCGTGGTTCTGAACCTTCTTCTCGCTCTCGGGCTGGGGCAGGCGGGCTTGAAGAGCGAGGCCTTCGACCGCGATCCCGGCTGGGACGGGCGCAACAACCGGTCGGCCGAGCGCCGGGAGATCAAGCAGGACTTCGGGTACGCCCTCGGAAGGATCGGCGGCCTGATCACGCCAGCCGCCGAACCCGCGTACTACGCCCGGGTCGTCGAGCCGCGGACGCTGAAGGATCCGCTCAGGGCGTCGGGCACCCTCGTCGTGGAGCCGGGAGGGGGCAATACCCTGATCGGCTTCTTCAACGCGGGAACGATCAACGAATGGCGGACGCCGAGCTCGATCGCGCTGCGGATCAACGGACGGGGCGACGAGGGCTTCCACGTCCACCTGGAGTACGCGACGTCGAAATGGCGGGCGGGCGCGGACGCGTACGCCCAGGGGAAGTCGACGCGGCTCTGGCCCGCCGGTTCCTACGCCTGGACCCTCGCGTACGATCCGAAGGACGGCGGGTCCGTGCGCGCCACGCTGAACGGCGAGGAGCTCCGGCTTCGCCTCGACGCCGGCCACCAGGAAGACGGCGCGACGTTCAACCGCTTCGGGATCCTCAACGTCCTGAAATCGGCCGACGGCGGCGGGACGCTCTGGCTCGACGACGTGGACGTGAACGGCGCGCTCGAACGCTTCGACGCGGATCCGAAGTGGGACGCTCTGAACGCCCGCCGCTCGTACGCGACCGCCAACATCCGCCCCCGCTTCGACTTCGGCTACAGCGCGACGCGCCACGCCGGAGGAGCCGGCGCCGGCGAGATGGGCGGCCTGGTCTTCCGCGGGGACGAGCGCTTCGCCGACAAGATGGCGTACTACGGCGACCGCCTCCGCCCGCTGACCCTGGAGCGCCCGCTGAAGGCGTCGGGCCGGGTCGCCATGACGCGGGGCGTCACCGACAGCTCGGTGCTGATCGGCTTCTTCCACTCCACCGAGAGCCTGCGGATCAGCCCGGCGCAGGCCTCCGGATTCCCGGAGAACTTTCTGGGCGCCGCGATCGAAGGCCCGAGCCGGGAAGGGTTCCTGTTCTACCCGGTCTATGGGACCGACCGGGACGGGGAGGGCGGCAACGGCTCGCGGGAGGCGGGCTGTCCGCGCATCTACCCGGACGGCGCCTCCCACGCGTGGTCGCTGGACTACGCGGACGGCACCCTCACCGTCTCGCTCGACGGCCGCTCGGTGAGTCTCTCGATCTCCGCCGCCCATCGGAAGCTGGGCGCCCGCTTCGACCGCTTCGGCTTGGTCACCACCCACATCGACGGCAACGGCCAGCAGGTCTACTTCGACGACCTGACCTACACCTGGACCCAGGACGCGAAGTAATCCGCGCGTTACAAAGCATCCAGTTTAGTTCGTAACACTCCCGTGAAGGGCCCCCAGTTACGAATCAAACTGGATGCTTTGTAGACACCCGGGGAGGTCCTCGTCCTCGTGGCCTTCGAACATGTCATGGGCCACGCCGACGAACTGTCCGTTCTCGTCTTTGACGAAGATCTGGACCAGGTGCACGGCTTCGTTGCTGTAGAGCTTATGGGCTCGGCGCTTGATCGTGGTATGCCCCTTGAATTCGTGGCGGAGGATCCTGCGCACCCAGACGAGGCTTTGGATCTGCTCCGCCGACACCCACATCCTCGAGGCCCCGTGGTGGGTCGTCAGCGCCGTGGACAAGAAGAAGGCCCGGCTGAACTGCGTCGCCCACCTGCTGAAGCAGGTCCCGTATCAGGAGGTGAAGCGGCCGGCCATCGAGCTCCCCGCGCGCGTGCATCATCCCGAGTACACCCGCCATCCGGTCCCGAAGGAGATGCACGTCCCCGAGATTTACTGAAACCTCCCCCTCCTCCGGACGGTATCTCCCTGGGAGGGCATGAAGTATGCGGTACGGGGCGCTGGCGATGCTGGGGCTGTTGTGCGGCTGCGATCCGGTCTCCCAGGAGATCCTCGAAGAGATCCTGAAGGAGACCGACAACTTCGTCCTCGTCAACCGGGCGAACTACTTTTACCGCTCGGCCGACCACCACAAGTTCAAGGCCGTCGAAAGCTACGCCTGGCGGAACTGCGGCGCGACGGCGGTCGTCGACCTCGAGGTCGAGCCCAGCTGCCCCAACGACGTCACCGTGAACGTCTACGACGCCGAGAACACGCGCGTCTTCAGCGACACCTTCCACGCGCCCCACTGCGGCCAGGGCAAGAAGGACTGGCCGCCCATGCCGACCGCCGCCGGCGTCCCCGGCGTCTGGCGTATCGAGCTCGCCTTCGACCTCGACGGCGTCAAGGACCTGGAGATCCTCATCACCGGCACGGGGGACTGCGATCACGAGGTCTTCGTCGACCACGGCAACAACGGCGTCGGGAACGGCGAGGATCCCCAGCCGCCGGGACAGCCGCCCGTCAACGACGGCCCCGGCACCGGCCCCGGCGTCCCCGGCAACCAGGGCGGCCCCTTCGTCCTCTGGCGGCATCAGCGCGCCGACGACCGGGACGTCGTCGAAACCTACTACGTGCGGATGGACGGGACCGCCGCCTCGATCGAGGCGGACTGGACGGAATGGACGTCCGGCACGCTCCGCGTCGTCGTGCAGGACGACGTCGGCGCCGTCGTCTACGACCGCGTGATCGACGCGGGCGCCGTGCCGCCTTTGGAGGAGTCGACGTCCTCCGGCGCCGCGGGCACCTGGTCCGTGACCTTCACGGCCGTCGACCTCAGCGCGCGCGGCCTCCGCGTCACGGTCTTCACGCCCTAGGGATTGAGGTAGGGCGCCAGGAGCCGCGCCCACTGCGGCGGGACGCGATCCACTTCCGCGCCGGTGCCCAGCTCGAACGAGAAGCCGACCGGATTGCGGCCCTCGCGGCTGACGCCGTTGTGCGGATTGAGAGCCCCCCAGCAGTCCGCGATCAGGACCACGTCGAAGCGGGTGAAGGCCTGCCGCGTCCGGTCGACCCGAAGATCGCCCGCCAGCGTGCCTTCCAGGCCCACCTTCGCGTCGTCCGTGGCCAGCTTCACGCCGCCGTCCAGCCGCAGCCGCAGCTCGACGTCCGTCGCCGCCGCCACCGTCAGCTTCAGCGTCGACGCCCGGACGTGCTTGGGCTCCCATTGCCCGGCCTCGCCGCGGAGCGCCTCGACGAAGTGGTACCGCATCAGGCGCTGGACCAGCGGCTTCGGGAGCTCGACGACGTCCCCCGCCTTGGCCGTCGCGGGGATCATCGCCTTCCATTCCGCCTCGAGCACCCAGGCGCGGTCGCGCTGCGCCCAGACCGGGGTGTTCTGGAACGTGAAGTCGTCGATGGCCAGCGTCCCGGCCGCGTCCCGCTTGAGCCCGCGCGAATACTCGCGCAGAACCAGGGCGCCGGGGGGCACCGGCCGGTGATAGCCCGGGTCCAGGGAGGGATCGGGGATCTCGACGGCCTCGGCCCGCCGCTCCGCCTCGGGAAGCTCGTTCCAGCTCCGGAGGGCGCGCCGCAGGATCCCTTCGACTTCCCGGGGCATCCCGCCGACGTTCTTCATGTCGGTCAGCATCTTGCCCGACGGCGTGAAGCAGTAGATGCCCTGGCGGTTGTTGCCGCCGCCGCCCTGGGACTCCCAGTCGCCCGCCTTCCAGGTCTGGTTGACGACCTTCCGGAAGAACTTGCCCACGTCGTCCTTGCGCCGGCGCTGATACCAGTCGTCGCCCACGAGGGGGATGAAGTTCTCCTGGAGCAGCTTGATGATCACCGGGTCGGAGAAGCTGAGCACACGGCCCAGCACGACGTTGTTTCAGCCGCAGCCCATCGGGTTGCCGTCCATCTCCCAGAGCATGATCGGCTTGCCTTCGCGGGCGGCCTTCCGGCGCGCGTCCCACACGTCGACCTGCCAGGGGATCTCTTCCCAGCGGGTTTCGGCGGGCCGCGGCTTGATGAGGGTCTGCAGCGCCGGGATCCGCTCGACGCTGACGTCGTCGGCGGCGGCGCCCAGGGCCAGCACGGCGAAGAAGCTGCTGATCATCGCGTCGTCCTCCTCCGCATCAGTGCGGGCCGGCTCCGGATTGTAACGCGGAGAAAAAATGCGGGCGGCGGCCGCGCGACGCGGCCGCCGCCCGGGAGGGGACTAGAGAACGCTGTTCAAGGCGTCCGCGGCGCGGGGTTTCGCGTGCCCGTTGCCGCCCTTTTCCGGCGGCGGGGGCAGGGACTCGGAATTGATGTCGAGCCGGCCGAGGAGCTTCGCCCCTTCGGCGATGACGACCCGGGTCGCCTTGATGTCGCCGACGATCTCGGCGGCGTCGGCGATCTCCATCTTGTCGGCGGCGACGACGTTGCCGTAGACCTTGCCCTCGATGATCACGACGGCCGAGATGATGTCGCCCATCACCCGGCCGCTCCGCGCCACCGTGAGGCGGCCCTGGCCCGTGATCGTCCCGGTCACTATGCCCTCGACGCGAAGCCCGCCCTCGAAGGTGATTTCGCCTTTCAGGGTGATCGTCGGCCCCAGCACGGATTCGCCGGCGGCCGGCGGCGGGGGAGGCGTCTCCGCCATCGGCGGCGGAGGCTCTTCCAGGGCGACCCTGGACTTCTCGCGACCGAACATGATTCCCTCCTACAGATTCCACCCCAGCTGACCCATGTAGTATACATCGCGGAATTCAAAAAAAGTCGAAGGGGCGGGAAGCCGCTCGGAGTGAGTCAACTTGGATGCCCTGGGTCGCGCCCATCGGGAGCGAACTACTACTCGGCCGCGGCGCGCAGGGCGTCGGCCAGCGCGGCGGCGTCGGCCTTGAACGCCTCGCGCAGGGGCAGCGTCATCTCGACGTGCAGGAAGCGGGCGTCGGCGCCCGACGTCCGCAGATGCCGCCCCAGCACGTTCTCGGTCGCGCCCAGCTTGCGGGTGTCGACGCCGTACACCTCGCAACGGACGTTCGACGCCCGGAGGCGCTCGGCCGCCGTCTTCACCCAGCGGCCCGGATCGCGCGTGCCGTCGCTGAGGATCGCGGACGCCAGGCCGTCCTCCCCGCCGCCGGACCCGTGCGGCTGGACGATCAGGAGGCCCTTGCGGCCGGCGGCGACGCCCCGGGCCAGCGCGTGCAGGCCCGTCGCCTCCTGGTGGGCGGCGTCGGACGGGCCGTGCTCGGCGTCGTCCGCCTTGTTCCAGAGCCGGTGTGCGGTGTTCTCGAGAAGGACCGAGGCCCGCGCGCGGAAAAAGGCGGCGCGCGCGACGTCCCCGGTCAGCTTGTCGAAGAAGCGGTGCGGCGCCATCAGGACGAGCTTCGACGCGGCCGCCGCCGGCCGCGTCAGCATCACGCCCCGGCCGCGCTTCGCGTCCGGCGACTCCCGCAGCAGCCGCAGCTTCTCCTCGCCGAACGGGATCCAGTCGACGCGCCAGCCCGCGCGGTCGAGCGCGGGCGGGAGCGGCGCGTCGAGCGGGCCCGCCGCGAACGCCGCGAGCGCCTCGAGCTCGGCGGCCGGGGGCGGGACGAACGGCGCGGGATCGCTCTTGGCGATCCAGAGCGGCTTGACGCGCTCCAGGACGGCGTCCCAGAAGGCGTTTTCGTCCTGCGGCACGAGCGCGAGGAGGAGGCCGATCACCGGGGTATGATACGACGCGGCTCAGGCCGTGAGGGCCGGGAACGCCATCCGGCAGTCGCCTTCCTCGCCGATGCCGAAGCGGCCGCCCGCCTCCTGCACCGCGCGCGACAGCGCGTCCGAGGAGATCCGCGTGCCCGAGTCCCGCTGGCGCGGGCCGTCCTTCGCGCCTTCCGTCGACATCCGCACGATCACTTCCGTGCCGGTCGTGTACGCCTGGAACCAGAGCGTCGGCGCCCGCCGCCACGCGGACACGCCCTTGCGCAGCAGCAGCGCCAGCGCCCGCCGCAGCGCCTCCGGCCGCGCCAGCGCCATCGGCACGAGCTCGTCGCCCCGGACCCGCAGCTCGATCCCGACCTCCGTCGCGATCGGCAGCGCGTCCGCCACCGCGCGCTCGATCTCCGCGATGAGATCGACCGCCTCCACCGCCTCCGCCGTCTCCTTCTTCGTGGTCGTCGTCAGCGGGGTCTTCAGGGCGTCGAGCTCCGACCGCATCTGCAGGATCTGCTCGTCCAGCAGCGGCGCGGAGCCGTGCACGAGCAGGTTCTGAAGGACGTCGAGCATCCGGTCCATCACGCCGCACGCGTTCGAGACGAACCCGGGCGGCGCGGCGGCCGGCTCCTCCGCCGTCGCGCGCGCGGCTGCCATGCGGGCGAGGCCCGTGACGTCCGTCGCCGCGAGCACCAGGACCTCGCCCGGCAGCACGCCCGAGGCGCCCGGCCCGAGGTCGAGGAGGCAGAGCTGGAACAGATGGTGCCGCGGCTCCGGCACCTCGGTCTTCGCGTAGAACGTCCACGGCGCGCGGTCGCGGATGACCTGGCGCAGCGCCCGCCACAGCGCGGGCTCGTCGCGGCCGGACGAGGTCCGCAGCAGGCCCAGCAGGAAGTTCTCGGGCGTCAGGCGCAGCGCCCCGGCCAGGCGGTCGATCGCCTGGTTGTGCAGCAGCGTGCGGCCCAGGAGGTCGCAGACCAGCACCCCGCCCGGCAGGCGGCCCATCAGCCGCAGCAGCAGGATGCGCTCCGCCTCCGTCCGCGACGCGGTGGAGCGGAAGACGTCGAGCTGCTTCTCCGGCGGGATCGCCGCGCCGGAGCCGGAGGCCGCGGCGGCGCGCACCGTGAAAGCGAGCGAGACGGCGAGGCGGTCGACGACTTCCCGGTTCGCCTCCCACCACGCCTCGGGCGAGACGTCCTTCGCGGACAGGTAGAGGTGGAGGCTGTCGTCGCCGCCGAGCGGCAGGAGCAGGGCGCCGGGCCCTTCCTGGCCGGGCGCGGAGAAGGCCGGCAGGTGACGCGTGGGGGGCGCGGCCGCGAGCAGGCGGGGGAGCTCCTCCTTGGCGCGGCGGACGAAGGGCTCCTGGTCGCCGCGGGCCGCGACGGAGACGAGCGGGTCGGGGCGGCGGAGGTCGACCAGCGCCGCGCCCTCGAGCTCCAGGAGATCGACCGCCCGGCGCAGCACGGCGGCGTCGAGATGGAACGCGCGCAGCAGCGGATGGAGGACGCGGCTCTGGCCGAGCGCGACGCCCGCCTGGGCGAGGAGGCGCTCGAGGAGGTGATGGCGGCGGACGAGGCCGACGGCCGTGCCGAACGCGGCGACCGGGAGGATGGGCGAGAGGGGGAGGATCCAGAGCGCGACGATCCGCGCGGCCAGCGCCGCGGCCAGCAGGAGCGCCGCGGCCGCCGCTCCCGTCAGGAAGCCCGGCAGGGGCGCCATCCGCGCCGCCGCCAGCGCCGCGGCCAGGAAGAGCGCGAAGAAGAGCGGAGCGGCGAGCGCCGCCGGCGGCTCGCGGTAGAGCCGGCCCGTGCCGAGGGATTCGGCGAGCTGCGCGACCGCCCGCGGCTCCGACAGCGGCTGGCCGAGGGGCGCCCAGACGGCGCCCTCCTTCAGGGCCTCGTCGCGGCAGAGCACCAGCGCGCCGCCGCGCCAGGGCGCCTGCCCGAGCTCGCCGCGCACGAAGCTCCACACGGGGGCCGACGGAAGCCCGCCCGGCTTGTTGAACGCGAGGACGTACTCCGCGCGGCCCGCGAGGCCGGGCGGCGCCAGCGCGCCCGCCAGCGTGACCGCGGCGTTGCCCTGGATCACGCGCTTCGACGGCATCCGCCGCCACGCGCCGTCCGCGTCGGGCTCGAACTGGAGCAGGGCTTCCTCGTACGGCCGCGTCCGCCCGCCGTCGTCCGGGAGGGGGCGATCGACGCCCGACGGGG
>DASVNH010000206.1:0-9831 GCA_036383955.1 Planctomycetota bacterium | reverse complement strand
CGAGCAGCTCCCGGGTGGCGTTCTCGACGAACGCCGCGTCGTCCTTGAGGCCGGCGGCCGCCAGCAGCTGGTCCGCCGCGGCGGGATCGCGGCCCCGCGTCTCGGCGAGGACGCCCGCGGCGAGCGTCCGCGCGGGCGTCTCGAAGATCTCCTGGCCCCGCTTCGCCTGGGACGTCGCCGAATCCCGGCAGCCGGCCGCGAGCAGGAGGAGCGGAAGCAGGCGTCGCATGACCGGAAGTCTAGCAAATCGCGGGGTTCGTCAGGTAGGTTGAGGCGATGAACAAAGTGCGGGTCGGCCTGGTGGGGGCGGGCTTCATTTCCACCATCCACGCGGAGGCGCTCAAGCGGGTGCCGAACGCGGAGCTCTTCGCCGTGCTGTCGCCCAACCACGCGAAGGACTTCGCCGCGAAGCACGGCGCGAAGCACGCGTTCCACGACCTGGAAAAGCTCCTGGCGTCGGACGTCGACATGATCGTCCTCGGCTGCCCCAACGACAAGCACGCCGAGATCACCGAGAAGGCCGCCGCCGCGGGCAAGCACGTCGTCTGCGAGAAGCCGCTCGCCGTCAGCCTCGAGGAGGCGGACCGCATGATCGCGGCCTGCGCGAAGGCCAAGGTCAAGCTCATGTACGCCGAGGAGCTCTGCTTCACGCCGAAGTACGTCCGGCTGAAGAAGCTGGTCGACGAAGGGGCGCTCGGGCGGGTCTACATGGTCAAGCAAGCCGAGAAGCACGACGGCCCGCATTCGCCGTGGTTCTGGGACGTGAACCGGTCGGGCGGGGGCGTCACGCTCGACATGGGCTGCCACGCGTTCGAGTTCTTCCGCTGGATGCTGGGGACGCCGGCCGGCGGGCGGGGGAAGGCGAAGGTCGTCGACGTCCAGACGCAAAGCCACGAGGCGGCGGGGGACGTCGCCCGCGTCGCCAAGGCCAGGGCCCTTTCGGTCTACGCGGACATGGACACGTTCGTGCACGCGGAGAAGACGAAGGGCGAGGATCACGCGGTGGTGATCGTGCGCTTCCAGACGCCCGACGGCGAGGCGATCGGGATGGCGGAGGAGAGCTGGGCGAAGAAGGGCGGGATGGACGACACCGCGGAGGTCTACGGCTCCGCGGGGGTGGCGTACGCCGACCTCCTCCAGGGCAACTCGATCCTGGCCTATTCCGAGACGGGCTACGGCTACGCGGTCGAAAAGGCCGGCACCACGCGCGGCTGGAGCTTCTGCACGTTCGAGGAGCTGTGGAACTACGGCTTCCCGCAGGAGTTCGAGCACTTCGTCGACTGCGTGGCGAACGACCGGGAGCCGCTGGAGACGGGCGAAGACGGCCGCGCGGTGCTCGAGATCATCCTGGCGGCGTATCAGTCGGCGGGCGAGGGCCGCAAGATCGCGCTCCCGTCCGCGAAGCGTCCGAAGGGCCCCCCGATCAGCCTCTGGAGGTGAGGACCAGGAACCAGGACCAGGGACGGGAAGCCCCCTGGTCCCCCGGGGGGATTACGGGGGGACCCCGTGACTACCCTGGGGGCGTGAGGGGGCTCCCCCTGGTCCTGGTCCTGGTTCCTGGTCCTACTCTTCCACGCAGTAGAGGTGCTTTTCCCCGCGCAGGAAGATCTGCTTCCCGACCAGCACGGGCGTGGCGTCGATGCCCTCGGAAAGCTTGTTCGTGGCGAGGATCTCGAGCTTGGGGCCGTGCTTGAGGACCAGCGTCGTGCCTTCCCGGCCCGCGACGTAGATCCGGCCGGCCGCGCCGACCAGCGAGGCGTACAGGGTGTCGATCCCGGGCAGCCGCTCGGGGCCGAAGCGGGGCTCGCCCGTGGCGGCGTCGAGGCAGGAGAGCACGCCGTTGCGCTCCTTCGTGACGTAGAGCAGGTTCTCGTAGAGCAGCGGCGAGGCGACGTACGGGCCCGTGTCCGAGCGCTTCCAGACCGGGCGGTCCGTGACGTCCCCCTTCGAGCTCAGCCGGATCGCGACGACCGCGTGGCCCTTGTAGCCGGTCGCGCAGTACACGATCCCGTCGCGGGCGATCGGCACCGCGATCGGGTTCATCACCTGCCCGCCGCATTCCCAGATCGCCGCGCCCGTCTTGAGGTCGTAGCTCCGCGTCCGCTTCTGGCCGTTCACGATGACCTGGCCGTCGACGACCAGCGGCGTGGTCCACGTGGTGCCTTCGTCTCTCGACTTCCTCCACCGTTCCTCGCCCGTGGCCGCGTCCAGGCAGACGACGAACGAGTCGCCCTCGTGGTCCCAGGGCACGACGACCGCGTCCCCGTGCAGCGCGGGCGAGGCGCCTTCGCCGAAGCCGATCTTGATCTTCATGTCGCCGAGATCCTTCGCCCACTTGAGGTTGCCCTCGAGGTCGTACGCGAAGATCCCGCGGGAGCCGAACGGCGCGAGCAGGATCTTCCCGTCCGTCGAGGGCGACGCGGAGGCGTAGGTGTTGCTGTCGTGCTTGCCTTCGTGCGGGGCCGCTTCGACGGCCGTCTTCCGCCACAGCGTCCGGCCGCTCGCGCGCTCGAGGCAGAGGACGTCGAAGCGCTGGACCTTTCCGTTCTCGACGGCCGTCAGGAGGAAGATCTTCTCGCCCCAGACGGCGGGCGTCGCGGAGCCCGCGCCGGGGATCGCGACCTTCCACTTGATGTTCCTGGATTCGCTCCACTCGACGGGCGGCCGGGCGTCGGGGGCCAGGCCGCTGCCGAGGGGGCCGCGGAACTGGGGCCAGGTCTCCTGGGCCAGCGCGAGGGCGAGCGCGAGCAGCATGCTTAGTTAACGCAGCGCGGCGTCCAGTCGCGCGACTTCCTCCACCGTCATCGTCGCGAGGAGCGTCGCCTGGCGCCCGTGGACGACGACGGCCTGGAGCGGGCCGGACTTCGGCTGGACGGGAACGAGGGCTTTCGCGTCCTCGTAGACGAGGGGGGCGCGTTCGACGCCCAGCATCCAGCGGCGGTGGACGACGCGGCCCTTCGACGCTTCGACGCGCTCGCTGCCCCACGCGGACATCACGCAGGCCACGAGCGCGACGAGTCCCGCGAGGGCGGCCGCCAGCGGCGCGCCGATGGGGCCCTCGGTGTTGCGCATGAAGATCACGCAGATGCCGACGAGCACCGTGCAGAAGATCTGCACCAGGGGCGCCGCGATCCAGCGCCAGAAGAACCCGGGCTCCAGGTCGAGCGCGGAGTAGGGCGCGGGCGCCGGCAGCGTCTGCTCGGGGGGGCCGCCGGCGCGGGGGAAGCGCGGCGCCGAGGGGAGGTGGGGGGCCACGCACGCGGCGTCGTCGCCGGGCGGGTAGGCCTGGCCGGTCACGGGGCAGGAGCCCTGGCCGCCGCGCGCGAGGAGATCGACGCAGGCCTTGCCCTTGTCGAACGCGGTGAGCCAGCGGGGCATGAGCACGGCCGCCATGATGCCGAGGACGGCGATCAGGATGAGACTTTCGGGGCGCGGGCCGCCGCCGATGTGGCCGCAGTCGGGACGATGCCGACGCTCGCAGCGCCTCATGCGCGTAGCATATCGGGAGGAGACTTCTGATGCACGTTCTCGCCCTGGCGTTCATGCTCTCGCAGGACCCCGTCGTCGTCGACCTCTGGCCCGGCAAGGTGCCCGGCGAGACCGAGGAGCCCGGCGCCGACAAGATCGAGAACGGCTGGAAGGTGACGTATGTCGGACGTCCCACGGCGAGCGTCTACAAGCCGGCGAAGCCGAACGGGACCGCGATCGTGGTCGCCCCCGGCGGCGGCTACCGCATGCTCGCGTATCAGCACGAGGGGACCGACGTCGCCGCCTGGCTGTCGTCGATCGGCGTGACCACGGTGCTGCTCAAGTACCGGGTGCCGCGACGTCCCGGGGACGACGACGCGATGCTCCCGTTGAAGGACGCGCAGCGCGCGATCAGCCTGACCCGGGCGAAGGCGGCGGAGTGGGGCGTCGATCCCGCGCGGATCGGCCTGCTGGGCTTCTCGGCGGGAGGGCATCTGACGGCCCACGCCGCGACGAACGGCGACCAGCGGGCGTATGAGGCCGTCGACGAGGCCGACAAGGCCTCGTGCCGTCCGGACTTCGCGGTGATGATTTATCCGGGGGGCGTGCTGGACAAGCAGGACCCCACGAAGCTGGCGTCGCGGATCCGGGTGTCGAAGGACACGCCGCCGTCGTTCCTGGCGGTGTCGACGGACGACAAGGGCTCGGCGGCGGGCACGCTGCGCATCTACCAGGCGCTGCGCGAGGCCGGGGTGGCGGCGGAGCTGCACGTCTTCGAGACGGGCGGCCACGGCTACGGGATGCGCAAGGGCGACAAGCCGTTCAACGCCTGGCCGCTCCGCTGCGAGGAGTGGATGCGGGCGCGGGGGCTGTTGAAGAATTGAAAGTCCTGGGCTAAGCTTCCGGCATGGACGCCCGCGACGCCGTCATCGGGCTCATGGTGGGGCTGCCGCTGCTCACCACGGGCATCGTGGTCTGGGCGGGCCTGCGGCTGAAGGCCCTGCTGGCGCGGATCCCGCGCATCGCCACGAAGAAGGACCTGGAGATCTACGCCGCGGAGCACAAGCTCCACGACATGCTCGGCACGCTGGTCAAATGCCTGCTCGGGGTGGCGAACGCGCTCTTCTTCGTCGACCTGTTCGTGCTCGAAGGCCCCCTGTCCGACCTGTTCTATTCGATCACGCCGTCGATCGTCTGCATCCTCGCGTCCCTCCCGATCCGGGCGATCGACCAGAAGGCCAACGACCTGGAGTGCGCCACCGACGAGCTCCGCAAGGAGTGGAACGAGGTCCGGCAGGGCCCCTAACGGAATCCGGAATCCAGAATCCGGAATCCAGGGGTAACGGGGGCGTTCGCGGCGGATCGGCCTCCGGCTGGATCATGGATGCCCGAGAGTATTTCCCGCCCGCCGTCGACCTCGACACCCTTCGCGAAGCGGCGCGGGCCTGCAAGGCCTGCGGTCTCTGGAAGAACGGCACGCAGACGGTGTTCGGCGAAGGCCCCGGCGACGCCCGCCTGTTCATCGTCGGGGAGCGGCCCGACGTCCAGGACGACCGCGCCGGCGAGCCGTTCGTGGGCGAGGAAGGGCGCCTCCTCGACCGGGCGCTGGAGGCGGCCGGCCTCCCGCGCGACGAAGTCTACGTGACGCAGCTCGTGAAGCATCTCAAGGCCGAGCCTCCCCGTCCGCGCGAGATCCGGGCCTGCCTGCCCTGGCTCGAGGCGGAGATCGATCTGATCCGGCCCGACGTCCTGGTCTGCCTGGGGGAGACGGCCGCCCGGGCCCTGGCCGTCAAGGCGCCGCGATGGAACGCCAAGGTCGTCGCCACGCTCCATCCCGCGACGATCCTGCGGCAGCCGACGGCCGAAGCCCGCGAGGCGGACTTCCAGCGCCTGGCCGAGGATCTCCGCAACGCCTCCCGCCTCGTTCGTTGAGGACCAGGAACCAGGACCAGGACCAGGGATGGGAAGTCCCCTGGTCCCCCGGGGGGATTACGGGGGGACCCCGTGACTACCCTGGGGGCGTGGTGGGGGCTCCCCCTGGTCCTGGTTCCTGGTACCTGGTCCTCATCGGCGTCTAATTTCGGGGTTAAGAACGGAGGGGCGGCGACGCCTCTACTTGCGGGTATGGACGTTCAGAAGCTGCTCGAAGCGCACCAGAAGGCCGTCTATGGCATTTGCTTCCGGGTGCTTCGACATCCCCAGGACGCCGAGGACGCCTGCCAGGACGCGCTGGTCGAGGCGGCCCGCCACGCGCGGAACCTGCGGGACCCGCAGGCCTTCGGCCCCTGGCTGCGGAAAGTGGCGCTGACGACGGCGCTCGACCTCCGGCGCAAGCGCGAACGGCGGCGGCTGCGGGACGCGCGCTTCCAGCCGCCGGAGCCGTCGACGGCCTCCGCCGAGGACCTGCACCAGGCGATCTCGGACCTGGACGACGACACCCGCTGGGTGGTCCTGGAGCACTACTACGAAGGGCGGCCGCTGCGGACGCTGGCGTCGGAAGCCGGCGTGTCCGAGGTGACGATCTGGAAGCGGCTGGAGAAGGGCCGCGAGAGGCTGCGCACGCGGCTGGCGCCGGCGGTCTACGCGACGCTGGGAGCGGCCGTGCTGCTGAACGTTCCGGAAGGTTTGGCCCGCAAGGCCTGGGCGGCCGTGGAGGCGACGGCGACCATGAAGAAGATCGCGATCGCGGCGCTGATCCTGATTCCGCCGGCGCTGATCGGCGGCGCGGCCCTCGTCTCGAGGCCGGCGGCCGCGCCGGCCCCCCGAGAGTCGAATTTCCACTACGAGGCCGCGAAGCCGACGGCTGTCGCGACACCCCCGGCGCCGAAGGCGGCGGCCCGGGACGTCCAGGCGGCGCCCGTCCGCAAGCCCTGGCCGCTGGAGTTCCCGCCGGCGCACTGGCCGGGGGGCGTGAAGCTGGCGTGGGAAGCGCTGATGCGGAAGGTGACGGTCGACCTCCAGAACGTCCCGCTGTCCGAGCTGATCGCCCACGTTTCGCGGGAGATCCAGTATCCGATCGCGATGGCCGCGGATCTCGCGCCCGGGGAGATCTCCTTCAAGGTGGCCGAGATCGTCGGCGACGGCGCGCTGCGGCTCGCGCTGCAGCCGCGCCAGATGGGCTACGAGCTTCGCGAGGACGGGACGATCCTCGTGGTGCGGCGGGAGAATCTGGTTTCGGACCGCTGGGGGTCCGGAGGGATCCACCAGGCCAGATACGACCTGGACCTGGCGCGGAGGCAGTTGAACGAGGACTACGTCGCCCCGTCGCTGCGGACGGCGGAGGAGTGGCTGGGGAAGGCCGTCGTGATGCCGGCGGGCGTGCGGGACGTGGGAACGGCGCTCGAAGCCTTGCGGGACCAAACCGGGGCGCCCGTCCTCGTGGACGCCGCGGCGCGCAAGGACGTGGAATGGGGCGCGCCGATCCCGCCTGTACAGGCGGGTTCGCTCGAATCGCTGCTCCTGTTCCTGCTGGAGCCTCAGGGGCTGGTGCCGGCGGCCAGTCCCGAGGGCGTGGTCCTGCTCACCACGCGAAACCGGGCGGAAGAGCATCGGAACTCCCCGGAGGTCCTGGCGGCGCGTCGGATGGAAGCGGGACTCGACGCCCCGCTGGGCTGGAAGGCGACGGTGGGCGTGCCGGGGCTCGTCGAGCGCCTGGAGCGCGACTTCGGGTGTCGCGTGCTCGCCTCGCGGGAAGCCTGGGAAGGGGCGGCGGAGCTGGCGCCTCAGGACGGCGAAACGGCGCGCTCCTTCCTGAACCGCCTCGGGGCCTGGGGCGTGCGCTGGACGGTCCGGAACGGAACCCTCTTTCTCATCCGGTAGGGCATACTCATTCCTGGATGGCCGAGCTTTACAAGCACTCGGGCGCCGTTACCCTGACCGGGACGCTGATGGGCCTCGTGGCCGGCGGCGTGGCGGCCGTCGCGCTGGCCTTCGTCTACACCTACGCGGTCGTCTGGATCCCGTTCATCTACGTCAACTTCCTGCTGACGCTCATCTTCGGCGTCGGCGTGGGCTTCGCGGTGGCGGCCGGAGCCAAGGCCGGAAAACTGCGGAACATGGCCGTCGCGGGCCTCCTGGGCGCGTTCTGCGGCCTCCTGGGGCTCTACGTGGCCTGGGCGATTCATCCGATGGCGCAGTTCAGCCTGACGCCGGAATTCGACCCCTCCAAGCTCATGGAGTACATGGGCGCCGTCTACGAGAAGGGCACCTGGGGCATCAGCCGCAGCGGGCCCGTCAGCGGCATCCTCCTCGGGATCATCTGGGCCGTCGAGGCCGGGATCATCGTGCTCGGCGCGGCGCTGGTGCCGCCGGGCCGGCTCGGCGACCTCGCGTTCTGCGAGCCGTGCGACGTCTGGACGCGCGTCCAGACGGGCGTGCGGACGATCTCCCTGGCGGGCGTCGATCCGATCCTCGCCCGCATCGGCGAAGGGGACGTCGCCGCCCTCCGCGAGACGAAGCCGTCCGACGCGGCCGACGCGGGCTACGTGCGGGTCGACCTCTCCACCTGTCCGAACTGCGCGAACAGCGCGTACCTGACGCTCACGCTCGTGCAAAAGAAAGTCGACGAGAAGGGCAAGGAGTCGACGGAGGAGAAGGCCGTCCTCCAGAACCTGGTCCTGGCCGCGGCGGACGTCGGGATCGTCAAGGAGCCCGCCCCTCGCTAGTGGTGAGTCAACTTTGATTCCGTGGGTTGCGCCCGAAGGGGGCAATCCACGGAATCAAGTTAGTCGAACCACTAGTCTTCCCAGTACGGCTGGTAGCCGTAATGGCTGAAGATCTGGGTCCTCCAGGCGCGGTCGTTCACGTCGGGAAGCTCGTCGCGCGAATACCCCGGAGCGTTCTTCAGCACGTCCTTGTCCACGTTGAGAACGCACTTGCCGTCGCCGGCGCGGTACTGGAGCGCCTCGAACGGGACGGGGAAGAGCTTGTCCCCGAGGCCCAGGAAGCCGCCGAACGACAGGACCGCGTACGCGATCCGCCCGTCCACGATGTCCAGCATGAGGTCCTCGATCTTCCCGAGGCTCTCGCCTTTCGCGTTCTCGACCTTGCACCCGATGATCTTGCTCGCGTCGACGATGCTCGTCCGGACGCGCATAAACGTCGTCTGGCCCATGATGCGTCTCCTCCGTTGGACTACTAAGCCGAGCATCGGGGCCGGCCCGACGTTACGCCCGGGATATACTTGGGCAGACATGGCGAGCTTCCTGGGCGTGTTGCGCTGCGAGGGCGGGTGGGGAGTGGCGAAGGTCGACGTCCGCCAGAAGCGGCTGTCGATCGGCCTCTCCCTGTCGCGGGCCTTCCCGAAGGGACGTAGGATCGCCTCGCCCGAGGCGAAGACGCCCTGCGACCCCGAGGTCTGCTACGCGGAGCTGCAGGGCGGACGTCGGGTGCCGTCGGCGCGGCGCACCGTGCTGGGGCGCAAGCAGCGCTGGAAGCTCCTGCAGGTGGCGTATCCCGGCCTGCCGGTGCCGCGGGCGCCGACGGGGATGTCGGATGCCGACGTCCTCGACGCGCTGGTCCTGGCCTGGGCGGCTCAGGAGACCGCGGCCGGCCGCGCTCCCGGCCGCTTCCGCCACACCTGAAGCCGCCGACCGCGCTAGGCGCGAGACAAAAGCTCCCGGGCCGCTTTTGTCGGGCGCTTGCCCGCCAGCGGCTCGACGTGGCGGCGCAGGTGGGCGCCCACGCAGCGCCAGTGCTCGGCTTCCTCGCGGAGAAGGACGTCGAAGAGCCGCGGCTTCAGCGGCGACTGGAAGACGGAGCCGTAGGTGACGTGGAGGATCTGGCGGCCTCCGAGGTCCTCGAGGTAGGCGGCCTCGAGGGCGTCGTCCGGGAGCGCGAGGGGGGCGGGGACGTCCTCCACGCGGCCGCTGATGTGGTAGCTCTTGCGGTCTTCCTCGTAGCGCGCGCGGGCGAGGTCGCAGATCTCGCGGAAGAGGGCCGGATCCTTGCGGCAGACGCAGCGCAGGGCTTCCAGCCAGCTGGTGCCGGCGGTCTTGAGGTGGAAGCGGCCCTTGCAGGCGGCGGCGACGATGGGGTAGAGGGAGAACTTGTCGCTGCCCGAGTGGACCGAGATCTTGTGCCCGCCCAGGGCCTTCGCGATCGCCGCGTGGCGCTTGAGCGAGGCTTCGAATCCGGCGAGGTCGCCCTTGTAGTCGATGCCCTTTTCGAACGAGCCCACGAACTTCGGAGCGATGGCCGCGATCTTCACGCCGAGGCGCTTGAGCTCCTTCGCGACGAAGATGTGGTCCGCCTCGGTGGTGTCTTCGTTGGTTTCGTCGACCGACATCTCGATCTCGCAGGGCTTCGCGACTTTCCGCGCGTGCTTCGCCAGCGCGGCCGCCCGTTGAACCGCCTTGCCGTACT
>DASVNH010000205.1:0-38926 GCA_036383955.1 Planctomycetota bacterium | reverse complement strand
CGACTTCACGACGATCCTGGGCGGCGCGGGCGACAAGAAGGCCGTCGACGCCCGCTGCGCGGCCATCCGCGCGGAGCTCGCGGAGAGCGACAGCGACTACGACAAGGAGAAGCTGACGGAGCGGCTGTCGAAGCTCTCCGGCGGCGTGGCGGTGATCAACGTGGGCGCGGCGACCGAGACGGAGCTCAAGGAGCGCAAGAAGCGGGTGGAGGACGCGCTGCACAGCGTCCGGGCGGCCCTCGAGGAGGGCGTGGTGCCCGGCGGCGGGGTGGCGCTGCTCCGGGCCGCGAAGGCGCTGGACGGCCTGGACGCGGAAGGGGACGAGAAGATCGGCGTGGACATCGTGCGCCGCGCGATCGAGCAGCCCTTCCGGGTGATCGCGTCGAACGGCGGCGAGGACGCCTCGCTGGCGCTCCGCAAGGTGCGGGCGGAAAAAGGCGCGTTCGGTTTCGACGCGGAGGCGGGCGATTACGCCGACCTCAAGAAGCGCGGCGTGCTGGACCCGGTGAAGGTGACGCGCCACGCGCTGCAGAACGCGGCGAGCGTGGCGGCGCTGCTCCTGACCACCGACGCGATGGTGTCGGACATCCCCGAAGAGGAAGAGAAGCCGGCGGCGGGCGCGGGCGCCCCCCCGATGATGTAAGCGGTCGGAACGAATACGGAGGAAACCATGAAACTGAAACCCCTGGGCGACAACGTGGTGATCAAGCCGCTCGAGGCCGAGGACCGGACTCCCGGCGGCATCGTGCTTCCCGACACGGCGAAGGAGAAGTCGACGAAGGGCGAGGTCGTGGCGGTGGGCAGCGGTCGCGTGCTCCCGAACGGCCGCGTCGTCGCGCTCGCGGTCAAGGCGGGCGACACGGTGATCTACTCGAAGTACGCGGGCTCCGAGGTGAAGGTCGACGGCAAGGAGCTGAAGATCGTCCAGGAGTCCGAGATCCTGGCGATCGTCGACTAAAACCACAGGGTCACGGGGACACGGAGACAACGAGGCGCGGGGCGCTGATCGAGGAGAGTCTATGGCCAAGCAGATGATGTTCGACGAAGAGGCCCGCCGCAAGGTGCTGGCGGGGATCCGGAAGCTCGCCGGGGCGGTCAAGGTGACGCTCGGGCCCAGCGGCCGGAACGTGATTCTCGACAAGAAGGGCGGCTCGCCCCAGGCCACCAAGGACGGCGTGACCGTGTCCAAGGAGGTCGAGCTCGAGGATCCGTTCGAGAACATCGGCGCCAAGCTGGCCAACGCGGCGGCCGACAAGACGAACGACGTCGCGGGCGACGGCACGACGACCTCGGTCGTCCTCGCCGAGGCGATCTTCTCCGAGGGGCTCAAGCTGGTCGCGCTCGGCGCGGACCCGACCCTCGTCAAGCGCGGCATCGACCGGGCGGTCGAGGCGGGCGTGGAGGCCATCCGCAAGCTGGCCCGGCCGGTGAAGGACGCCAAGGACTACCGGCAGATCGCCCTGATCGCGTCGCACTACGACACGGTCATCGCGGACCTCGTCTCCAAGGCTATGGAGAAGGTCGGCAAGGAAGGCGTCATCACCGTCGAGGAGGCGAAGAGCTACCAGACGAGCCTGGACCTGGTCGAGGGCATGCAGTTCGACAAGGGCTACACCTCGCCGTACTTCATCAACAAGCCGGAAAGCCTGACGGTCGAGCTCGAGGACGCGGTCGTCCTCCTCACCGACAAGAAGATCTCCACGCTCAAGGAGTTCGTCCCCCTGCTGGAGCAGGTCGCGCAGGCCGGACGTCCGCTGCTCATCATCGCGGAGGAGGTCGAGGGCGAGGCCCTCACCGCCCTGGTCGTCAACAAGCTGCGCGGGGTGATCGCGGTGGCGGCGGTGAAGGCGCCGGCGTTCGGCGACCGCCGGAAGGCGATGCTGCAGGACATCGCGGTCCTGACGGGCGGCACGGTGGTGTCGGAGGACCTCGGGGTGAAGCTGGAGTCGCTCAAGATCACCGACCTCGGGTCGGCGAAGAAGGTGAAGGTCGAGAAGGAGAAGACCACGATCGTGGGCGGCGGCGGCGACAAGAAGGCCGTCGAGGCGCGCGTCGAGGAGCTCCGGGCGTCGATCAAGAAGACCACCAGCGAATACGACCGCGAGAAGTACGAGGAGCGGCTCGCGAAGCTGACGGGCGGCGTGGCCGTGATCAAGGTCGGCGGCGCCACCGAGGCGGAGATGAAGGAGCGCAAGTTCCGGGTGGACGACGCGGTCCACGCGACGCGGGGCGCCGCGCAGGAAGGCTACGTGCCGGGCGGCGGCCTGGCCTCCCTCCGGGCGGGCGACGCGGCGGCCAAGCTGAAGCTCGAGGGCGACGAGGCGGCCGGCGCGAAGATCATCGCCCGGGCGCTCGAGGCCCCGCTGCAGAACATCGCGCGCAACGCGGGGTTCGATCCGTCCATCGTCCTGGCGGAAGTCCGGGAGCGCGGCGGAAACATCGGGCTGGACGCCTCCACCGGCGAGTACGTCGACCTCGTGGAAAGGGGCGTGATCGACGCCGCCAAGGTGACCCGCTGCGCGCTGCAGAACGCGGCCAGCGTGTCCTCGATGCTCCTGACGTCGAAGACCGTGATCGTCGACCTCAAGGAAAAGAAGAAGGCCGTCGCCGGCGCGATGAAGTAACCCCTCCTCCGCGCCGAGGGGGCGCTTCGGAGGGAACGAGGACGCACGTGGCCCAGGATTTCTACGAGCTGCTCGGCGTGGCCAAAGGGGCGTCGACGGACGAAATCCGCTCGGCGTTCCGCAAGCTCGCGCTCAAGTACCACCCGGACCGCAACCCCGGGGACAAGGAAGCGGAGAAGAAGTTCAAGGACATCTCCGAGGCCTACGACGTCCTGTCGGACGAGCAGAAGCGCAAGCTCTACGATCAGTACGGCCACGAAGGCCTCAAGGGCCAGGCCCGCCGCGACTACCAGAACGCCAGCGTCCAGGACATCTTCGAGGCGTTCGGCGACATCTTCGGCGGCGGCGGCGACGCCTCGATCTTCGGCGACTTCTTCGGCGTCGGCAAGGGCGGCCGCCGCGGCGCCCGGCGCGGCGCGAGCCTGCGGGTGGAGCTGGAGATCGACTTCAAGGAAGCGGCCCTCGGCGTCAAGAAGACCATCGAGCTGGTCCGGGCCGAGGCCTGCGAGACCTGCCAGGGCTCCGGCGCGAAGCCGGGGACGGGCCGGACGACCTGCCGCGCCTGCGGCGGCCGCGGCGTGGTGGGCCGCAACGCCGGATTCTTCATGCTGCAGTCGGCCTGCCCCACGTGCGGCGGCGAGGGCACCGCGGTCGAGTCGCCCTGCGCGACCTGCCGCGGCGCCGGCCTCAACCGGCGCAAGCGCGAGATCGAGATCACCATCCCCGCCGGGATCGAGAACGCCACGCGCATGCGGATGTCGGGCCAGGGCGAAGGCGCCCCCGGCGGCGGCCAGCCCGGCGACCTCTATGTCGACGTGTACGTCCGCGAGCACGAGTTCTTCTCGCGGGAGGGGAACGACATCCTCTGCGAAGTCCCGATTCCTTTCTCGCTCGCGGCGATGGGCGGCGAGATCGAGGTGCCCACGCTCAACGGGAAGTCGGCGCTGAAGATCCCGCGGGGCACGGCCAGCGGGGCGAAGCTCCGGCTGAAGGGGCAGGGGGTGACGGGGGTCGACGGCCGCGGCCGCGGCGACCAGCTGGTCCGCGTCGTCGTGCAGGTCCCCGCGAAGCTGACCAAGCGGCAGGAGGAGCTCCTGCAGGAGTTCCAGAAGATCGAGCTGGAGCAGTCGGGCAAGAAGAATCTCTGGGAGAAGTTTTTCGGATCATGAGCACGACGACGAACGGCGCCCCCGAGGATCTCGGCGCGGTCCACGCGCGCCTGAGCGAGCAGGCCGCGAAGGCCGACGAGTACCTGGACCTGGCCCGCCGCGCCAAGGCCGACTTCCTGAACTACCAGGACCGCGTCCGCCGCGAGAAGGCGGAGTGGACCCGCTCCGCGCTGGACGGGTTCATCCGGGAGCTGCTCCCGGCGCTCGACGGCTTTTCGATGGCGAAGTTCGACGACCCCAAGCTGCTCGACGCGCTGCGCGTCATCGAGAAGGAGTTCACGCGCGTCCTGGCGAAGAACGGGATCGCGCCGATCGACGCCGCCGGCAAGACCTTCGATCCCAACTTCCACGAGGCGGTCGGGGTGGAAGAGGGCGGCACCGCGCTGGAGGAGATCCGCCGCGGCTGGATGATCGGCGACCGCGTCCTGCGGCCCTCCGCGGTCCGCATCGTCAAACCCAAGGACCCGCCTAAGCAGGGCGAGTAAAGTAGCGGCATCCTCTCGCCCTGCTTACCCTGAGCGGAGCGAAGCGGAGTCGAAGGGTTATCGAGGGAAATCCTTCGACTCGCTTGCGGCTCGCTCAGGATAAGCGGCCCGCGAGGAGTGCCAGAAGGTAACTCGGGCCGCTTAGTCCTTGATCGGGACCAGCCAGCCCTCGGCGGACCAGAACGCGGGCTTGCCGTCCCAGAGGATCGGGGTGAAGAGCCCCGCGTCCGCCGCCGCGACCTTCGCGACCACGCGGCCGTCCTTGAGGTCGACGCCCAGCAGGCCGACCGTCCCCGCGGCGAACCAGACCCGGCCTTCGTGGACCAGCAGGGGCGAGGTGAATTCGGGCGTCGAGACGGTCCACTCCTCCTTCTCGGCCCCGTCCTTCACGAAGCACAGCGCCCCGTCCGCGTGCGCGTAGAGGACGCCGTCGGGCGTCAGCGCGAGCTGGCCGCGGAAGCGGTGGGCGATTTTCGGGTCGGAGGCGCGGGCCTTCCAGAGCGGACGCATCCCCTCGGGCGAGGGCGTGCCGAAGCCGTAGGGGCCGGTGACGAAGATCACGCGGCGGGCGTCGGCCGCCACGCCCGTGACGCCGCGCGGCAGGGCCGACGATTCCTGGACGGCGCCCGTCTTCGCGTCCAGGCGGTGGTACTGCGCGAGCGAGATGGCGTGGATCGCGTTTCCCGCCACCGCGTACTGGACGATCCCGCGGGCCGCCGAGTCCCAGACCTTGCGGCCCGACGCCGCTTCGAAGCCGGAGATCGGGACGCCCGTCGCGCAGGCGTACCACAGGCCGTCGGCCGCGTGGAACTGCCGGTCCGGGCCGAGCGGCACGTGCCGGGCCTGATACAGCCGGCCCTTGTTCGACAGCGCCCAGGCCTGCGTCTCGGCGCCCAGGTTCGCGAGGAACACGCCGTCGATCACCACCGGCGGCGACAGCGGATTCACCGGCGTGCGCGAGAGCCGCTCGCTCCACACGACCTTCTTGTCGGCGAGGTCGATCTCCACCGCGATCGCTCCGGACGAGAGCGTGTAGAGCTTGCCGCCGGCGACGGCCGGCGGGGACCACGACTCCTCGCCGCCCCAGGCGTAGCGCAGGGGCGTGCCGGTCGGAGTGAGGAAGAGGCCCTCGCGGTCGAAGCGGCGGCGGCGCACCAGGTCGGCTCCCGGCTGGCGGATCGCCAGGAAGCCTTCGTCGCCGACGGGGACGACCGAGCGGTAGTTGCCCTTGACGTCCCAGAGCTTCTGCCCGTTCGCCGGATCGAGCAGGGTGATCCGGCCGTCCTTGTAGAAGGCCAGGCCGCCGCCGACGAGCCGGGGGTTCTGCACGAAGGTGGGCCCGGTGCCCGCCCAGCTCCACGCCTCCTTGCGCGTCCCCAGGTCCGTCGCGTGGATGCGGTTCATCCGGTCCGTGTAGAGCAGGCGGTTTCCCAGCACGCGCAGGTGGACGAACTCGTCGTCCTCCGGCATGGGCACGGAGAAGGCGGCGGACGCCTTCTTGAGGTCGAAGATCTCGATCCGCTTCGGGGCCTTCCGCCCGCGGTAGAGGAAGGCGAGGCCGCCTTCGACCTCCGCCACCTGCCCGCCCGCGAGCTCGATCGTCGGCTTCTCCAGCCGCTTGCCCGTCTTCAGCGAGATCGCGTGGAAGTGCGTCAGGTCGGACGCGTAGGCCGCCTCGTCCGTGATCTCGTGGAGCGTGCCCGTGACGGGCTCGGCCTCCCAGCGCTTCTTGCCGTCCTTGACCCCGACGCCCACCAGGCGCCAGGACGTCGCGTTGATGAACACCTGCAGCACCACGAGCTCGGGCGTGAACCAGGGGCGCCCGCCGGCCTCGGCGGCGTCGTCGCTGTCGACCGAGCCCGTGATCCGCTTCGCGGCGGGGTCGATCGAGACGAACGTGGCGAACTTCATCGGCTTGGTCTTGTCGCAATTGCCCGCGGAGTCGACGGGCCAGGCGTCCTTCGCGATCCGGAGCGCGACGCGGTCGGGCAGGAAGTGCAGCGTGGGCGCGGGATTGGACGCGACGGTCCAGAAGACGTCCTTGCGGTCGTTGTTGTCGATCGCCTGGCTCCAGCGGGTCTCGCAGGTCTCGAGGTCCACGGCCTTGACGGTGATCCGGTGGACCTCCTTGGGCATCGGGCTGCCGCCGAACTTCAGCTTGCGGGTCTCGTCGGCTTCCTTCTTCAGCTGGACGAAGTAGATCGCCGAGCCGGCGACCACCGGCGGCACGAGGAGGTCCGGGACGTCGAGCTCCCAGAGCCGCTTGGCGGCGGCGATGTCGACGGCCACGATCTTGCCGCCCCGCTTGGGCAGCGCGACGAGGACCTTGCGGTAGGAGGCGTAGTCGTAGTCGGTCTTGTCCAGGAGGTCGGGCGGGAAGGGGAAGACCTCGGGGCAGCGGGGGAAGTCGGCGCCCGGATCCACCCGGAGCACGTCGTGGCGGTAGAGGCGGGTGCGCTTGTCCCCGTCGCCCTCGACTTCCAGGATCTGGCCGTATTCGTAGGCGCGGCCCTCGATCTTGCGGCCGTCGCGGGTGGTGACGACGTCCCGGGCCTGCAGGGACAGGGCCAGGAGAAGGAGGGTCATAGGAGGATTATAGGCCCGGGAAGGGAGATTGGGGGCGCTTGACTCACCGGGGTCGTTTCGCTATAAAAGCCCTTCCCATCAAGGACTTACGAAGGAGAGCCCATGGCCGAAGCCGCCGCCCTCGACATCAAAGACGTGCTGTCGACGGAGGATTTGTCGCCCGAGAAGCTGCACGAAATCCGCCGCGAGGTGCATTGCCGGATTGATCTCCGGGACACGATGCAGGAAATCGTGGCGGACTGGGGCACGGTGGCGAAGAAGCTCTCGAGCGAGAACAAGGCGGACGTCCGCAAGGGCGCCGCGAAGTGGCTCCTGGGCTACTCCGAGGAGGCGGTGGCGATCCTGACGCCGGCGCGCTCGGGCAAGGAGAAGTGCTACGTGCTCGGCTGCGCGCTGCTCGAGGCGGGCCGCCCGGCGGACGCGCTGGCGCAGCTGAAGGAGGCGTCGGACGCGGACTCCTCGGACCCCTTCATCTCGGCCGCGTACTGCGAAGCGAAGATCCGGACGGGCGACCACGACGCGGCGGAAACGCACGTGGAGCGCCTGGTGAAGAAGGAGTCGGCGCAGGGCTACTACCTGAAGGGCCTGCTGGCCGACGTCCGGGGCTTCCGCGAGGAGGCCACGGGCGCGTACGAGAAGGCGCTGGAGGTGGAGCCCGGCCACGCGCCCTCGCTGTTCCGGCTCGCGTACATGCTCGACCTGGCGGGCGAGGACGCGCGCGCGCTGGAGATCTACGAGCAGCTGCGCAAGCTGCGCCCGACGCACATGGCGACGGCGATGAACCTGGGCGTGATGTACGAGGACCGCGGCGAGTTCGAGAAGGCCGCGCAGTGCTACCAGACGGTGCTCGACCAGTTCCCGACGCATCCGCGGGCGCGGCTCTACATGAGCGACGCCAAGGCGTCGCTGACGATGTTCTACGACGAGGACGCGGCGCGCCGCGAGGCGAAGCTGGCGCAGGTGCTGGCGCAGCCGGTGGCGGAGATCTCGTTCTCGCCGCGCGTGCGCACGGCGCTGCAGAAGCTGGGCGCGAACTCGCTCGGCGACCTCGTGATGAAGAGCGAAGAGGACTTCCTCGGCATCCAGAATTTCGGGCGCACGTCCCTGCGCGAGCTGAAGGAGTTCCTCAGCTCCAAGGGCCTGAGCCTGTCCGCCGGCGGCGGCGTGCCCGGCGGCCCGATGGAGCCGGAGGCGGCCGACGAGGAGGCCCCGGTGCCCACCGGCCCGGTGCCCGACGAGATGCTCCGGAAGAACCTCAGCGACTTCGAGTGGTCCGGCCGCATCCGGAAGGTCTACGAGAAGCTCGCGCTGGTGACGGTCGGCGACCTGCTGGCCCGGACCGAGAAGGACCTCCTGAAGAGCAAGAACCTGGGCGTGACCTCCATCAAGGAGATCCGCAAGAAGCTCGCCCAGAACGGCATCGCGATGAGGCAGGAGTAGTCCCGATCCGATCCGCGCATGTCGGATGAAGCCCGTCTCATCCTCTTCGGCTGGACCGGGCTGCTCGGGCTCCTGATCGGTTCCTTCCTCAACGTCTGCATCTTCCGGCTCCCGCGCAACTGCATGTCGGTGGCGCGGCCCCGCTCGAAGTGCCCGAAGTGCCGGACCCTCATCGCCTGGTACGACAACATCCCCGTCCTCAGCTGGATCCTCCTGGGGGGGAAGTGCCGGCATTGCGCCGTCCGGATCTCGCCGCGCTACGCGGGCGTCGAGCTGCTCACCGCCGCGCTGTTCCTCGCCGCGTCCTGGCGGATCCTCTACGGGTTCGGCGCGGACCTGCACGCCGCCGACCAGGCCGCCCTCTTCGTCCTCCACGCCTGGTTCCTCTCCGCGCTCGTGGTCTCCACGTTCATCGACCTGGAGTTCCGCATCCTCCCCGACGAGATCACCCTGTCGGGCATCCTCATCGGGCTCGTCTGGTCCGCCGCGTTCCCCTCCATCCTCCACCTCGGGGATCCCATGCGCCCGCGAAGCTGGGACCCCCACCTCGCGGCGGCGGGGACGGCGGCCTTCGGGGCCGTCGTGGGCGGCGGCTCCATCTGGGGCGTGGGCTTCCTCGGCAAGCTCGCCTTCCGCAAGGAGGCCATGGGCTTCGGCGACGTGAAGTTCATGGCCATGGTGGGGGCCGTCCTCGGCTGGCGGGGCGTGCTGCTCACGTTCATGCTCGCCTGCCTCATCGGGTCGGCCTACGGCATCACCCGCTGGCTCTTCACCCGGAAGATGGGACAGGTCCCCTTCGGCCCGTTCCTCTCCGCCGGCGCCCTCGGCATGCTGTTCGGCGCGGAGGCCGTCGACCGCGGCATCCAGGCCTACTTCAACCTCATCCGCGGCCTCGGCCGCTAGCGTTTGCCCTCAAGCCCGCCCGGGCTTCGCGTCGATAGGTCCTGCGGGGAAGACGGAGTTCGTCCTCCCGCAGGAAGGGGATGCCGCCATGTCCAAGCCGTGCCTGATCGCGCTCGCCTTCGCCGCCGCGTCGGCCGTCGGCTGCGCCGCCACCGACTGGCAAGCCAAGGCCGAGCAGCTCCAGCGCGACAACGAGGACCTCGAGCGCCAGAAGGCGAAGCTCGAGGCCGACCATCTGGCGGCCCAGGCCCGGGTCGACTTCCTCGAGCGCAACCGCGTCGTCGTCGCGCCGGGCGCCAAGGCGGGCGTCACGCCCGCGCCCTACGAGATGCCGTCCGACCTGGACGGCAAGGTCGAGATCCGCCGCCGGGGGAACGACACGGTGATCGACGTCCCCAGCGACGTCTTCTTCGCCTCGGGCTCGTCGACGCTGAGCCGCGAGGGGGACAAGGCGATGGGGTCGATCGTCGACTACATCAAGAAGCGTCATCCGGGGGGGCTGATCCGGGTGGAAGGGCACTCGGACTCCGACCCCATCCGGCGCACCAAGAGCAAGTACCACTGCAACTGGGAGCTCTCCTTCGAGCGTTCGCACGCGGTCACGCACTTCCTGGTGGAGAAGGGGAGGTTCGACCCTTCGCGCGTGGTCTGCGAGGCGCACGGGGAGTTCCATCCCGTGGACCCCTCCAACAAGGCGAAGAACCGCCGCGTGGAGATCGTGATCGCGAACTGAGCCCACCGGCCATCCGAAGCCCGGCGTCCCCACCGGACGCCGGGCTTTTTCGCTTTCCGGGCCCGCCCGGGTCCGTGGATTGACGCCTCCTTCGCGTCCGCTGTATAATCGCCCTGTTCAAGTTTCCGGTACCATGGCTGGGGGTACGTCGGGTCCGTCTCGCGGGCCTTCCCCCTTCGGGAGGAGGAGAATCCCGCATGGCCAAGTACGATACGAAGGACATCCGGAACGTCGCCCTGGTGGGCCACACCGGTTCCGGGAAGACCAGCCTCGCCGAAGCGCTCCTGTTCAAGTTCAAGGCCTCCGCCCGCCTCGGTTCGGTCGAGGACGGGACGACGGTCCTGGACTTCGAGCCGGAGGAGAAGGAGCGGAAGCACTCCATCGATCTGGGCGTCGCCTCCTGCTCCGTTCAGGGGCGCGAGCTGAACCTGCTCGACGCCCCCGGCTACTCCGATTTCGCCGGCGAAGCGGTCTGCGCCCTGAGCGCCGTCGAGACGGCCGTGCTCTGCGTCAACGCCGCGGACGGCATCCGGGTCAACACCACCAAGATGTGGGAGCTCGCCGGCAAGCTGGGCGTGGCCCGCGTGATCGTGATCAACAAGATGGACGCCGACAACGTGAAGTACGCCGACGTCGTCGCCGCCCTGCGCGAGGCCTTCGGCAAGTCCTGCGTGCCGGTCCAGGTGCCCCTGGGGGCGGGCGACGGCTTCCAGGGCGTCGCCAGCCTGCTGACGGGCGGCACCGACGCCGTCCCCGCGGAGCTGAAGGACCTCGCCAACGAGGCCCTCGAGAAGCTCCTGGAGAACGACGACGAGCTGCTCGAGAAGTACCTGGGCGGGCACGTCCCCACCGGGGAGGAGCTGACGAAGGCGCTGCCGCACGAGATCGCCGACGGGACGATCGTGCCGATCCTCTGCGCGTCGGCGAAGAAGGACGTCGGCGTCTCCGACGTCGCGGAGTTCCTGGCGCGCTTCGCGCCGCCGCCCGGGCCGATGAAGGCGAAGGACCCCCAGGGGGGGGACGTCGAGGTCAAGCCCGGCTCGCCGTTCTCGGCGCGGGTGTTCAAGTCGATCGCGGACCCGTTCGTGCACCGGCAGTCGTACCTGCGGATCTACAGCGGGACGCTGACGGCGGACCACCCGATCCGCAACCAGAGGACGGGGAAGACGTCGAGGGCGGGGGCGCTCTTCAAGCCGTTCGGGAAGGAGCACCGCGGGACGGGGCCGTTCGTGGCGGGGGACATCGTCTGCGTGACGAAGGTCGACGACCTGAACACGGGGGACACGGTCTGCGACCATCCGGTGGCCTTCTCGCGCTTCGAGTTCCCGGCGTCGATGGTGTCGCTGGCGGTGGAGCCGAAGACGAAGCAGGATCTGGCGCGGATGTCGGAGTCGATGCACAAGATGGCCGACTCGGACCCGACGTTCCGCTTCGACCGGGACCCGGGCACGGGGGAGCTGGTGATCCACGGGCGGTCGAAGCTGCACGTGGACACGATCCTGGCGCGGCTGAAGCGGAAGTTCGACGTCCACGTGATCACGCACCCGCCGAAGCTGGCGCTGAAGGAGACGATCCTGAGCCTCTCGGAGGGGCACCACAAGCACAAGAAGCAGTCGGGGGGCCACGGCCAGTACGGGGAGGTCTTCCTGCGGCTGAAGCCGACCCCGCGGGGGGAGGGCTTCAAGTTCACGGATTCGATCACCCAGGGGCGGATTCCGCAGCAGTACGTGCCGCCGATCGAGAAGGGGATCCGCAAGACGATCGAAAAGGGGGTGGTGGCGGGCTATCCGGTGGTCGACGTGGAGGTGGAGGTCTACGACGGGTCGTACCACGACGTGGACTCCGGCCCGGCCTCGTTCGAGCTGGCCGGATCGAAGGCGTTCAAGGAGGCGTTCGCGAAAGCGAAGCCGGTGCTCCTGGAGCCGATCGTGCACATCGAGATCGCGGTGCCCTCGAAGTTCATGGGAGATATAACCGGCGACCTGAATTCTCGCAGAGGGCGCATCCAAGGGATGGATTCACAGGGTACTATGCAGGTCGTGCGGGCGACGATTCCCATGATGGAGATCATGGACTACGAGACGCAGCTCCGTTCGGTGACGGGCGGGGAAGGCTCGTATTCGATCGAGCCGTCGCATTACGACGTGCTTCCGGCCAAGGTCGCCGAGTCGGTGATCGCGAAGGCCCATAAACCCGTCGACGAGGAGGAATAGCGGATGGTCAGCCTTGAGGAACTTCTCCAGCTGCTCGTGCAGCGCGGCGGCTCGGACCTCCACATCGCGGCGGGCTCTCCGCCCCGGATCCGGGTGGACGGGAAGCTCATGCCCACGGAGTTCGACACGCTGACCAAGGAGGAGTCCCAGAAGCTGGTCTACGGCGTGCTCTCGGAGGACCAGATCGCCCGCTTCGAAAAGGACATGGAGCTGGACTTCTCGTTCGGCGTCGACAACCTGGGCCGCTTCCGCACGAACGTCTTCCTGCAGCGCGGCTCGGTCGGCGCGGTGTTCCGGCTCGTGCCCCACGCGATCCGCGGCTTCGAGGACCTCGGCCTGCCCCGCAAGGTCTGCCAGGAGCTCTGCGACCAGCCCCGCGGCCTGGTGCTGGTGACGGGCGCCACGGGGTCGGGGAAGTCGACGACCCTGGCCGCGATGGTCGACTACATCAACACGACCGGCCACTACCACATCATGACGATCGAGGACCCGATCGAGTTCGTGCACAAGAACAAGAACTGCCTCATCAACCAGCGCGAGGTCGGCTCCGACACCCACGGCTTCAAGGAGTCGCTGCGCCACGTCCTGCGCCAGGACCCGGACGTGGTGCTGGTCGGCGAAATGCGCGACATGGAGACGATCGAGGCGGCCCTGACGATCAGCGAGACGGGCCACCTGACGTTCGCCACGCTGCACACGTCGGACGCGGTGCAGACGATGAACCGCATCATCGACGTCTTCCCCCAGGGCCAGCAGCAGCAGGTGCGCACGCAGCTCTCGTTCGTGCTGCAGGCGATCTTCTGCCAGCAGCTGGTGCCGAAGTCGAACGGGAAGGGCCGGGCGATGTGCTCGGAGATCCTGCTGGCGAATCCCGCCGTGCGCTCCCTGATCCGCGAGAACAAGTGCCACCAGGTCTACTCGATCATCCAGGTCTCCGGGAAGTACGGCATGAAGACCATGAACCAGTCCCTGTTCGAGATCTACAAGGCGGGGCACGTGACCTTCGAGGACGCCCTCCAGTACTCGGGGGACGTGGAAGATCTCAAGAAGACGTTCCAGCGCGGATGATTTGCGGGTTAGAATGAGCGAGATGCGATCGGATCCGAGGGGCTAGACCGGGGCATGGTGCAGATTTCCAGGCTCGGCCGCAAGAAGATCGGCGACGTCCTCGTCGAGGAAGGCGTGCTCAAGGAGGACCAGCTCAAGGAAGCGCTGGTCCGGATCCGGGCGACGGGGGAGACCCTCGTCGAAACCCTCCACAGCATGGGCTTCGCCACCGAGACCGAGGTGGCGCGGGTGGTGGCCAAGAAGTACGGGCTGCCGTTCATCGACGCCTCCCGCTACCGGATTCCCAAGGAGGCGCTCGAGGCCGTCCCCGTCCCGTTCCTGCGCCTGAACCAGATGGTCGTCCTGGACAAGATCGGCCGGACCCTGCTGGTGGCGGTGGCGGGCGGGATCAACCTGGAAGTCCTGGACAAGGTGGAGCGCTCCACCGGCTGCCAGCTCTTCGTCTACGTGTCCGTGTTGAGCAAGGTCGTGTCGGCCCTGGACAAGGCGCCGGCCGCGTCCGCGGCGGGAGCGAAGAAGTAGCCATGGCCCTGAAAGACAAGTTCTACCAGCGCATCCGGAAGGTGCTCGTCAAGCACGGCGCGCTCGACGAGGCCAAGGCCGACGAGGCCGCCGCCGCCGCCGAGCAGCAGAACAAGCCCTTCGCCGACATCGTGCTGGAGCGCGAGTTCTGCACCGACATGGGCTTCCTCTCCGCCATCGCCATCGAGACCAACATGCCTCCCGTCGACGTCGACAAGGTCGTCTGGGACGAGGAGGCCCTCCAGGTCATCAACCAGGAGCTCGCCAGCTACTACGGCGTGGTCCCGGTCTCCAAGGTCGGCAACATCCTCACCCTCGCGGTGGGGAATCCGTTCGACATCCTGAAGCTCGACGACGTCCGCACGCTGACCAACTGCGAGCTGCGGCCCCTGGTGTCGAGCGACCGCTCCATCCGCCGGGCGATCCAGAAGGCCTACAACCCCGAGGCCGCCCAGATGGAGAAGGTGCTGGGCGACCTGGAGGACGAGACCGGCAGCCAGGTCGAGCTCAAGAAAGAGGCCCAGGACGAGCAGATCGACCTGTCGGCGATCACGGACGACTCCGGCGAGTCGCCGGTCGTCAAGCTCATCAACATGGTCGTGGCGAACGCCCTGAAGGGGGGCGCGTCCGACATCCACATCGAGCCGTACGAAAAGAGCATCAGCATCCGGTACCGCATGGACGGCGTGCTCAAGGCCCAGCAGGCGCCGCCGCGGTCGATGCACAACTCGCTCGTGTCCCGCATCAAGATCATGTCGAGCCTGGACATCGCGGAGCGGCGCATTCCGCAGGACGGCAAGTTCCAGGTCCGGTTCGAAGGGCGCCAGGTCGACTTCCGCGTGTCGATCCTGCCGACGGTCCACGGCGAGAAGGCCGTGCTCCGCATCCTGGACTCGTCGAGCCTGAACATCGGCATCGACAAGCTCGGCTTCGAGCCGCAGGCGGAGAAGGGCTTCCGCAAGGCCCTCGCCGCCTCCTACGGCATGCTGCTGGTCACGGGCCCCACGGGCTCGGGCAAGTCCACGACGCTCTACGCCTCGCTGCGCGAGGTCCTCAACCCCGAGGAAAACGTCTGCACGGTGGAGGACCCGGTCGAGTACCAGCTCGAGGGCGTGATCCAGGTCCCCGTGAACGTGAAGCGCGGCCTGACGTTCGCCGCCGCCCTGCGCAGTCTCCTGCGACAGGACCCGGACACGATCATGATCGGCGAAATCCGCGACTTCGAGACCGCCGACATCGCCGTCAAGGCCGCCATCACGGGCCACCTCGTATTCTCGACGCTCCACACCAACGACGCCGCGAGCTCCATCACCCGCCTCGTGGACATGGGCATCGACCCGTTCATGGTGGCCTCCTCGGCGATCCTGGTGGCCGCCCAGCGTCTCTGCCGCAAGCTCTGCGACCGCTGCAAGACGCCGGTGGACAAGGTGCCGCCCCGGGAAGACCTTCTCAAGATGGGCTTCGCTCCGATGGACCTCGAGAAGGGCATCCAGATGTGGAGGGCCGTGGGCTGCAGCTCCTGCTCCAACGGCTATCGCGGGCGCTTCGCCATCCTCGAGGCCCTGGAGGTCGACGAGGACGTCAAGAAAATGGTCATCGAGCGCCGCTCCGCCATGGAAATGAAGAAGTTCGCCATGGAAAAGAAGGGGATGCTGTCCCTGCGCCGCTGCGGCCTCCTGAACGCGTCGCGCGGCCGCACGACGCTCGAAGAGGTCCTGCGCATGACCATGGGAGACGATTAGCGATCTCGCTTGCCCCGGGGGGAGCGGGCCGTCATAATTGGGGTACACATGGCCAATTTCGCGTACGTCGCCAAGGGTCCGGACGGCAAGAAGACCGAAGGGATGATCCGGGCCTCCGACAAGAACGCCGCCACCGCGGAGCTCAAGAAGAAGAGCCTGACCGTCAGCTCCATCTCGGAGCAGAAGGACGGCAAGAAGAAGGGCTACGGCATCTTCGGCCCGCCCCGCCCGCACGTCAAGACGAAGGACATCGCGGTCCTCACCCGCCAGCTCTCCACCATGATCAGCGCGGGCATTCCGCTGCTCGAGTCCCTGGAAATCCTGCACGAGCAGGCCGCCGACCCCGGCTTCAAGATCGTCCTCGACAAGGTCATCGAGCGCGTCCGGTCCGGCTCCGACTTCTCCACCGCGCTCTCGGAGCACGGCAAGATCTTCACCCGCATCTACGTGAACATGATCAAGGCCGGCGAGGCGTCCGGCCAGCTCGACGTCATCCTGCAGCGCCTCGCCGACTACATGGAGAACATCGAGGAGCTGAAGCGCGAGATCAAGGCCGCCATGACCTACCCGGTCATCTCGCTGTTCCTCATCCTGGCCATCACCGTCGGCCTGATCGTCGGCATCGTCCCGAAGTTCCAGGAGATCTTCAAGCAGCTGGAAATGAAGCAGCTGCCCCTGCCGACCGAAATCCTGCTCATGGTCTCCGACACCCTCCGCAACAACTTCCTCGCGGTGATCGGCGTCGCCATCGTCCTGATCATCGGCTTCATCATGTACATCAAGACCAAGGTGGGCATGAAACAGTGGCACTGGTTCTGCCTGCACGCCCCCGTCTTCGGGCAGCTGTTCCGCAAGGTCGCCATCTCCCGTTTCTCCCGCACCTTCTCCACGCTCATCTCGTCGGGCGTCCCCATGCTGGGCGCCCTCGACATCGTCGCGTCCACGGCCGGCAACATCTGGGTCGAGGAGGCCGTCATCCGGGCGAAGGAGGCCGTCTCGCGCGGCGAGACGCTCGGCGACCCCCTCGCCGCCAGCCGCGTCTTCCCGCCCATGGTGACGCGCATGGTGTCGATCGGCGAAAAGACCGGCGCGCTCGAGAAGCTCCTCATGAAGATCTCGGAGTTCTACGACTCCGAGGTCCGCGCGACCGTCAAGTCGCTGACCTCGCTGATCGAGCCCCTGCTGATCGCCACGATGGGCATCATCGTGGGCTTCATCGTCCTGGCGATCTTCCTCCCCATCATCAAGATCCAGCAGTCGCTGTCCAAGTAGGCGCGTGGTGGGGGCCACCTCCCGGCGGACCCGGCGGGCCGAGGATCCCAGGCTGGAATCGCGCCTCAAGTGGCTTCTTCTCGGCCGCCTCTCCGTGGCCGTCGTCGGCCTCGGCGCCACCCTCCTCGCCCGCGGAGCCGACGGCTCCATCGGCTACCCCTACCTCGTCCTCCTCGTCGCCTGCCTCATCAACCTCGTCTGGCTCATGTTCGCCCGCGCCGGCGTCCGGCCCGCCGACCTGGCGTTCGTCCAGATCTTCGTCGACGTCCTTCTCGTGGGCCTGCTGGTCTACCTGACGGGCATCGGCGGCGTCTTCGCGCTCCTCTACTTCGGCGTGATCATCGCGGCGGCGATGATCGTCAGCCTGCGCGCCGCCCTGGCCTTCGCCTCGGCCGCCAGCATCGTCCTGGCCGCCGTGTCGATCCTCTACTACCTCGCGGATCCGGGCGTCCAGGCCCTCCGGCTGCCCTTCGTCGACCGCGCCGTCATCGAGATGCACAACACCCGCCTGAGCTTCCTGCTCCCGTTCCTGACGCTCTTCGCCTTTCTCCTCCACGTCGTCGCCTTCCTGGCCGGCAAGCTCTCCGCCGAGATCAGCCGCGTCCGCATCCTCACCGACGAGATCCTCCTCAACATGGCCGGCGGCGTCCTCGCCGCGGACCGCTCCGGCGCCGTCCAGTTCATCAATCCCCAGGCCGCCCGCCTCCTCGGCTTCCGCGATCCCGACGGCGCCCGCGGCCGCCGCCTGGAGGACGCCGTCCCGCGGAAGGTCGTCGAGCTCTTCCAGCGCGCCCTCCGCGGCGACGACCGCGTCGCCGACGAGCTCACCGTCCACGGCGCCCCCCTCCGCGTCGTCGTCTCCCCCCTCCGCGAGGACCCCGGCGGCCCCCTGCGCGGCGCCGTCGCCCTCATCAACGACCTCTCCCTCCGCAGCCAGATCGAAGAGATGACCCGCCGCGCCGAGCGCTTCCAGGCCCTCCTCGAGATGAGCGCCGCCATGGCCCACGAAATTCGCAACCCCCTCGCCTCCATCCGCGGCGCCGCCCAGGAGCTCGGCACCACCAAGCTCCCCAAGGAGGAGGACCGCACCCTCCTCGGCGTCGTCATCCGCGAGAGCGACCGCCTCAACGAGATCATCAGCGAGTTCCTCGAGTACGCCAGCGACCGCCCCACCGAGCTCGGCCTCTTCGACCTGGCCGACGTCGTCCGCGAAACCGTCCTCCTCCTCGAGGCCCGCGGCGTCCACAACGTCGAGATCCGCCGCGAGATCCCCCGCACGCTGCTCTGCCGCGGCGAGCCCGGCAAGCTCAAGCAGGTCTTCCTCAACCTCGGCATCAACGCCTTCGACGCCATCCTGAAGTCCGTCAAGATCGGGCACCTCGACATCCGCTGCCGCCCCGGCCGCGGCCCCGGACCGGATCCCGGCGACGGCCTCCTCGTCGAGTTCCAGGACGACGGCTGCGGCATCCCCCGCGAAAACCTCGGCCGCATCTTCGACCCGTTCTTCACCACCCGCACCCAGGGCATCGGGATGGGGCTGGCCATCGCGCGCAAGATCGTCCGCGGCCACGGCGGCGAGATCACCGTCGAGAGCGAGGAAGGCAAGGGAGCCACGTTCCGCGTGTGGCTGCCCGCCTCATGACGGCGCGTCGCGTTCTCTTCGCCCTCCTCGCGCTGCTCCCGCTCGCCGAACTGCCCGGGACGGGATTCGACGTCCTCCGGCTCCCGCTCGCCCTGGCCCTGGGCGCCGCGCTGCTCGCGCTCGGGCCGGTCGCGAGGCCGGGCCTCGCGGGCGCCGCGCTGCTCGCCCTCCTCGGCGCGCGGGCCCTGTCGCTGGGCGTGTCGGCGGATCCGTCGGCCGGCTTCCGGGCGCTGCTCGTCGGCGCGACCGCGTTCGCGGCCTACGCCGCCGCGCGGGAGGCCAAGGCCGAGCCGGGACTCCTGGCCGCGGCCGCCGGCGTCCTGCTCGGCGTCGCCGCCTGGCAGCGCGCCCACGGGCTTCCGGGGGCCTCCCTGCTCGGCAATTCCAACTACGCGGGCGCCTACGCCGCGATGCTCCTGCCGGCGCTGGCGGCGGGGCCGCGGAACCCGCTCGCCCTGTTCGGCGCGGCGGCGGCCGGCGTGCTGCTGGCGCTGTCCGAATCCCGCGGCGGCCTGTTCGGGGCCGTCGTCGGCACCCTCGTCGCGGCGGCCCTGCTGTGGCGCGGGGGACGGCGTCGGGAAGCCGGCGCCTTCGCCTCGATCCTCCTGCTGGCGGCCTCGCTGGCCGTCGCCGCCCGCCCGGCGAAGTTCTTCTCCCCGGAGCGCCTGGAGACGGTCGTCGTGCGGTTTGAGATCTGGAAAGGCGGCCTGCGGCTGGGCGCGAGCCGGCCCCTGCTGGGGGCGGGCGCCGGCGGCTTCGCCGCGGCCTTCCCGCCGTATCGAAGCGCGGAGGAGGCGCGGATCACGCAACGGAACGAGAGCGGCCGCTATCCGGAGGTGGACAACGCGCATTCCAGCTGGGTGCAGTCCTTCGCGGAGGGCGGCTTCCTCGGCGCTCTCGCGTGGCTGGCCCTCGTGGCGGCCGCGGCGCGGCGGATAGGGGCCTCGGGCGTCGAGGGCGCCGGCTGGGCCGGCGTCGTCGCCGCCTTCTTCGCGGCCGGCCTGTTCAACACCCTGACCGACCACGTCTCGCCCATGGTCCTCTTCGGCGCCGCCCTGGGCTTCCTGGAAGGGCCCGGCGGGCGCCCGGCCCCGAAGGCCGCCGGTCGGACGGCCGCCGCGGCGCTCGGCCTGGGCTGCCTCTGGACCGCGTCTCTCGTCGCCTCCGACCGCGCGTACACGGCGGTCGCGGAGACTCCCGCGGAGCGCGAGAGGGTCCTGCGCTCCTCCGGCGAGTGGCGCTTCCGGTTCCGCCTCGGAGAGGAGCTCGCGCGCCAGGGAAGGCCCGCGGAGGCGGTCGACGCCTTCCGCTCGGCGCTCGAAGCGAGGCCCTTCCACGCGGTGTCGCTCAACAACCTGGCCGTCGCCCTCCTGAAAGCGAAGGCGCCGGGGGAGGAGGTCGATCGCGTCCTGGCCCGCGCGGCGGAGGTCGCGCCTCACTATCACCTCACGCACTTCAACCTCGGCCTCCGTCACCTGGAGAAGGGGCAGCCGGCCGCCGCGCGGGCGCAGTTCGAGCGCGCCGCCTGGCTGAACGAAACGCACCCGGCCTCGCGTTATGAGATCGGGGCGACGTACGTCGCGGAGGGCGACATCCCCGCGGCGCTCCCGCACCTCCGGAGAGCGAAGGAGCTGGGCGTCGACGTCCTGACGGCGATCCGGCGGGAGTACCCCGCGCGGGCGGCGGACCCGAGACTGGAGGAGCTGCGACGATGACCCGGCTTCGGAATCCGGCGGAAACGGCCCTGGTCGGCGCGCTGCTGGCCCTGGGGTTCGTTCATCCCGGCTTCGCCGTCGCCGGCGCGATCAGCTTCGCCCTCCTGGAAATCCTCGCGGGCGCGCGGGGGAGGACGTCGCCGCGCTGGCTGCCGTCGATCTGGCCGGTCGACGTCCCGCCGATGACGGTCGTCTACGACGGGACCTGCCGGCTCTGCGTGGGCTCCAAGAACCGGCTCGCGCGGTGGAAGTCGCCGATCACGTTCGTGGCCGTCCAGTCGCCCGAGACGAAGGCGCTGCTGCCCGGCAAAACCGACGAGGAGCTGCTCGGCCAGATGCACGTGCTGGAGGAAGGGAAGGTCTACGCGGGGGCGGAAGGCTGGATGCGGATCATGCGCCGCGCGCCGCTCTGGTCGACCTGGCTCGCCTGGATCACGCCGCTCTTCATCGCCCGGCCGCTCTACGGCTGGATCGCGCGGAACCGCTACCGCTGGTTCGGCCGGACTTGCGAAGGGGAAGGGGGCACCTGCGCGGTGCATCCCCGGAAGAAATCCCAACTCCCAAAGCCCAATGAGCCGCCCCCCCCGGGGGGGTAGTAGAGGGGGGATGCCTTGGGATTTTGGATTTGGGAGTTGGGATTTACCGCTTGAGGCGGTAGACGGTCGTCGTCGCGGAGTGGCAGTCCAGGTCCTTCGTGACCGCCGCCTTGACCAGGCCGGCGCCCCGCTCGAACCAGAGGATCCCGCGCGTGGCCGCGTGCCCGGCGTGTTTTTCGGCCGAGGCCACCGTGAAGTCGACGCGGAGGGCGCGACGTCCGTCGTCGAGCGTCTGCTCGCCCGCGGTGACGAACGCGACCTCCTCGCGGCCGAGCGATCCGCTCCAGGCGTCGCCGGCGCGCGCCGGCAACCGGAGCAGGGTGAGGACGGGGGCGTTCTCGACGGCCTCCGTCCGGATCTCCACGGCGGCGTCGGTGGTCCGGGCCCAGCAGGTGTCGTAGCCGAGGAAGTTGGAAAGCTCGGTCCACTCGCCGTCGGGGAGGGCGGCCGCGCCTTTGACTTCGGAGGTCAGCTCGCGGGTCAACTCCGGCGCGCCGGGCGCCATGGTGGACTCGGTGCCCACCTCGTACGTCCAGCGGGTGCCGGACTCGAGGGGGAGATAGTCGCCGCCCGCCGGCGCGAGGAGACAGAGGAACAACGCCAGACGCATATCCACCCCAGCTGTACCTGCCTAATTATACGTCGGCATTAGGCGGTATAGAAGTTGCGCTCCCAATGATGGGCGCGGAGTTTTTCGACGACCTCCGCGGGCAGGCCGCGGCCGTCGCCGAGCGCGCAGTTGTCGTCGACGTGGCGGGCGCTCCGCATGCCGGGGATGACGGTGGATACGGCGGGGTGGCTGAGGGTGAAGCGGAGGGCGGTGGCGGGGAGGGCGTCGAGCCCGATCTTGAGGTCGGCGGCGATCTTGGCGGCGCGGTCGCGGACCTGGGCTTTGCGCTCGCCGCGGAAGTAGTTGGCGCGGAAGTCGCCCTCGGGGAAGACGGTCTCGGGCGTGATCTTGCCCGTGAGGCCGCCCTCGTCGAGCGGCACGCGGGCGAGGACGCCGACGTTCATCTTCCGGCAGAGCGGGAAGAGGCGGGCCTCGGGGCTCTGGTCGAAGATGTTGTAGATCACCTGGACGCTGTCGACGAGGCCGCTCTCCACGAGGGCCAGGCCGTTGTCCGGGGTGTGCTCGCCGAGGGAGACGCCGAAATGCCGGATCTTGCCCTCGCTTTTCAGCCGCAAGACCTCGTCCCGCCAGTCTCCTTGGGCGAGGAACTCGTCGGTCCAGACGTGGAGCTGCTGGAGGTCGATCGTCTCCACGCCCAGGTTGCGCAGGCTCTCCTCGGTGCGGGCGCGGAGGTAGTCGGCGGGGTAGACCTCGGAGACGGGGATGTCGCGGCGCGCGGGCCAGCGGCGGTTCTTCGGAGGGATCTTGGTGGCGACGAGCAGGCCCTTGTGGCGGCGGACGGCCTCGCCCACGATGCGCTCGCTGTGGCCGTCGCCGTACGCCAGGGCGGTGTCGACGAAGTTGAGGCCGCGCTCGACGGCCCGGTCGAGCGCCCGGACGGATTCGTCGTCCTTCGCGCCGATCCACTGGGCGGCGCCGATGCCCCAGGCGCCGAAGCCGATTTCGGACACGCGCAGACCGGTGCGTCCGAGAGGTCTGAGGTTCATCGCGGCATGGTACCAATTCCGTTTGTGTTCTTCGTTCCTTTGTGGTGAATTGACTCCCCCGTGCTCAAGAAAACGGTTCTCTGCCTGGGCGAGCGGGCGGGGCTGGCGGACCGCGTGAACGCGACGGGGGGCCGCGCCGTCGCGTCGCTCGAGGATCCGGCGGAGGCCGCGGCGGTCGTCTACGGGGCGGGGGACTGGGGCGCGCCGCTGGAGCGGCTTCTGGCCGCCGCGAAGAAGGCCGTCCGGTTCTGCGATCTCGACCTGAAGAGGGGCACGCGCGAGACGGTGCCCGCCTGCGTCCAGAGCGCGCACGTCCTGCGGATCAACGCGGCCGAGGCGAGGGAGATGGCGGCGACGTACGGGATCCCGGCGGCCAGCGGCCGCCGGTTCCTGGAGGCGCTGGGGAAGGGCGCGAAGCTGGACACCGTGGTGGTCACCCTCGGCGCGAAAGGCGCCGCCGCCCGGCAGGGCGAGCGCGTGGTGGTTTCGTTCGGGTACGGCAAGGGCGCCTCCGAGGCGGCGTTCGGCGCGGGCTTCCTGCGGGCCCGGCTGGAGGGCTGGGACCTCGACGCCTGCTGCCGCTGGGGCAACGGCTTCGCGGCGCTGGGCGACGGCCCGCTGCCGGAGGACTGGAGCGATCGGCTCGGGGCGATGCTGCCCGACGCCGGGTGGAGCGACGATCTCGCGTACTGGATCTCGTGAGGGAAGCATGGAAAACCGCGCGTTCAAGGTCGACCAGCTCTCGGTCAAGGTCTACCGGACCCGGAAGGAGATGGGCGAGGCCGCCGGGAAGGCCGTCGCCACCCGCCTCCGCGTCCTCCTGGCGCATCAGCCGCGGGTCCGCATGATCTTCGCGGCGGCGCCCTCGCAGCAGGAGCTCCTCGACACCCTCGTCCGCGCGGACGGGATCAACTGGAAATCCGTGACCGCCTTCCACATGGACGAGTACATCGGCCTGCCGGAAGGCGCCGAACAGAGCTTCGGGCTCTGGCTCAAGGAGGCTCTCTTCAAGCGCGTCCGCCCCGCCCAGGTGCACTACGTGGACGGGCGGGCGAAGGACGTCGCGGCCGAATGCGCCCGCTACACGGCGCTGCTGAAGGAGGAGCCGATCGACCTCTGCTGCCTCGGCATCGGCGAGAACGGGCACATCGCGTTCAACGACCCGCCGGTGGCGGACTTCAAGGATCCGGCGTGGGTGAAGGCCGTCGAGCTCGACGAGCCCTGCCGGGTCCAGCAGGTGAACGACGGCTGCTTCCCGAATTTCGACGCGGTGCCGAAGATCGCGCTGACGCTGACGATCCCCGCGCTGCTGTCCGCCAAGGAGCTGCACTGCGTGGTGCCCGGGCCGCGGAAGGCGGCGGCGGTGAAGCGGACGCTCCAGGGGGCGGTGTCGACGGAATGTCCGGCGACCATCCTCAGGACCCACCCGGCCGCCGTTCTGTATCTGGACGACGACGCGGCCCGTCAGACCGACACGGCCATCGCGGGGAGCTGAACGATGCTGATTCTGCTTTTGACCCTGGCGGCGCAGGAGCCGATGAAGGTCGGCATCATCGGGACGGACACGTCCCACGTGATCGCCTTCACCAAGCTGCTCAACGACGACAAGGGGAAGGACCACGTCCCGGGCTGCAAGGTGGTCGCCGCCTTCAAGGGCGGCAGCCCCGACATTGAGTCCAGCGCCGGCCGCGTCGAGAAGTTCGCGGCGGAGCTGAAGGAGAAGTGGGGCGTCGAGATCGTCGACTCCATCCCGGCGCTCTGCGAGAAGGTGGACGTCGTGCTCCTCGAGAGCGTCGACGGCCGTCCTCACCTCGAGCAGGCGCGGCCGGTCTTCGCGGCGAAGAAGCGGGTTTTCATCGACAAGCCGCTGGCGGGAAGCCTGAAGGACGCGCGGGAGATCGCGCGGCTCTCGAAGGAGAGCGGGACGCCCTTCTTCTCGGCCTCCTCGGTGCGCTACTACGAGACGATGGTCAAGGCCCGCGACGCGGCGGCCGTCGGTCTGGTCAAGGGGGCGGAGGCCTTCGCGCCCTCGCCGATCGAGAAGACGCACCCCGACCTCTTCTGGTACGGCATCCACGGGGTGGAGGCGCTGTATTCGGCCATGGGCCCGGGCTGCGAGACCGTGACGCGGACGAACTCCGAGGGCACGGACGTCGTGGTCGGCCGCTGGAAGGACGGGCGCATGGGGACGTTCCGGGGGATCCGCGCGGGCAAGCAGACCTACGGGCTGACCGTGTTCGGCGACAAGGCCGTGCAGGCCTCCCTCGCGCTGCAGGGCCGCAACGACTATCGGGCCCTGGTCGTGGAGATCGTGAAGTTCTTCCGCACGGGCGAGACGCCCGTGCCGGTAGACGAGATGCTCGAGGTCCTCGCCTTCATGGAGGCGGCGGACCGCAGCAAGGCCCAGGGCGGGATCCCGGTCAAGGTGGGAGATTAACCTGATGCTCTGGATGCTTCTCGCCCTCCAGCAGATCGAGCCGGTCGAAGTGGAGGGACAGCCCCTCGCCGCCAACGTCGAACGCGTGGCGCAGGCCCTCGACGTCCTCGGCGCGCCCCTTCCCGCGGCCGCGCAGGCGGCCCTGAAGGAGGCCGGGCAGGACGGCGCCCGGATCCAGCGGGCCCTCGACCCCCGCGTCCTCCTCGTGGTCGGCATCAACCCGGAGTCCCGCGTCAAGGTCGCGCGCGGGCCCGCCGAGGCCGTCCTCCAGCAGAGCGGCTGGACGCCCGTCCTCGTCAAAATCGTCAACGACAGCCCCGTCAAGTCCGCCCTCGCCGTCTCGAGCCCCCAGTCCGGCCCCGTCATGAGCGGCGGCTTCCAGAACCCCAAGGGCGGCCCCGGCCGCTTCCTCCAGGTCGAGATGCACAAGGCGCCGCCGATGACCTCCGGCCTCAGCGGCCTGAAAGTGGAGTACGCGATCGCCCTCGTCTATTCCACCGAGGCCGGCAAGCGCGAGGCCACGATCGGCTTCGACGTCGGCCAGGGCACCCAGGATCTCGGCTTCCGGGCGGAGACGCCGGTGCTCTTCGACGTCCGTCCCGCGATCGCCGTGAAGCTGGTGGCGAAGGACGTCGACGGCAAGCCCACCACCGCGCGCTACACGTTCACCGACAAGGCCGGGCGGGTCTATCCGCCGCAGCCCAAGCGGCTCGCGCCGGACTTCTTCTTCCAGAAGCAGATCTACCGGCACAGCGGCGACGTCGTGCTGCTCCCGCCCGGCGAGCTGTCGATGGCCTACACGCGCGGCCCGGAATACAAGCTCCGGACGAAGACGATCACGGTGCCCGCCGAAGGCCAGCCCGTGGTGGAGGTCCAGCTGGAGCGCTGGGTCGAGCCTTCCAAATACGGCTTCTACAGCGGCGACCACCACATCCACGCCGCGGGCTGCGCGCACTACACGAGCCCCACGGAGGGCGTGCACGCCGAGGACATGTTCCTGCACGTGAAGGGCGAGGGCTTGAACGTCGGCTGCAACCTGACCTGGGGCCCCTGCTACGAGTACCAGCGGCAGTTCTTCGACGCGAAAGCCCACAAGCTCAGCGAGCCGTTCACCGTGCTGAAGTACGACGTCGAGGTCAGCGGCTTCGGCTCGCAGGCCCTCGGCCACGTCAACCTGCTCAACCTGACGGACCAGACCTATCCCGGCTCGGACGGCACCAAGACCAAGGGCTGGCCGACCTGGACGACCCCGCTCATGAAGTGGGCCAAGAAGCAGGGCGCCGTCACCGGCTACGCGCATTCCGCCAACGGCCTGCAGATCCGGAACGACGCGGCGACCGCCAAGCGCCTGTCCGACGAGATCGACGCCAACAAGGACGGCAAGCGCACGCGCGAGGAGGCGGCCAAGGCGCTGCTGCCGGAGGATTTCGCGACGACCGACACCGACGCGGACGGGAGCCTCTCGGACGAGGAGCTCGCCCGCAGCGTGGGCCGCGTGAAGGCCAAGCTTCCCAACTTCGCGATCCCGGACATGGACGGCATCGGCGCGCAGGAGCTCCCGGTGACCGCCATCCAGGGCATCTGCGACTTCATCAGCGCCATGGACACCCAGCGCCACCAGGAGTGGAACATCTGGTACCACATCATGAACTGCGGCATCCCGCTGAAGGCCAGCGGCGAGACCGACTTCCCCTGCGTCAGCGGCGGGCGCGTCGGCGAGGGCCGCGTGTACGTGCAGATGGGGAAGATCGACCGGATCGACTACGCCGCGTGGTGCGAGGGCCTGGCGAAGGGCCGCTCCTACGTGTCCGACGGCTACGCCCATCCGCTGGAGTTCTCCGTCGCGGGCAAGGTGCCGGGGCAGGAGCTGCTGCTCGACCGCGGCGGCGACGTGGCGGTCAAAGCCAAGGTCTCCTTCGCCCGCGAGACCTTCGGCTTCGCGCCGGGCGGCTTCATCCCCCAGGGAGGACGTCGCACCGTCGACCTCGTCGTCAACGGCCAGGTCGTCGCGTCGAAGGACGTCTCGTCGGACGACCAGGTCAAGGAGCTCGCCTTCACCGTGAAGATCGAGCGGTCGAGCTGGATCGCCCTCCGGCAGTTCCCCCAGATGCACACGAATCCCGTGAACGTGCTGGTCGACATGAAGCCCATCCGGGCGTCGCGCCGCGGCGCCCTGTGGTGCGTGGGCGTCATCCAGCAGCTCTGGCGCGTCCGCGAGAAGGCCATCGCCGAGCCCGAGCGCGCCGAGGCCAAGAAGACCTTCGACTGGGCGATCGAGCAGTACAAGAAGATCGCCGCGGAGTCGCCCGAGGGAAGCTAGCCGTGCGCGGAAATCCCAAATCCCAATCCCCAACTCCCAAGGCATCCCCCCGTGCCCCCCGGGGGGGCGGGGGGGCGACCCTTTGGGATTTGGGAGTTGGGTTTTGGGAGTTCCGCCGGTGATGGCCTGGGTCATCGTACTGGCGGCGGCGCAGGAGGTCGAGGGACAGCCCCTCGCCGCCAACGCCGCCCGCGTCGTCCAGGCTTTCGGGCTGCTCGGGGCGCCGCTGGCCGTCGACCTCGCCGCCGCCGGCGACGATCCCCGGAAGATCCAGGCCGCCCTGGATCCGCTCACGGCCTTCCGCGTGACCCTGGGCGGGACGGCGGAGGCGTCGCCTCTGAAGCTGCAGCAGGCGGGCTGGACGCCGCTGCTGGTCAAGGTCGTCAATCCCAAGGGCATCCGGGAGCCGCTGGCCGTCGCCAGCCCCCAGTCGGGGCCCGTGTACGCGGGCGTCGCCGCCCTCAGCATGAAGCGCCAGGGCCAGCCGGCCTTGCGCGAGAACGAGAACACGCGCGGCGACGACCGCTTCCTGCAGGTCGAGCCGTTCACGGACGCGCCGATGACCCCGCGGCTCTCCGGGCTCGGCGTGGAGTATGCCGTCGCGCTCGTCTACAGCTCCGCCGCCGGGGCCCGAGAGGCCGAGTTCTCGCTCGGAGGCGCCGCCGTCCGGGCGGCTCTCGACATCCGTCCGGCCGTCGAGGTGAAGGTGTCCGTGAGGGATGTCGACGGCGCGCCCACCACCGGACGCTTCACGTTCCGCGACAAGGCCGGGCGGATTTATCCGCCGCAGCCCAAGCGGCTCGCGCCGGACTTCTTCTTCCAGAAGCAGATCTACCGCGCCCACGGCGAGACCGTGCTCCTCCCGCCGGGCGTGTTCACGATGGAAGCGTCGCGGGGCCCGGAGTACCGGACGCTGACCCGGGAAGTCGCGGTGCCGGGGGAGATCGACGTCCGCCTGGAGCGCTGGGTCGAGCCGGGGGCGCGCGGCTTCTGGTCGGGCGACCACCACATCCACGCCGCCGGCTGCGCGCACTACACGAAGCCCAGCGAGGGCGTCCATCCGCCCGACATGTTCCGCCAGGTCAAGGGCGAGGGCCTCAACGTCGGCTGCGTGCTCACCTGGGGGCCGTCGTTCGACTACCAGGCGAAGTTCTTCTCGCCGGGCGCCGACCCCCTGAGCGAGCCGTTCACCGCGCTGAAGTACGACGTCGAAGTCAGCGGCTTCGGCTCCCAGGCCCTCGGCCACGTCTGCCTGCTGAACCTGAAGGATCAGATCTACCCGGGCGCCGCGGGCGCGAAAGGCTGGCCCACCTGGACCACGCCGGTGCTGACCTGGGCCAAGGCCCAGGGGGCCGTCGTGGGCTACGCCCATTCCGCGAGCGGGCTGCAGGTCGACGCCCCGAGCGCCGCGAAGCGCCTGATGGAGGAGCTCGACGCGGACCGCGACGGCCGCCTGACGCCCGCCGAGGCGGAGAAGGGGCTGCTGCCGGGGGCCGTCGGCACGGAGGCGGAGGTCGCGGCGGCGATCGACCGCGCGGCGGACGAGCTGCCGAACCTGGTGATCCCGGAGATGAACAGCGTCGGCGCGATGGAGATGTTCGTCACGGTCGCGAACGGCGCGTGCGACTTCATGAGCTCCATGGACACGGCGCGGATCCCCGAGTGGAACGCGTGGTATCACGTGCTCAACTGCGGCTTCCCGCTGAAGGTCAGCGGGGAAACCGACTTCCCGTGCATGTCGAGCACGCGGGTCGGGCAGGGAAGGGTCTACGTGAGGCTCGGGAAGATCGAGCGGATCGACTACGCCGCCTGGTGCGCGGGCATCAAGGCCGGCCGCTCGTACGTGTCCGACGGATACGCGCACGCGCTGGAGTTCGCGGTCGAGGGCAAGCGTCCCGGCGATGCCGTGGCCCTCGCGAAGGCGGGCCGGGTGAAGGTGGCGGCCGTCGTGGCGTTCGGCGCGGCGACCCCCGCCGAGACGCCCTACGGCGGCCTGCTGCCGCTCCAGGGACGTCGGTGGATCGGCGACACGGTCGATCTGCGGGGGGAGGGCGCGCTGCGGCCGATGGAGCGGCGGCTGGTGGAGCTGGTCGTCAACGGCCGCGCCGTCGCCTCGAAGCTCGTGCCGGCGGACGACCGGGAGCACGCGCTGGAGTTCGAGGCGGACGTCGAGCGCTCCTCCTGGGTCGCGCTGCGGCAGTTCCCGCAGCTGCACACGAACCCGGTGGACGTGATCGTGGACGGCAAGCCGATCCGGGCGTCGAAGGCCAGCGCCCTCTGGTGCGCGGGGGCGATCCGCCGGCTCTGGAGCGTGCGGCAGGGGAGCGTCGCGCCGGCCGAGCGCGCCGCGGCGGACGCCGCGTTTCGCGCCGCGTGTGACATATACCGCAAAATCAAGAGCGAGAGCGAGGTTCAATAAGAGTTGACTTGCCGTTTCACCGAGAGCATTCTCGACGTTTCCATGACTCCGCCATCCCAACATTTCATCCGGGTGGACTGCGCGGGGCGCGTCGGAGGCGACGTGCTGGCCGAGCTCTCGGAAGCGCTCGCCAAGGCCGCCGCGCGCAAGAGCCGCCCGGTCATCGTCCTGACCAACCTGGCGCGGCTGGGCGGCTCCCTCATGGGCCTGTTCAAGGACCTGACCGCGCTGGTCATGCGGACGGAGCCGCGGCCGGTGCTCGTCGACGGCAGCCGCTACGCCGCCACGTTCCTCGAGAGCCTCCCGGGCGCCGTGCCCATCGTCGTCTGCGAGGAGGAGCCCAAGTCCGAATCCCCCCGCCGCGTCCTGGTCGTCGAGGACCACGAGGACATCCAGGAATTCCTCTGCAACCTCATCCGCTCCGCCGGCCACCACGCCGTCGGCGCCTCCAGCGTCGCGGCGGCCGTCCGCGCGCTGGACGCGGGGCCCATCGACGTCCTGTTCCTCGACCTCAAGCTGCCGGACGGCGACGGCCTGGACATCGCGCGGCACCTGGTCGAGCGAGGGCTCGACGTCCCGGTCATCGCCGTGTCCAACGCGGCGCAGCACCTGGATCCCGACGAGTCGGAGCGCTGCGGCATCCGCCGGACGATCGGGAAGCCCTTCCAGGTCCGGGAGATCCTCAACGCGATCCAGGACGTCTCCGCCTAGCGGCGAAATCCCAACCCCCAACTCCCAAATCCCAAGGGATCCCCCCGTACCCCCCGGGGGGTGGCGACGCCTGGGGAGTTACAAGGCCGTCACGACGACGCCGGGCAGCAAACGCTTCACGTCTTCCGCGCGCCCGAGGCTCGTGCCGGGGGACTGGGCGGTGGCGGCGCCCGCGGCGGCCGCGAGGCGAAGCGCCTCGGGGAAGTCGAGGCCCCGGGAAAGGCCCGTCGCCAGGCCCGCCGCGAACGAATCGCCCGCCCCGACCGCCCGCACGACCCCTTCGCGAGGCGGCTCCACCTTCCAGGCCCGGCCGCCCCGGACGGCCACCGCGCCGTCGCCGCTCATCGTGACGACGACGGTCTCGACGCCCCGGCTCGCGATCTCGCGGGCGGCCTCGAGCGGTCCGAGGTCGCGGCCGAGGAAGCCGCGGGCCTCGGCGAGATTGGGCTTCACGAGCGAGGCGCCGGCGGCGACGGCCGACGCCAGGGCTTCGCCTTCCGCGTCGACGATGGCGGGCACGCCGGCCTCCCGCGCCAGGCGGACGAGGTCGCCGATGTCAGCCGGCCGCATCCCCGGAGGCAGGCTGCCGGAGACGACGAGCAGGCGGGCGCCGCGGAGGCGGTCGCGCGCGCGGCCGCGAAGGCGGTCGACTTCCTCCGCCGTGACGCCGGCGCCGGCGCCGTGGAAGTGGGTGGCGGTCCCGTCGGGGCCGGAGAGGAGGGTGACGTTGATGCGGGTGGGGGCGGAGACGGGAACGAGCTCGTGGGGGACGCCCTCGCGGACGAGGCCTTCGGCGAGGATCGTGCCGGTCGCGCCGCCGGCGAGGGCGAGGGCGAAGACGGGCTCGCCGAGGCGGTGGACCATGCGGGCGACGTTGACGCCCTTGCCGGAGGGATCGATCGTCGCGTCGCGGTAGCGGGCGCGGCGGCCGAGGGGGATGTCGTCCACCCGCAGCGAGTAGTCCAGGGCGGGATTGGCGGTGACCGTGAGGATCATGTCAGACGACGGCGTAGTTGAAGCTCACGCTGACGCGTTCGCCGGACGTCGGATTGGCGGCGACCTCGTGGCGCAGCCAGCTTTCGAAGAGGATGAGGTGGCCGGCGCGGGCGGGGTAGACGACGTGGACCTGGTTGGCGGAGCGGGCGGAGGCGCGGCGGGGCGGCGCGGCCATGAAGCGGTCGAGCCGCGGGTCTTCGAGGCGCAGGCCCGGGCAGCCGGCGGGGGTCTGGAGGTAGTAGGTGCCGCTGATCGCCGACTGGGGGTGGAGGTGCAGCCCGTGGGTCGCGTGCCGGGGCATGAAGTTGACCCAGCAGTCGGTCATGCGGAGGCGGCGGAAGTCGATCTTCCAGTCGAGCTTCCGGGCGAAGGCGCGCGCGTGGACGTCGACGCGCTTCTCGAGCTCCATGAAGAGCGAGAACATCCGGTTCAGGCGGCAGAGCGTCGCGTAGGAGGTGAAGCCTCCGGGATAGTGCTTCTTGGACCAGGCGCGGCCTTCGGCGTCGTTGGCGCGGACGCGGCGGCAGTCCTCGAGCAGCGCGCGGAGGAAGGGGCGGGGGCGGGGACCGCCGAGAGGGGCGTCGAGCACCAGGGTCGGGAACCACGCGTGGACGGGCATCGCTCAGTCGAACCACTCGTCGTGGGCGTCGAAGGGCGGCACGACGATGTTGAGGATCTTCATGGGGGTCGCGCCGACGACGGCGCGATGGCGGGTGCCGGGGCGGATCATGACGGCGTTGCCGGGCTTCACCGGGTAGAGCTTGCCGTCGAGCTCGATCTGGCCTTCGCCTTCCAGGAAGTAGTAGGTCTCGGTGAAGCCCTTGTGGTAGTGCGTGCGCGCGTTGACGCTGATCTCGACCAGGTGGACGCTGCAGACCTGGTTGTCCGGGCGCATGAAGGCGCGCCGGCTGGAGCCGCAGGGGCAGGGGACGCCCTTCGTGGCCGGCAGGTCGGCGATCTCGAACGGGACCTGGAGCCCGGTCTGGATCGGCGAGTCCTTCTCCGTCGGCTTCCAGCGCTTCGGGGCGGGCCGCTTCAGCGTCTTGGGCATGCGGGTTAGTTTATCAACTTTGGGCTATGATGCACCCATGCGCGCCTTCCTCCTGGTCCTCCTGCCGCTCCTCCAGGACCGGCCGCTGCCCATCAAGTTCCTGATGCAGCACGACACCGGAGCCAAGGACGGCCGCGGCGCGCGCAAGCTCACCCCGGACGAGGAACAGGCCCTCGCCAAGGAGTTCCGGGCCATGCCGGGCATGAAGGATGTCGCCGTCAAGGACGGCGTCTTCACGCTCACGCCCGGGACGTCGATCAAGCTCTCCGAGCTGCGCGCCGCGGGCAAGAAGGCCCCGGTCCAGGAAGGCTTCCACCAGATCGTGCTCAACACGCTCAAGCTCGAGGGCCAGGTCACGGTGGCTCTGGAGGTCGCGAAGAACCGCGACAAGCTCAAGGACATCCTCAAGGCGGAGGAAGGCCCCGGCGGCTGGACGTTCAAGGCCTCCGGCCAGGACGTCCCCACGCTGGTGAAGACGGTCTGCGCGAAGTGCGGCGTCGACTACAAGCTCTTCGAGGTGCTCAAGGACATCACCTGGCCGCGCTGAGGAAATCCCAACTCCCAAACCCCAACTCCCCATACCCGAGTCTCTACAAAGGCCGGAGGTACCCAACCCGCTTCTAAACTCCGGAGTCTTTGGGAGTTGGGATTTGGGGTTTCGTCGTTCGGCGGGTGCTACACTGTCGCCCATGACCACCCTTCTTCTGGGCGCTCTCCTTTCGCTCGCGCAAAAGGACGAGCTCCGCGTTCCGGACGGCTGGCAAGGCGGGAAGCAGGAGGGCGCGTTCGTCGCCGCCCCGAAAGACCTCGCGGCCGGGAAGCTCTACACCCTCCTGGTGCCCGACCTGCAGGCCAAGCTCGGCTCGTTGAAGGCCCTGACCGACGCGGCGAAGGCGACGCTCGGGGAAGCCGGCACGTTCAAGCCGCTGCACGAGCCGGCGCGCGCCAAGAACGACGGCGGGTGGGACTACGAGGTCGTGATCGGCACGCTCGAGAAAGACGGAAAGACGCTGATGGCGCAGTCCGTCGTGCTCCGCAAAGGCGAAGACGAAGCCATGCTGCTGGTCGTCTCGGACAGCGTCGAGACGATGAACAAGTACGCCGATCCGTTCACGGCGATGGTGCGCGGCTACGGCGCGCCGAAGGCCGTCGAAGGCAAGATCGACCTCGTCTACAAGCTGCCGGAGGGCTGGACGGCCCAGACGCTCGACGGCGGCGTGCTGCTGCGGGGCGTGAACGACGACCGCGAATACCGGATGCTCATCCTGGCGAGCCGGCCCCTGGGGGAGAGCCTGCAGAAGGCGTTCCTCGCCGCCTGGACCGAGCACGTCAAGCCCGCGATCGACACCACGATCGTGCCCCTCCCGCTCATGTGCCGCATGAAGTCCGGGATGGCGGTGGCCGTCGACATCGATTCCGCGGCCAAGAACAAGGCCGGCGTCCAGCACCACGGCGGGATGTACATGCTGGCGCGGGGCAACCGCTGCGTGCCGATCCTGGCGTTCTATTTCGGCCTCGGGAGCACGAAGGAGCTGGACCAGGCCCTGAACACGCTCTTCGAGTCCGCGGCCATCCCCGGCTCGGGGGAGCGGAAGGTTCCCCTCTTCTCGACCGCCGCCGTCGCGGGAAACTGGGGCGAATCCTCGGCGTTCTACGGCAGCTACGTCACGCGCGCGGGCGCCTACGCCGGCGACGCCTCCATCGCGACCGCCGCCTACTTCGATCTCCGCGCCGACGGGACCTTCAAGAAGACCCTCATGGCCGTGGGCGCCGCCGGGCGCGTGAAGGAAGTCGACGAGGGCACCTGGTCGATCGACGACGAGCTGCTGCTCCTGGCGGTCACGAAAAAGGAGACCGGCAAGCGCTATCGGATTTTCGGCGCCGGCTCGGACCCGAAGGTCGGGGCCTTCCTGGTCCTCAGCACCTACAACGACACCGATCAGCGCGTCGACCTCTCCATCCCGCGCCGCCTCTTCGCCGGCTCCTGGTACAAGCGCAAGGACTGACCGTGAATCTGACACCCCTGCGCGAGCCGCGGGTCCTGCGCGAACGGGTCGACGCCAAGCTGGGGGCGGGCACGGGGATGTCGCTCGCGGAGGCCCGCGACCTCCTGTCGCCGGCCGAGCGCGTGGAGTGGGCCCTCGGCGAGTGCCTCTTCGCGATGAAGGACCGGCGCTTCCACATCTGGGTCCAGGGCTGGTGCCTCGAGGGGCCGGTCGACGGCCCCGCCGTCATCGCCGCCATCGCCGAGGCCGCGCGCCCGGTGGACGGGGTGGTGGCCGACCTCCTCCGCTGGACCGCGAATCGCGGCGTCTGGGCCCGCACGGGCGAGCGTCCCGAGGCGCTGTTCAACGTCGTCCCGGAGGTCTGGCTCGGCGCCTGGGAAAAAGTCGTTCCGTTCGTGCACGCGGTCGCCTCCTGCTGGCCGGAGGACGTCGATCCCTTCGCCCTCCCCGCGCCGCCGCCGTGGACGCGCGCGACGTCCCAGAAGAAGATCCGGATGGATTTTCCGTCGCTGACGGCGGAGGGCATCCTGGAAAGCGCGGCCCACGCGCTCTGGGCGGGCGGGGCGTCCGAGGACGACCTGGACGCGTTCTTCCGCGAGGCCGGCGAGGATCTCCTCGCGTCGGTCGTGAAGCGGATCCAGCTCGACGCGAAGGAAGTCGAGGCGATCAAGCTGGCGCTGCATCCGCCCGACGTCCTGGCGCTGGCCCTGGGCCTGGAGAAGCTGACGTATCCGTCGCTGCTGCTGGTGAAGCCCGAGCGCGAGGCGGAGATCCTGGCGCTGGCCGAGCGCTACAACCACGCCGTCGTGCGGCCGCCGTTCGCCGAGGGGGCCCGCCGGGCCCTGCGCATGGATCCCGACCTGGTCATCGGCTGGACCCGCGACCTGCTTCCGGGGGATGTCGAGATCGTCACCACGATCCTGCAGACCGGCCACGCGGTGCTGCTCTTCGGGACCAAGGACGCCCTGTCGGGGATCCCGGAGAGCTACTTCTCCACGAGCTGAATCGCGTCGACGACCACGAAGCCGTCGGTGCCGGCGTTGGAGATCTCGACGACCGCCGTCGCCCCGAACTCGTGCGCGCCGAGCGAGGCGAAGACCTTCTCGACGTCCGGCGCCTTCCGCTGGTTGACGTGCACGACCTTCGTCCCGACCGTGACCGGCACGTTGGTCGCCCGGTTCGGGTTCGGCGTGTAGGCGAGGCGGACCTCGTAGGTGCCGGCCTTGGGGAGCGGGATCTCGAAGCGCAGCTTCTTCTCGCCCTTCTTCTCGTTGCCGTCGTGCTGGTAGCCGTCGCCCACGTGAGGCGACTGGGCGTGGCTCAGCGTCCACTCGCCCGTGGCCTTGCCCTTGACGTCGTCGACCACGATGCCGCTCAGCTTCTCGCCGCCGAGCGAGGCGCCCGCCGCGCCGCCGCTGTACTCGAGGACCTGGCCGTCCTCGAGCAGCTTCGCGCGGAGCTTGGCGTACGGGACGTCCTGCACCGCGATCTTGTCGTCGATCGCCATCGCGGCGGCCGTCGCCGCCGACTGCCCGAGCACCATGAACACCGGCTCCATGCGGATGGAGCCGTAGGCCATGTGCGAGCTCGAGAGGCAGACCGGAACGAGCAGGTTGGCGGCCTCGCCTTTCTTCGGGACGAGGGAGCCGTAGGCGACTTCGTACGGGCGCGGGCAGTGGACGCCGATGTCGCCCTCGTTCTGGACGGTGCCCTCGGGGGTCACGTAGCGGCGGACGTTGTGGGAGTCGAGCGTGTACGACCCCATGCCGACCGAGTCGGGCGTGGGGCGCTTGTCGAGGCAGTCGAGCTCCGTCATGACGTACTGGCCGACCATGCGGCGGGCCTCGCGCACGTAGATCTGGTGCGACCAGTTCCCGTTGTCCTTGAACTCGTCCTTGGGCAGGCCCCATTTGGCGACGGCGGTCCGGACATCCTCCGGCACCTTCGGGTCGTTGGCCAGGAAGTACATCAGGCCTTTCTGGTAGTTCTCGTGGTCCTTGAGGATGTCGCGGCGGCGCTCGTAGGAAGCTTCGGGGTAGTCGAAGTTGGCGCCGATGTGGTCCGTGCTGAAGGGGCCGTGGTTGTTGGTGTCGGTCTTGTGGTTGGGGATCGGATCGAACTTCCCGAAGTGCTCGCGCCAGCCCGTCGCGAAGACGCGGGCGAGCAGCTCGTAGCGCGCCGGGTCGTAGCCCTCGGGCTTGGGGAAGGGGACCCGGTTCGCCGGGTCGTTCGTCAGGCACATCCGGTAGCAGTAGGCCTGCACGCGCTTGTCCTCCTCGCCGCGCGTGCCCGGGGCGGAGGCGTCGACGCCCGGCAGCAGCCCGCTCTTGGGATCGCCGGGGACCACGTACGGCGAAATCGGCTTCTTGAAATGGTGGCCGTGGTGGAGGATGCCGACCTGATTGCCGTTCCAGGTCTCGCCGTAGACGGCGTTCGCCTCGCGGCCGACGTGATACGAGACGCCCGCCGCCGCCAGGAGGTCGCCCTCGTACGTCGCGTCGATGAACATCTTCGCGCGCCACACCGCGCCGTCGAGCGTCGCCATCGAGACGATCCGGTCGCCCTCTTTCTTCACGCCGGCCTTGCGGTCGAGCCAGCGGTCGCGGTGGACCGGGATCTTGAACTCGCGGACGTAGTCCTCGAAGATCGCCTCCGCCACCCGCGGCTCGAAGATCCACATCGTCCGGTTCGCCCCGTCCATCGCGGGCGTGCCCTGGCCCTTGTTGCCGTAGTCCTCGCGCTTCTGCCAGGTCCAGGTCTCCGGCTTCTGGTAGTACTCGTAGACCCGGTGGTAAAAGTCGCGCGACAGCCCGCCGATCACCGCCTTGTTGCCCGTGTCCGTGAAGCCGAGGCCGCCCGCCGACAGCCCGCCCAGGTGCTTGTCCGGGCTGACGACGACGACCGACTTCCCCAGCTTCTTCAGCTGGACCGCCGAGACGATCGCGGCGGAGGTGCCGCCGTAGATCACGACGTCCGGCGTCTCCTGCGCGAGGGCCAGGGTCAGGGCGAGCGAAAGCATGTTCATCATCCGACTATAAGCGGCAGGCGGGGAGAGATTACGTCTGGGACTCTTTCCAGAGGACCTTGAGCTTTTCGAATTTTCCGACGGCCTCCGCTTGGGCCTTGAGGTAGTCGGCGTCGAGCTTGCCGGTCTTGAGGCGCATGAGCTCGAGGACGCTCGCCTTGTCGCTCGGAGCCTCGGAGGCGGTCCGCAGGAGGATGAGGTCTTCGGGCGTCGCCACGAACGAGCGGACCCCGAGGACGACGCCCGGCTCGGCGCGGGAGAGGACGAGGCGGTGGAAGGGCGAGACGGCCTCCAGCATCCGGACGGACACCGTCTTGTAGGTCAGGCGCAGCAGGCCGGCCGGCGCCTCCGTCGGCGTCAGACCTTCCTTCTTGGCGGCCGCGAGGATCGCCAGCCGATACCGCTCTCCGGTGTTGCAGAGGAGGTCGACGTTCTGGATGTCGCGCGCGCAGCCATGGGCGACGTGCGCGGCGTCGCCGATCGCGACGGCCTGGGTGCGCACCTTCATCAGCGCGGCGACGATCTTCTTCATCGCCTCCGCGGCGATGGGGTTGGTCTCCATGGCGACAGTTTAGCAAAGTTAACGTTGAGGCGTCGCCTCAACGTTAACTGGCCAAATACGGGATGGTCATCGGGCCTTCGGGGAGGACGGCGATGGGGACGTCGGAGCCGAGCTTCTTGATCTCGGCGTCGAGGCGGGCGTTGACGTCCGCCACGGGCTCGAGATGGGCGCGGCGGACGTCGTCGGCCGGAATCTCGCTGTAAAGCCCGGTCGGGGCCTTCAGGACGATCATGGCGAGCAGCTGGGCCTCCCACTGGTCGTACATCGAGAAGCCGGGGGCGAGGATGGTGTCGAGCACGGCCTTCGGGGTCCGGTGGTCGTGGAGCAGCTTCTTGAAGTTGCCGTGGGCGGGGAAGCCGTCGTTGCAGCGGGAAGCGGCGAGGATGAAGCCCCCGTCCTTCACGATCTGGGCGGCGGCCGACATCCCCTTGACCGCCTGGTAGAGGTTCTGGTCGAGCGGGTAGCCGCCGTTGGTCGTGACGACGATGGGGTAGGGCTTGGGGCAGGCGACCATGGCGGTGCGCTTGGCGTACGCGCAGCCCTGGCGGTGGGCCTCGAGCGGGTCGCCGCAGTAGAAGCCGGTGATCTTGCGGTCCTTGTTGATCGTGACGTTGACGCAGAAGTGGACGGGCAGCAGCGAGCCGTTGTGGCGGATCTGCTCCTGGGTCGGGTTGCCCTCGAGGACGCCCCAGGTGCTGCGCGGGTCGGCGATCACCGCCGCCCGGTGGTAGTGCATGATCGCGTCGATGTCCGCGACGGCCGGGAAGATGCCCTTGTAGCCGCCGGAGAAGCCGGCCATGAAGTGGGGCTCGATGAAGCCCAGCACGATCCGCTTGTCGGCCTCGACGTAGTCCTTGTTGTAGTGGATCGGCAGGCCCTCCTTCGTCTTGCCGGCGAAGGCGTGCGTCTTCGGGTCGTGGGCCGTGTGGTTGACGACGCGGTAGGTCTTCGCGACGTCCTTCCCGACCATCTTCTCGAGCTCGGCCGGCGTGTTCTCGCGGTGGGAGCCCGTGCCGTTCACGATGACGAAGTTCGCGGCCGGGACGTGGGCCAGCTCCGCGAAGAGCCAGGG
>DASVNH010000204.1:0-79344 GCA_036383955.1 Planctomycetota bacterium | reverse complement strand
TGAGCTTCCACTCCTCGTCGAAGAAGCCCGCCGCGGCGACGCGCTGAGACATCTTCCCGGTCGCCTTGGGGTCGATGATCGCCCAGTCGGGCAGCAGGGGGACGTGGCGCGAGTTGCTCGCCGCCGCGTTTTCCGCCCAGGTGAAGCCGGAATTCAGCACGATGTAGCGGTTCCCGTCCGGGTAGATCAGCGCGAGCGTGTGGCCCGGATACGTCTTCCCGTGGACCGAGACCCCGGACGCATCCCACGTGAAGCCCGCGCGCTTCGCGATCTCGGCGACCTTCGGATGCGTGTAGTCGCCGAAGTACACGACGTTCCTCTTGCCGTCGTCCGCGCCGGCGGGGAAGTCGCCTCGCATCGTGCGCCGCCACGCCTCCGCCGCTTCCTTGAAGCCCTGCCCCTGCGCGGCGACGACGAAGCCGTCCATGAACGCGTCGTCGATCGGCCCCTGCAGGCCCGGCCGCTTGCGGAGCCCGTCGAGCGGCTTCGCCTCCCAGCGCCCGTTGAGCTTGCTGCACCAGCCGTCGCTCGAGAGGGGCCGGCCGTCGATGTCGATCTGCTTGATGTTGGCCGCGATACGGAAGCTCGTCACGTTCTCGGCCTTGAGGACCACGGCGCGGCCGCCATCCAGCGCCACCTCGAGCCGCGCCCGCTCCCAGTGCTTCTCGAGTCCGTGCACGGTCAGCCACTTCATCGTGGGATAGCGCAGGGTCCAGGTCGTGAAACGCACCAGCTCCGACGGCGTCCGCCCCTTCGCGGCCGCGGCGTCGACGAGGCGCGCGACTTCCTTCTTCGCCTCGGGCTCGTACTTGTGCTCGGTCTTCGGGCCGATCACGTGCGGGAACTCGAAGCCCTCCGCCTTTGCGGCCGCCACCATCGTGTCGGCCGCCGCCTTCTGCTTGTCGAGCTCGCCGCTGTACGCGATCACCGTCGTGTTCCGCAGGTTGATCGCGTAGTCCGTCGCGTTGTACCAGTGCCAGAGCTTCTGCTCGTAATCCGTCGGCTTCACCGGGTCGTCGAACATCCGCGCGTACACCGGCGTCTCCGCGAAGCCGGCGCCGGGCGCGACCGCCGCCCAGAGCCCGGCGTGATGCGCCCCGATGTGCCAGGCCGACGCCCCGCCCATCGAGAAGCCGCGCACGCAGATCCGCTCTTCGTCGATCGAGTAGCGCTTCTTCGCGTCGTCGAGCGCTTCGAAGAGGTCGACCTCCCCCGCGAACTTGCTCGCGTTGCAGAAGCGCCCGTAGAGGTGCAGCACCAGGGTGTCGGGCGGCGTGAACTCGCCCGGCGACCTCCTCCGCTGATCGAGGAAGCGCAGCTCGGTCAGCTTCTCGTCGCGGCCGTGCAGCCAGAAGTCGAGGCGGTACTTGCGCCCCGGCTCGTAATTCGCCGGCAGCACCATCCCGTACGGCTGGAGCGAGCCGTCGATCTTCGAGCGATAGGCGTGCGTCGCGAGGCCGGGCTTGGGCTTCTCCGTCAGGAGCCGCTTGGCGGCGGCGACGTCCTTCGCGTCCAGGAACTCGTCGTAGCGCAGCGCCCAGTCGATCGCCTTGCGGACGATCAGGTTGTCCGGGTCGTTCGCGCCCCCGAGGTCGTCGACGGCCTTTCGCAGCTCGGCGCGGTCCGCCTCGGGAATCGGGACGCCGGGCCCCGGGATCGTCTTCGTCTGTTGACGAAGTGACGCGGTCATTTCGTCAACACGTGCCTGGGTCAGAGCGAGCAGGAGGAGCAGCGGCATAGGCGTCCTATCAAGTGTTGACGAAATGACCGCGTCAGAACGTCAACACTTCATTTAGCCTTCAGCTTCCAGTTCTCATCGAAGAAGCCCGCGACCTCGACCTTGCCGGGCCAGCGCGAGTTGGGCGGGGTGGTGACGTCGACGACCGCCCAGTCCGGCAGCTTCGGCACCTGCCGCGCGTTGTTCAGGTAGTCGTACTCGCGAAAGGTGAAGCCGCTGTTGAGCACGACGTAGCGCTTCGGGTTGAACGGGTTCGGGTAGATCATCAGGGGGACCTGCGTCTCCGCCGTGACCGCGAGCTTGGGCAGCTGGTCCGCGACCTTCGCGATGATCGCGTTGCTCGCCGCGTCGCCCCACAGCACGAGGTTGCTCTTGGCGATGTGCTCGTCGGTCACGGCGGTGTCGTCGATCACGCGCGCATCGCCGCGGAACTGGCCGCGCCAGTGATCGATCGCGTGCTTGAGCTCCTTCTCGACCCAGGCCTGGACCTGCGCGTTCTTCGCCGTGCCCGTCGGCTTCACGAAGATGAAGCTGTCCATGAAGGCGTCGTCGATCGGCCCCTGCAGGCCGTGCTTCTTGCGGAGGCCGCCGAGCTCGCCTCGTTCCCACTTGCCGTTCACCTTCCGGACTCGCACGGCCAGCTTCTCGCTGACGGGCCAGCGATCCACGAAATCCTGGCCGTCGATCAGCACCTTGTTCGGGTAGCCCAGGCGGGCCGTCTCCCAATCCAAGGTCAACTGGCTGACGTTCTCGGTCGTGACGACCATGTCCTTGTCCTTGATCTCCGCCTCCACCCGCGCGCGCTTCCAATGCTCCTGGAGGCCGTCGACCGTCACCCAGTGCATCCGGTTGTACTTCAGCGTCCACGTCGTGAAGCGGATCTTCTTGGGGAAGCGATCGCGGCCCTTCGCCGCGGCCTCGTCGATGAGCCGGCTGACTTCCTTCTTCGCCTCGGGCTCATACTTGTGGCCGGTCTTCGGCCCGATGATGTGCGTCAGCTCCAGGCCCTCGGCCTTCATGGCCTTTTCCATGATGTCGGCCGCCTGCTTCTGGTTGTCGATCTCGCCGCTGTACGCCACCGTCCGCAGGTTGACCAGGTTCGCCGCGTAGTCGGTGCAGTCGTACAGGTGCCAGAGCGTCTGCTCGGTGTCCGTCGGCTTCAGCGTCTCCTTCTGGAAGACCTTGAGGAAGTCGGGCGTCTCCGAAAACCCGGCCCCCGGGGCCGCCGCCGCCCACTGGTCCGCGTAGTGGACCGCGAACTGCCAGCACGCCGCGCCGCCCATCGAGAAGCCGCGCACCACGATCCGGTCCTCGTCGATCTTGTACTGGCGCTTCACGCTCTCGAGCGCTTCGAAGAGGTCGACCTCCCCGGCCAGCTTGTTCGCGTTGCAGTAGCGGCCGTAGAGGTGCAGCACGATCGTGTCGGGCGGGGTGAATTCCCCTTTCGACTTCCTCCGCTGATCGATGAAGCTCAGCTCCGACAGCGTCTCGCCGCGCCCGTGGAACCAGGTGTCGAGCCGGACCTTCTTCACGCCGTCGTAGCTCTCCGGGACCACCAGGCCGTAGGGCTGGACCGAGCCGTCGATCTTCGAGACGTAGCCCTTCGGGATGAGGCCGGGCGACGACGTCCATTGCGACAGCCCGTTCTTGAGCGATTCCGCGCGCTCCATCCCCGCCTTCAGCAGCTCCCTGGCGATGGGAATCTCCCTCACGTTGAAGATCTCGTTGTAGCGCAGCGCCCAGTGCACGGCCTTGTGGAAGATCTCGACGTCCGCCTTGAGGTCCGCGTTGGGCTCGGTCAGGCCGTCGATGGCCGCGCGCAACTCCTTGAGCCCCGCCTCGAGCTGGGCCTTGTCGGCGTCGGGCACGGCGACGCCCGGCGGGGGGATGGGCCGGACGTTGTCCTGGTTGTTGTCGCGTTCGCCGTCGGGCGTCAGGAGGAGCAGGAGGCAAATTAAGCGCATGTTCAATCTCCGAGACTATAATCCAACGCCATGATCCTCCTCTTGGTTCTGTCGCTCGTCCAGCAAAAGGACCCCAACCCCACGCAGGTGACGTTCTTCACCTGGGACACCTACCGCTTCGCGGCGGACCTCGAGGACGAGGGGGACGTCGCGATCTACCACGGGAAGTTCTCGTTCGACCTCCGCCAGTTCCTGTCCCGGCAGGACATGCTGCTGCTGCAGAACGGCATGGACTACGTCCGCTACGACTTCAGCGACACGACGGCGGACCTCTGGGAGGACGTCTACATCTTCCGCAGCGACCTGGTCTACATGCGCTTCTTCAACGAGACCTGGTACGGCCTCGTCTACGGCTCGATCTACGACTCGTTCGAGAAGGGCGCGGACAAGAGCGACGGCCTGTCGTTCGGCGGCGGGATCGGGCTGCTCTACAACTCGGGGCCCGACTTCATGCTCGGGGCGGCGCTGCGCGGCGTGACGCGGATCGAGGAAAGCCCCTATTTCTTCCTGGTGCCGCAGATCGACTGGAAGTTCGCCCCGGACTGGCGGGTGAAGACCGAGAACCGCTCGGCGTTCACGCTCACGTTGTCGCGGCAGCTCGACCCGGCCTGGGCGGCCGAGGCGCGCGTCCACTACTGGCTGCGCCGCTTCCGCCTCGACGAGGATTCGTTCGTGACGGAGGGCGTCGTGCAGGACGACCGCGTCTCTTTCGAAGTGGGCGTGAAGTGGACGCCGAGCGAGACGGTCTGGGCCGGCCTGCATGTCGGCCTCGACCTCTGGCAGGAGTACATCATCGAGGCGAAGAACGGCAACGACATCGACGAAGTGACGACCGATTCCGCCCCCTACATCGCGCTCTCCCTCAGCGCCTCCTTCTGAGGTACCAGGTACCGGGTACCAGGTACCGGAGAGTCGCCCCCCCCCGGGGGGGGGTAGGCGGGGATGCCTGGTACCCGGTACCTGGTACCCGCTACTTAGTTGCGCACCGCCGCCTTCCCGCGCGTCGCCAGCTGCAGGGACTTGCGGACCTTGTTCAGCATCTCGTTCGGCGAGAACGGCTTGTGGAGGAGGATCGCGTCCGACTCCAGGCCGCCCTGGCGGATGGCGGCGTCCTCGGTGTAGCCGGACATGTAGAGCACGGGCACCTCGGGCCAGCGCTCGCGCAGCTTGAGGGCCAGGTCGCGGCCGCCCATCTCGGGCATGACCAGGTCGGTGATGACGAGGTCGAAGGCGCCGGCGTCCTCGGTCACCACCTTGAGGGCCTCGACGCCGTTCACGGCTTCCACGACGTTGTAACCGTAGTTCTTGAGCGTCTGGCGCACGAGCCGGCGCACGACGGCCTCGTCCTCGACGAGCAGGACCCGCCCGCTGCCCGGGATGCAGGGCAGGGCGACCGTGTCGCTCGCGCCCGAGGGGGCTTCCGCGACCCGCGGGAGGTAGATCTCGAACGACGTCCCCCGGCCTTCCTCGCTGCGCACGCCCACGTAGCCGCCGTTCTGCTTGATGATCCCGTAGACCGTGGCCAGGCCCAGCCCGGTGCCCTTGCCGGCCTCCTTCGTGGTGAAGAAGGGCTCGAAGCAGTGGGCCAGGACCTCCTTGCGCATGCCCATCCCCGTATCCGACACCCGGATCAGGACGTGCGGCCCGGTCGCGGCGCCCGGATGCTCCTGGACGAACGCGGAGTCGATCACGACATCCCGGGTCTCGATCGTGAGGCGGCCGCCGCGCGGCATGGCGTCGCGCGCGTTCACCGAGAGATTCATGAGGACCTGATCCATCTGCACGGCGTCGGCCTTGACGCTCCAGAGCTTCGGGGCCAGCTCGGTGCGGAGATCGACGTCCTCGCCGATGAGGCGGCGCAGCATCTTCTCCATCTTCACGACCACGCGGTTGAGGTCGAGCACCTTGGGCTGCACCGTCTGCTGCCGGCTGAAGGCGAGGAGCTGGCTCGTCAGCGAAGCCGCGCGCTCGCCCGACTGCTTGATCTCGGCCAGGTCCGCCAGCAGCCCCTCGTTGCCGGCCAGCTTGGACGCGAGGACGTCGCTGTAGCCCAGGATCGCGGTGAGCAGGTTGTTGAAGTCGTGGGCCACGCCGCCGGCCAGGCGCCCGATGGCCTCCATTTTCTGGCCCTGGCGGAGCTGCGCCTCGAGGCGCTTGCGGGCGGTCACGTCCCGGAAGAACCAGACGCGGCCGTAGAAGCCGCGGCCCTGCGCGAGGACGGGCGCGGTGTAGTGGTCGAAGACCCGGCCGTCGGACAGGAGCACCTCCTCGGCGGACACGTCGTCGGGATGATTGTGCAGGTGCCGCACGCGCGCGAGGAACTCCTTCGGATGCGCCAGCTTGCCGAGGATGAAGTTCAGGATGGACTGCTCCGACGCGGAGGCCACGACGTCCGCCGGAATCTCCCAGAGCTTCGAGAGCCGCCGGTTGTGGGAGATCACCTTGCCTTCGCCCGACACGACGAGGATCCCGTCCTGCGCCGCCTCGGTCTGGGCCTCGAGCAGGCACTTCTGGAAGCGGAGGGCCTCCTCGCCGGCCTTGCGGGTCGTCATGTCGTCGGCGACCCCGGCCATGCGGTAGATCTCGCCCTTCTCGTTGCGCACGGGGAAGGCGCGGTCGCGGATCCAGCGGACCGAGCCGTCGGGCCGCACGATGCGGTACTCGGCGAATTCGCCGCCGTAGGGCGTCGACTGCTGGGCGCCCGCCAGCACGCGCGCGCGGTCCTGCGGATGGAGGGAGTCGGCCCACACGTCGGGATTCTCGAGCAGCGCCTGGCGCGGACGGCCCCAGATGCCGTCGAAGGCGGGGCTCACGTACACGAAGCGCCCGCTCTTGACGTCGCGCAGCCAGAACACTTCCTGGATGTTCTCGGCGAGCTCCCGCAGGCGCTCCTGGGCCTCGCGCAGGGCCCGCTCGGACTCCTTGCGGGCCGTCAGGTCCATCATGGCGCCGATCATCCGCGCGGGGCGGCCCGCGGCGTCGCGGATCACCGTCCCGCGGTCGAACACGTGGGCGTACGAGCCGTCGCCGCGCCGGAAGCGGTAGTCGTCGGACCAGTCGCCGCCGCCGTCGATGACGTGCTTGAGGCAGGTCCGGACGCGGTCGCGGTCGTCGGGGTGGACGTTCGCGAACCACCAGCGCGCGTCGGGCTCCACGTCCGTCATCGCGTGGCCGAAGACGGTCGACAGGGCGTCGTTCCACTTGACCCCGCCCGTCAGGAGGTCCCAGTCCCAGATGACGTCGCCGGTCGCGCGCGCCACCAGCCGGTAGCGCAGCTCGCTCGTCGCCAGCGCCGCCTCCGCCTCGCGCCGCTTCTCCTGGCCGATCGCGAGCGTCACGAGGCTGGCGATCGTCACCGCGAAGGTCTGCTCGTCGTCGTTCCAGATCCGGGGCGGGCCCACCTGCTCGCTGCAGACGACCCCGGCGATCCCGCCTTCCAGGAAGAGGGGCGCGTCCAGCATGGACGTGATCCGCAGCGGCGCCAGATAGCCCTGGGTGAACTCCCGGGTCCGCGCGTCCCGCTGGGCGTCGTGGGCCGCCACCACCTCGTTATCGCGGATCGCCTTGAAATAGGCCGGGTAGTCGGACACCTTGAGCTCGACCCCCTCCGTGTGCCGGCCCGCGCTCCGCAGGAAGAGCGTCTGGAGCCGCAGGGCGGTCTTGTCCGCGTTGAAGAGCCAGATGCTGACCCGCTCGACCTCCAGCGCCTCGGCGGCGACCCGGGTGATCTCCCGCAGGGCGGAGCCCAGGTCGGTCGCGCCCGGGGCCCGGGGCCGCGTGAGCTGGACCTGGGCCTGGCGCTGCCGGAGCGCCCGTTCGCGCGACGGCCGCGGCCGGAACGCGTCCGTGGCGGGGTAGAAGGCGGTCGAATCGGTCGGTCCGGGCGTGTACTCGGGCAGGAGCGGGCTCATAAACGTCCTCCTAGGCCACCCCCGTCAAAGCAAGCGCCGTGCCCGGCCCGCCCCCCTCGACGGAACCCCGCGATTGTCGCCCGGCCGACATTTTTGTCGGCTTTCCGTTCGAGGTTCCAAACGTCGTATACTTGCTCGGGCCCATGGGACAGGAAATCTTCTACTGCGGCGCCTGCAAGACCCTTCTGCGAACCCGGGATCTGGAGAAGGGGACCGCGGTCCGGCACGAAGACCATATCTTCTGCGCCGCTTGCGCGCCCGTGCATCCCCCGCCGACCCCCAAGGCCGTCAAGGTGAGCGATTCGGCCATTCCCCGCCTCGCGAAGACCCCGCGGGCCGGGGTGACCCCCGGCAGCCCGGCCAAGGCCCCCGTCGGCGTGATCGTAGCGGCCGTCGGGGGCATCCTGGCCGTCCTCCTCCTGGGCATCCTGGCGGCGGGCGGCCCCAAGCATCCGCCTCGGCGGGAGGAGCCAGCCCCGTCCCCCGTGGCGGCGACGCCGGTCGTGGAGCCGCCTCCCCGGGTCGTCGAGCCTCGCCCGGATCCCAAGCCCGTCAGCCGCGAGCCGTCGGCGCGCCGCCTGCTCGAAGAGGCCCGCGGGTTCGTGGCGGCCTCGCCCGACAACCTCGAAGGCGGCCTCGAGCGCGCCCGGCGCGCCCTGCTGGAAGCCGAGGGGACGTCGATGGAACCCGACGCCCGGCGCCTCGAAGAGGCGATCAAGGAGAAGCTGAAGGAACGGCGGGCAGCCCTCGAGGCCCGCGCGAAGGAGGCGCTGGCCGCGGAGCGGTTCGGCGAGGCCCTCGCCGCGCTGGAGAAGCTGCCGGACGCCGCGGCCCGGGTCTCCGAGACGCGCCTCGCCCTCGACAAGGCCTGGAGCGAGGTGAAGGACAAGCTCTTCGCCGCCCGCAAGAAGGGCGCCCAGGCCGAGGTGAAAGCCCTCGCGGTCCGCGCGGAGGCGTGGGGCGTCGCGCCCGTCCGCGACGAGCTCGCGAAGATCCTGGCGAGCCCGGTGGAGGTCGATCCCGGCCCCGAGGTCCTCGCCTGGCGCAAGAAGCTGGCCGAGCTGCCGCTGCCGCTCGACTATGCCGCCGCGCTCAAGGAGCTGGAGAAAGCGCCGGGGGCCGAGAAGGCCGACCTCGAGGCGCTGCGGATCGCGGCCGAGATCCAGCGCGACATCCCCCTCGTCTTCGCGAAGCTGAAGCCCGGACAGGACGTCCGCCTCGAGCGCTTCGACGAGGCCTGGAACCGCGTCGAGGTCGCGGGGAAGATCCTGCGGAACACCGGGCACGAGCTCGAGATCGCCGCCGCGGACGAGCGCGTCTCGGTTCCGGTCGTCGACGTCACGCCGGCGTCGTGGTGCGAGCTGCTCAAGGCCCCGCCGCGCGCGGCCCAGATGTACCGCGCGCTGGAGGGCGACGCGCGCGATGCCGCTCCGCCGAACATCCTCGCGCTGGGCGAGCGCCTGGCCCGCGCGTTGCGCGGCCCCCCGGAAACGGCCGCGCGCCTGCTCTTCGCGGAGGCTGAACGGGAGTTCGCGGTCCCGACGTCCCGGCTCGGCGCGGCGGCCAAGTACCAGGCTCTGTCGAAAGACGCGTCGACGTTCTTCGCGCGACGCATGAAAGGGGTCGTCGACGAGCGCCTCCTGGCCTCCCAGGAAGTCGTGCTCGGCGTCGAAAACATGACCGCCGCGGGGCAGTTCGTACCGTCGGAGGCTCTGAAAGGCGCCCCGACCGTCACGATGGCGGGCGACAGCCGCGGCGGCGAAAGCCACCTGGAGATCGAGACGACGCTGGGAGAAGCGACGCGGGCCTGGGTCTACGCCGGCGCCTGCTGCCTGGAGACCTTCGCGATCGGCCTGCAGACGCCCGATCTCACGGGCCCGAACCCGAAAGACGTCAAGGAGCAGGTCTCCTTCGCGCCCGGCTCGCCGTTCGCGCTGCCGCTCAAGGTGTCGACGGCCTCCCTGCGCGCGAAGCACGGGCATCCCGGGCGCGAGGTGAAGTGGTTCTGGGTCCCGGTGCCGCTGCCCAAGGCGTCCGGTCCGCGCGCGTTCCGCCTCGTCGGCGAGCGGGAAGGGCTGTCGGTCGCGTACGTGTGGCTCAGCGTCGGACGTCCGGGGCCGCCCCGGGAGGCCGATCTCAAGGAGTTCGAGAAGTCCAGGCCGGCCGTCGAGGCCGCCCCCGTCAAGCTCGGCACGCTGCTGCGGGAGCACTGGCTCAACGTCCAGAGCGAACGGATCACCTTCCTGACCTCGGCGCCCGCGTATCCCGACCGTCCGACGGGCACGGACGCGATCAACTCGTTCGAGGGGCCGGCCGGCTTCGCGGACAACTACGGGACGCGGATCCGCGGCTACCTGCATCCGCCGGCCACGGGCGACTACACGTTCTTCGTCGCCTCGGACGACGACTCGGAGCTCTGGCTCAGCCTCGACGAAACTCCGGCCCGGCGCCGGAAAATCGCCGCCATCGTGGGCTCCACGCCGCCCCGAGGCTGGGACCATGCCGAAGCGAGAAAGTCGACACCGATCGCGCTCAAGGCCGGGAAGCGCTACTACGTCGAGCTGCTTCACAAGGACGGCATCGGCTTCGACCATTTCGCCGTGGGCTGGCAGCTGCCCGACGGATCGATGGAGCGGCCGATCCCGGGGAACCGCCTCTCGCCTTGGCTGGGCCCCCTCGCCAAGGGCGGGCGCGCCTTCTACCGCGGGATCAACTTCAACGGGCCGGCGCTCACGATCGACGGCCAGAGCTGGGAAGGGAAGGACGCGCCGAACGTCGCCCTCAGCTCGCACGAGCTCCTGGACAACCAGACGATCCCGCTGATTCCGCCCGTCTCCGACGGCCCCAAGGCCCAGATGATCCGCGCGTCCATCTGGAAAAAAGACGGGCTGCTCGTCACGGTGAGCGCCGTGCCCCCGGGCCGCTACTTCGTCTACGCGTATTCCTGGGAAGATAACGGTAACGAGATCTTCGACATCCTTCTCAACAACCGCGTGGTGCGCGAAAAGCACAACAGCGGCTCGGCCGGGCAGTGGGCCCGCCTCGGCCCGTGGCCGGTGGACGTCGCGGACGGCAAGATCGAGCTGCGCACGACGGGCCCCGCGGACGCGAACCTCTCGGGCCTCGAGATCTGGCGGTCCACGCGATGAGCGAGGCGGAAGACCGTCCGGCCACCCCCTGGGGCGAAACGGTGCGCGTGCCCGAGCGCGGGCCGCTGCCCGCCGGCCCGCCGCTGCCTCCGGAGGTCGCCGCCGTCCCCCCGTCGCAGCGCGTCGGCCGCTACCTGCGGACGTCGAAGCTCGGCCAGGGCGGCATGGGCGAGGTCTGGAAGGCCTGGGACGTCCCGCTCGGCCGCTGGGTGGCGATCAAGCTGCCGAAGGGCGGCGACGAGACGGAGCTCCACCGCTTCCAGCGCGAGGCGCAGACGGCGGGGCGGCTGCAGCACCCGAACATCGCGGCGATCTACGAGGTGGGCGTCGACCAGGGCCGCCCGTTCATCGCGATGCAGTTCATCGAGGGCGCCACGCTGGGGCGGGTGAAGCGCGACGACCGGAACGCGCTGGCCGGCTACGCGCGCGACGCGGCCCGCGCGGTCCAGTTCGCCCACGAGCAAGGCGTGATCCACCGGGACCTCAAGCCCGAGAACATCATGGTCGGGCCGAACCAGCGGGTCTTCGTGATGGACTTCGGGCTCGCGCGCGCGACCGAGGGGGCGTCGAGCATGTCCGCCACCGGCATGACGGTGGGGACGCCGATGTACATGGCGCCGGAGCAGGCGCGCGGCGAGCGGGTGGACGCGCGGGCCGACGTCTTCAGCCTCGGCCTGACGCTGTACGAGCTGCTTTCAGGCCTGCGGCCCTTCGAGTCGCCGAGCGTGTACGAGACGCTCCGCCGCGTGCAGGAGCTGGACCCGCCGCCGCTGCGGGGGATCGAGCCGGACCTCGAGACCGTCGTGTTCAAGGCGATGGCCAAGGACCCGGCGGACCGCTACGCGACGGCGGGAGAGTTCGCGGACGACCTCGACCACGCGTTGAAAGGCGAAGCCATCCGGGCGCGGCGCGACAGCCTCCGCCGCAAGGCCTGGCGGCGGGTCCGGAAGCATCCCGTGGCCTCGGCCGCGCTGCTGCTGCTGCTGATCGCCCTGAGCGTGAGCGCCGGCTTCGCGCTGGGCGCGCGCCGCGACCGGACGATGTCGAAGATCACCGCGCGGCTGGAGGACGTCCTGAAGGGCCCCTGGACCGCCGAGCGCCTGGACGCCTTCGAGCGCGACCGCGAGGTCCTGGAGCGGGCCGAGGGCGCCACGAACTACCGGGCCCGCCTGGTGGCCGCCCTGGCCGCCGCGGCGCGCGCGGAGGGGGAAGCGGGCCGGGCGGACGCCGCGCGGGCCACGGCGGGGCTGCTGGAGCGCCTGGACGCGGCCGAGGCCGACCGCGTGCGCCGCGATCTCAGCTCGCGGGCCTCGATCTGGCGCCCGGTCTTCCGTTCGGAGGATGAACGGTCGTGGGCGCCCGGGACGGTGCGGAAGGAGGGCGACGTCCTCCGCGCCGTGAAGCCGGGGAACGTCCTGACGCTGTCGACGGGCACGGGGCCGGCGGAGCTGCGGGCGGAGTTCGAAGGCGGCTGGAGGGCCGCGACCCGCGTCGGCCTGCTCCTGGACGGCGGCTACGCCTTCCTGGTGACGAGCGAATCGACGGCGAAGCCGCCGTATCCGCCGCTGGAGCTGCTCGCGCGCGCGGTCATCCTGCGCGACGAAACGGTGATCCGCGAGGAGCTCCTGGACGCGCGGGAGCTGGGGACGTCGCTCAAGCTGCAGGCGTCGCGGGACGGCGACCGCCTGAGCTTCCGCGTGAACGAGCGGCTGGTGGAGGTCGTCGATCCGTTCCCGCTGGGCGTGGATCCGAAGGGGGCCTTCGGCTTCGTGTGGCCGGAGGGCGCGGCGCTGCGGAGGGCGTCGGGCAGCCGCCAGGACCGTCCCACGGCGCCCGGGCCGCTGAGCGAAGGGGACGAGCTGTTCACGCACGGCAAGGTGGACGAGGCGCTGGAGCGCTACCGGGAGGCGGCGTCGAAGGCGGGGCCGGGGCCGCTGCGGCAGGAGGCGCGCTACAAGGAGGCGCTCTGCCACTTGAAGGCCGGCCAGGAGGACGAGGCGCGGGCGGTGCTGGAGGAAGTCGTCGGCGGCCTGCTTTCGGTGAAGCCCGGCGACGACACGCGCTGGATGTTCCTGTCGGACTGCCAGCTGCTGCTGCTGCACTTCAAGCGGCGGGACGGGCTGGCGGACGCGACGCAGGTCCTGGAGAAGCTGCCGATCTACAAGTATCCGCTGCAGCGCTTCGCGGCCCTGCTGCCGGCGGACGTCCGCGCCCTGATCCTGCACCGGGTGGAAGCGGGCAACGTGGGCCCCAACCTGCAGCGGAAGCCGGAGGAGCACATCGCGCGGGCGGAGTTCTCCGTGCGCGCGTCCGAGCTGCTGGAGCCGGTCACGCGGCACGGCGAGTACCGGTACCACGGCCTGATGCGGGCCTACATGATGGCCGGCCGCGATGCGGAAGCGCATCGCATGGCGCAGACGATCTTCGGCAAGTTCGGCTTCGCGGGGGAGGCGTCGGCGGATCAGAGCTGGATGCTGCGGATCGATGGCAAGCTCGACCAGGCTCTGGCGGTCTGCGAACTCGCGGTGAAGGCGAATCCCGACCGCAAGGTCGAGCGCGCGCGGGTGCGGGCCGCGCGGGGTGAGCACGCGCTGGCGATGAAGGACGTCGAAGAGGTCATCGCCTCCTGCAAGTACTACGGCGACTGGTCGGCGGCCTGCCTGATGAAGGGCTTCCTGCTGGAGCGCGCCGGAGCGCCCGCCGAGCGGACGCGAGCCGCGTGGAACGTCGGCCTGCTGCGGAACTGGAAAGGCGAGGAGGCGATCAACCTCTATTCGGAGACGAACGCGCCCAGCGGGATGTCGGTGCTCCACGCCTGGGTGCTGGGCTCGCTGACGGACACGATCGACGACCCCGAGGCGGAGAAGCTGCTGCAGGCGCTGCTGCGGTTCAGCGGCCGGGATCTTCCGGCCTTCGTCCGGCTGCTCAAGCCGTCGGTGGTGAAAGCGGCCTGGAAGAATCCGCGCGCGTACTCGACGGCGCGGCGCCTGGCCTTCCGCGACCTCCCGTTCACCGAGGCCGTGCTGTCTCCGGTCCACGCGGGCTGGGTGGAGTTCGTCCACCAGGTCTGCCTGCCGGAAGGCCCGATGCCCCGCGAGGTGGAGGACCTGCTCTGGAACCTCGGCAAGGAGGTGCAGGAGAGCCAGCGCGCGGGCGTGCTGGACGATCGCTTTCTCATGCCCCTGGCCGCCATCATCAACGGCAACCCGAACGCGCCGGGCATGGGCTGGAAGGAAGTCGGGAAGCTGCTCGAGGCCCGGCCGACCCTGCGCGGCCCCTTCGCGTGGATCTTCGCCGAGCGCTATATCCGCAAGGGCGACCTCCCCAACGCCCGCAGATTCATCGAGTCCGCTCTCGCCGACGCCGAGCGCGACCCCGCCCTCGCGCCGCTCAAGCCGATCGCGCAGGCGACCCGGGCCCGGATCGAGGCGAAGTAGCCGCCCCGATTTTCGAGTAACGGTCGGCCGCCTCCGCGCCATAATCAGCGGTCTATGATCACGCTTCTCGCCCTCCTGCTGCAGGACGCCCGGGGTGTCGCCGTCTCCTATCAGCTCCCCGTCGACGGCCCGCTTCCGCGGACCTATCGGGTCACGCTGGCGGTCGTCGATCCGAAGAATCCCGACTGGATCGTCAGTCAGTTCGTGGCCGGCGCCGTCCGCGTCGTGACCGCCGAAAACAAAGGGCGTTTCAGCGAGACCTGGGACGGTCTCGACGACAACTTCATGCCCGTCCCGCCCGGCACCTACGGGCTCAAGGGCATCTTCGCCGAGGGACGGACCTGGAAGGTCGACGGCGAAGTCCACGCGATCACGCCGAAGTTCGTCGCCGGCGCGTCCTCCTGGATGCCGAGCCGCGAGGCCTGGAACGTTCCGGAGCCTTTCGGCGGCGATCCCGTCGGCGCGCCGCTGACGGATGTGGACGTCGGGCCCGACGGCACGGCGGTCTTCTACTACCACTATCTCGAGAACGGCACCAACAACCCGCTCTTCGACCTCAAGAAGCCGACCGGCTACGGCCAGTTCATCCGCGCCTTCAATTCGGGCGGCGCGGGCGGCGGCACCTCGACCTGCACCGACGGCAAAACCGTCTGGAGCTTCAGCACCGACGGCGGGCCCAAGTACGTGTACCGCGCCGACGCCCGCCCCTTCGGCACCGGCCGGGGCCAGCGCAACAACGTCTTCCGCCCCGAAGGCTGGGTCACCGCGATGGCCTACGGAAAGGGCGTCGTCTACGTCGCCGAGCGCGGCCGCATCGTCGAGTCCGGCAAGCACGGGTACGAGGAAAGCGGGAGCGAGTTCGTCGACCGCGTGGTGTCGCTGGCCGCCGAGGACGGGAAGATCCTGGGGACGGTGCCGGTTCGACGTCCCGCGGGGCTCGTCGCCCGCGACGGGACGCTTTTCGTGCTGCATGAGGAGGTCGACGGCTTCCGCGTCAGCGCGATCCGGGACGGCAAGCTTGAGCGGCTGTTCGCCGTGCCGGGCCGGCCTTTCGACCTCGAGCACGACCTCCAGGGCCGCTTCTACTACAGCGCGGCAAACCACGTCTACCAGGTCGACGCGAAGGGCCAGGTGCTGCGGACGTACGGTCGCCTCGAGAGCCAGAAGCCCGGCGCCTACGACCGCGAGTCGTTCATGATGCCGGGCAAGCTGGCCGTCTGGGCCGATCCGGCCGGCCAGACGCGCCTGATCGTCGTCGAGAGGGCCGGCCCGAACCGCGTGAGCGAGTGGAGCGCGGACGGCAAGCTGATCCGCGAGTTCCTCAGCCTGCAGACGAAGGCGAACGACGGCTACACCCGCGACCCGGAGAATCCGCGGCACTACTACGTCGGCGGCCACGAAGGCTGGATGACGCGCTTCGTGGTCGATCCCGCGGCGGGCACGTGGACCGTCGACGCCGTCTGGCCCGGCATCGGGACCGATCCGAGGCTCCCGCACTTCGACCATCCCCGCTTCATCCGGACGAACGGCCGCGCGTACATCGCCTGCGGCCGGAGCTACAACGTGTTCCGCCAGGACGGCGAGCGCTGGGTGCTGTCGGCGGGCATCGTGCGGGAGAAGTCGAAGCGCTACGCCTGGAACGACGCGGACGGGAACGGCAAGGTCGACGAGGCGGAACTGCGGCCCCTCGAGCTTCCGGGCGCGTGGCTCCGCTACCACGGCGAGCGCTGGCTCGACGACCTCTCGCTCGTCGCGCTGCCGCAGAGCGGGCGCGACGCGTGGCGGCTGGGGCCGTCGGGCTTCGACGCCCAGGGCAACCCGATCCTCACGTCCGTGCGGAAGCTGTTCACGGATCCGGTCTTCGAGGCGCGCGCGAAGAACGCGGCCGACGCGATTCGCGGCGGGAACGAGCTGGCGGAGTCGTATTCGAGCGACTGGGCCCAGATGGACGGCTCGCTGGCCGAGGGGTTCTACGTCAACGCGCGCGGCGGCCAGAACTTCAGCGCCAACGAGGGCGCGCAGATCAAGATCTCCCGCTACGTTCCCGACGGCCCCGACAAGTACCGGCTGCTGTGGCGCACGGGCCGGGTCGCGCTCCGGGGCGTCGCGCGGCCGGGCGAGCTTTACGGCACGATGCACCTCAACAAGCCGATCAACGGGCTGCTGAGCGTCATCGACCAGTCGCGCGCCGGGGTCGCGCTGTACACCGAAGAGGGGCTGTACGTCGACACCCTGTTTCCCGACGGCCGCGCGCATCCGCCCGACAAGGCCGGCGTCTACCCGCAGCCCGGCGAGTTCTTCGCGGGCGACGTGCACGCGAACCGCGAGAACGGGAAGATCTACGTCGCGATGGGCAAGTTCACGGCCATGCTGTTCGAGGCCGAGGGCTGGTCGCTCACGGAGAACCCGGTCCGGCCGCTGACGACGCTCGACCGCGCGGTGACGCTGAGCGCCGGCGAGATCGCCGATCCTCCGGAGCGGGCGCTCGCGGTGCGCGGCGGCGCCGGCAAGGCCAGGCTCGCGCGCTTCGCCCCCGCGCTCGGCGGCCTGTCCCTCGACGGCTCAATGGACGGCTGGGAGGCCTGCGATCCCGTCCGCTTCGAGTCCGACAAGGAGCAATCGGTCGAAGTCCGCTGCTTCTACGACCCCGAGACGATCCACCTGCGCTGGCACGCCCGCCTCGGCCGCGCGTTCGAGCCCCGCGCGATGGAGGCCGTCGAGCGCATGTTCACGCACGACCGGCTCGCCGACACCCTCAGCTTCTACCTGCAAGGCGATCCGGCCGCGAAGCCGGGGAAGTCGAGGCCCGGCGACGTCCGCCTGGTCTTCACGCTCTACAAGGACGGGGCCGCCGTCAAAGCCGCCGCGCTCGGGATGTATCCGCGCTGGGAGGGGAAGGGGACGCGGCAGACGTATCGCACGCCGGTGGGGGTCGCCGAGTTCGAGCACGTGGGTCCCGTCGCCGGCGCCGCTTTGGGCCACCGGATCGACGACGACGGCAAGGGCTTCGTGCTGGCGGCGTCGATTCCGCGGGCGGCCCTGCCGAAGCTGCCTCCGCTCTCCGGCGCGCTGCGCACGCTCGTGAACTTCGAGGCGACATTCGCCGGCCGCAACAAGTTCTGGTGGTCGGACGCGGACGGATCGGCCAGCCGCGAAACGCTGGACGAGCCGACGGAGGCGCGGCTGTACTCCGGCTCGTGGGCGCCCGCGCAGTGCGAGGGCCTCGAGCGCGGCGTGACGGTGCGCCGCTGGCAGATCAACGGTCCCTGGGGCGGCCCGGGCGCGGAGGCCTTCAATGAGGACGTGCCGGGCTCCGATAAGGACAAGGCCCGGCGCTTCAGCGAGGCGGGGAAGTACCCCCCGGACGCGCCGGTGGTGGACGTCGGGGCCGCCTATCGCGGAGAGCTCTCCCGCGGGTACTGGCGCGACCCCGGCGAGGTGAAGTGGCGGCTGTCGCCGATCGCGCCGCTCGACACTCGGGTGGTCCTGGGGCCGTCGGCGCAGGTCTGGTACGGCGCGTGCTGGGTGCGGGCGCCGGAGGACCAGGAGGTCGACTTCCTCCTGCAGGGCCATCACCAGTCGACGCTCAAGTACACGCTGAACGGCGACACGATCTTCGCGGGCGAGATCAAGGAGAAGGAGGGCAAGCTGGTGGAGACGAAGCGGGTGAAGCTCAAGAAGGGCTGGAACCAGGTCAAGTTCCGCGGCTTCTGCGTGGGCTATCCCCCGTTCCGCGCGGGCCTCGTGATCTCCGGCGCGCCCGAGCAGCTCTGGAAGCTCCAGGTCTCCGCGATGCCACCCAAGCCTTGAGCGAGTCCACTCTCGCGCGGCAACGCCGCCGAGGCCGAGTTCAGGCCTGGCTGCCGAAACCGGCCGTGTCGAGATCGCGGAGGTCGATCATCCCGCGTCGGATCTCGAGCCGGCCGTCGGGACGGTAGAGCCGCGGGCAGGCCTTCACGCGGCGCTCCAGCTCGTCGGACGTCGCGAAGGCCCGACCGTCGACGTAGTGGTGGCCGTTGCGCTCGACGTGGGCGCAGCCGATGATCGCGGCCAGGCTGAGGTCCTGCTGCAGCGAGATCCCCGGCTGGACCACGAGGTCCTCGGCGGACATGAAATGCGGCGCTCCCCAGCGCTCGACGCGCGCGCGGTTGAGCAGCGAGCGGTAGACGCCCTTGCAGGACTTGCTGGAAACGCCCGCGTAGCCGAGCTCCCGCGCCCAGACGAAGGCGTCCGCCGTGTCGTCCGACTCGTCGATCTCCACCGGGCGGCGCTTGGCGAGCGCGGCGACGGAGACGGCCCGCGCGACACCCCGGGCGATCGGCTGCTCGATGAAGAGGATCGACGCCGCGAGCCGCGGCAGCTGGGCCGCGAGGCGGTCCCAGAGCTCGACGACCGCCTCCGCGTCCTTGTATTGCTCGTTCCCGTCGAGGGTCGCCTGGTAGCCGTCGAGGCGGTCGAGGACCGCGGCGATCCGGGTCAGGCGCGCGAGGTCCGCTTCGATCCGGCCGCTGATCTTGATCTTGAAGTAGCGCAGCCCGTAGGCTTCGATCGCCTCGTCGAGCGAGCAGGGCAGGTCGTCCGGTGGACGTCGCTGGATCTCGTCGCGTGTGAGGGGGTCGAGAAGCCCGACCGTATGGCGCGCCGCGATTTCGACCTTGGGCTTGAGGCTCGCGAGGAAGCCGTCCATGTCGAAGCCTCGGAGAAATGTGCCAGGCAGATTTCTCCGAATCGCCTCGAAGAAGGAAAGGCCGCGGGCGCGGCAGAGGGCGTCGAGGAGCGCCCGGTCGAGCAGGGCGACGCCGAAGCCCGCGACGAGGGGGTTGGACGCGGCGGCCGCGCGGGCCGCGGCGGGGACGTGGAGCGCGTAGGCCGTCGGGGCCTCCGCCTGGTAGAACGGCAGCGCGTCGGAGATGGAGCGGCGGAGGTCGTCGACGTTCTCCGCCTCGGTCTTGTCGGGGCTCTTGTCGAACCATTTGGGGAGCAAGACCTCGGAGGCGACGCCCGGGACGTCGCGCCCGTCGATCTCGGCGCGGACGCGCACGAAGATCTGGCGGCAGCTCTCGAGCGTGAGGACGCCGAAACGGAAGGGCATCCTCAGGCGCAGCTCGCGCTCCGAGGTCTCGAGCTCCCGGAGGCGCATGTCAGTCCGGGACCACCACGGTCGCCAGGAGCTCGATCTTCCACTCGGGGCGGGCGAGCTTGCTGATCTCCACCACGACGCTCGTGGGGAAGGGCTCGACGAGGTATTCGCGGCGCAGGCGCGAGCCGGCCTGGGCGTAGTAGGCCTCGATGTCCGTCGTGAACCACTGGATCGCGGCGATGTCGGCCATCGTGGCGCCGGCCGCCGCGACCATGGCCTTGAGGTTCTCGAGGACCTGCCGGGTCTGGGCCTTGATGTCCGCGCCCCCGACGAGCCTGCCCTGGGGGTCGAGCGGCACCTGCTTCGTGAAGAGCAGCGTGCCCTTGGCCTTCACGGCCATGTTGATCGGGATCCCTCCATCGAGCGCGTTGAAGTTCCGCAGCGAGAACACCTGGGGGCTGTCGACGACCTGCTTGGACATGGGCGCCTCCTTTCTTTCTGGAGGCCGAAGCTACGCGGGCGGCGCTTGCGTTTCCATCCCGGGCCCGCGACAATCTTTTACAGGAATCGCGACAGGTGAAAATCGCCCTCGTGCTGCAGAGCGCCTCGGGCTACGGCTGGAAGGCCGGGCTGGGGATCCGGCGCTTCGCCCGGACGCGGCCCGCCTGGGAGCTGCGGGTCTGGGAGCCCGCCCTCGAGAGCCTGCGGAGCCTCGCCGCCTGGCGGCCCGACGGCGTGGTGGGCTACCTCGGGGCGCCGCCGCTCGCCCGGCGCCTCGCCCGCTGGGGCGTGCCCGTCGTCAACATCTCCCAGGCCTCCGCCCGGTCGCCGTTCCCGCTCGTCACCGTCGACAACTTCGCGCTCGGCCGCGACGCCGGACGCTTCCTCGCCTCGCTCGGCCGCAAGGGCCACGCCGTCGTCGCCGCCCGCCCCAGCGAGTACGCCCGCCTGCGCATGGAGGGGTTTCTCCGCGCGCTGCCGGCGGCCCGACGTCCGAAGCTCGACGGCGCCTGGCTCGACGCCCTCCCGAAGCCGGCCGCGGTCTTCGCCTGCGACGACTTCGCCGCCGAGCGCGTCGCGCGCCTTTGCGCGGAGGCCGGGCTCCTGGTGCCGGGGGACGTCGCCATCCTCGGCGCGGACAACGAGCCGGACGGCGCGCTTTCGAGCGTCGGGATCCCGGCCGAGCGGATCGGGATGGCGGCGGCCGGTTTGCTCGACCGCCTGCTGCGCGAGGGCCGCGCGCCGCGACGTCCCACGCTGCTCCCGCCGCTTCCGGTCGTCGAGCGGGCCTCCACGGGCTGCGCGCGCGGCGTGCCGGACATCGTCACGGCCGCGCTGGCGTACATCGACGCGAACGCGGGGCGGGGGATCGGCGTGGAGGACGTCGTGCGGCACGTGCCCGCGGGACGTCGGACGCTGGAACGCCTCTTCCGGGCGCACACGGGGCGCCCGATCTACCCTCACCTCCGGCGCGCGCGGGCGGCGCCGCTGAAGGCGCTGCTGGCGGAGACCGACCTGACGCTCGAGGAGATCGCGGAGAAGCGGGGCTTCCATTCGGCCCAGCACCTCTCGGAGTTCTTCCGGGCGCTGGAGGGCATCAGCCCGGGCGCCTGGCGCCGCCGCTTCAAGTGATAACGTTGGAATCTGATTCGAACGTTAACACTTACTTCACCGGCGCGACCTTCCAGTGAAGTCCCCGGTTCCCTCCGGAGTTGAACGCCGCGTAGGCGACCTTCTTGCCATCGGGACTGAACACCGGAGGGCCGACCCTATTTACGACCGTCAGGTTATCTTCCGGCAGCTGTTGCGTCCGGTTGACGAACATCCCTGAATTCTGCAGCCGATACGCCACCGCCTTGCCGTCGGCGCTCAACGTCAGGGAGTTGATCTCTCCGACCTTGTTGCCCGGCTTTCCCGCGTGATAGAGGATCCTCTCGGATTTCATGAGGCCGACGAAGGCCAAGGTCTTGCCGTCCGGGCTCACCACGAACTCGTGGGTGGGAAGCACGCCCGCGGGGCCCCGGACGCCGTTGGCCATGAGGACGGACGGCTCCTTGAACGTCACGCCCAGGTAGGCATAGCCTCCTCCGCCGGGGGCCACCGTCAGGCGGTCGATGCGGAGTCCGAAACGTGCGCTCTCCGGCCGATCCCCGTCGACGACCAGCCAGCGGCCGCCCGGGTCCTCCTTGGCGGCGTAGAGAACCCGTTTCCCGTCGCGGCTCATCACCAGGTCGCCGATCTCGGCGTAGGCGGGTCCTTCCTTGTCGCCGATCACGACCCGCGACTTGCCGTCCGCCGTCACCGCGACAAACGCCGCGACGCGGCCGTCCTCGCTGACGCGGACCTTGTCGATCCGGTCGTACTCCCGCGACTTGCCGCCCGTCAGGATCGACCATTTCCCCTTTTGACGCCACCAGAGGGTGGGCCCGACGCCCGTGTGGCCCAGAGCGAAGTCGACGTGGGTGAAAGGTCCGTGCGTCTCGCCGTCGATGACGGCCGTCGTCTGGCTGGCGTATCCGACGCTGGATCCGTCGTCGCTGAACTGAAGCTTGGAGATCCCGCGGATCGGCGGGCCCTTCACGCCGTCGACGACCGCGTGGTCATACAGAGTCTTGTCCGCGCCCCGCTCCCTGACCACCATGGCCCAGCGTTTCCCGTCCGGGCTCAACACCAGGTCCCAGGCGTCCAGATAGGTTCCTTCGACCGCCTTCCCGGCGATCACGGCGCCGTAGCTCTCCTTGCCCGACGCGGAGATGTAGCCGACGACCTGACGATTCCGGCTCAAGACGGCGGGTTTCGGCGAGACGACCTCCGCGCTCACCTCCGTGCCGGTGAAGATCCGCCAGCCGTTCTGCCCGGCAAACCGGGCGACCGGTCGGCCGTCGGCGAGGAACTGCACGACGTCCATCGGGGTCCCGGGCAGTTTGATGTCCCCCCAAAAGGCTTCCGAGCCGGACAGGACTCCCGAGCGTCCGTCGGGGCTCACCGCGATCCCCCAGCCGCCGGAATTCGTGTTAGGGACGCCCCGCACGAGAAGCTTGGGCTCGAAGGAGACGTTCTCCTGAGCCAAGAGCAAAGCGAGAATCCCGAACGCCATCTGGTCCTCCCAATCCGATTCCGCGGGCGTTTCTTTGCCGGAATCAGCGGCCGAAGGACTTCTCGCGGTCGATGGACTCGATCAAGATCTCGGGACCCACGCGGACAGCTTTCTGTTCGCCGGGGAGGGCGTCGAGCATCAGCACGAAGTCGAGCTCGGCGTCGGCCGACGAGCGCTCCTTGGAGAACTTGCGGGCGATCTCCAGGGCGGGCAGGGTGTCGCGGCCCATCACGCGCACGAGGTCGAAGCGCAGGAAGCCCTCGTAGGCCCGGTAGACCAGCTCGGTGCAGACCAGCTTGTCCGAGGTGAAGAAGTCGAACTCGAAGTCGTACGGCTTCCCCTGGTGGCTGAACGCGCGCACGATCGCCTCGCCGATCTGCTTCTCGCTCAGCTTGCGCGGCCGGAGCACGGCCACGTGGTCGGCGTGGATCGAGTGCGACAGCGTATTGAAGATCACGCCTTCGGAGACCGACTCGACCACCGAGGGCAGCTCCCCGTGCTCGTCCGGCTTCGAAAACGCCGCCAGCCGCGACTTCACCTCCGGATGGTCCGCCAGCCCCAGGCGGCGGATGTCGTCGACGCTCCCGACGTAGAGCGCCCCGTGGGGCCAGAAGCCGGGCAGGAAGGCGTTCGACAGGAACCAGTTGCGGCGCTCCAGGATGATGTCGCCCGGCCGCATCTCCGCCCGCGCCACCTTGATCTGGTCGACCGTGATGGCCGGCGGGTCCCGCGTGATCCGCGTGTCGCCGATCCAGATCGACAGCTCCGTCTGCGCGCCGTAGATCGGCCGGTAGCCGTCCTCCTTCACCTGCCGCGTCAGGCGGCTCAGCCAGGCGCGCGATTTGCTCACCGCGTGCGCCTTCACGTAGTCGCGGCCGCGGACGATCCGGGCGTCGAGCCACGCGTAGGTGTCGGGGGGCCAGGCCGACGTCCAATCGCCCCGCCGCGCGTCGTAGAGCGCCGACATCTCGTGCATCGTCCGCAGATGGCGGGCGTCGCTCACGCTGTCGTAGATGCGGTCGAACATCCCGGGCTTCAGGCCCCAGCGCGGCTCGCCCTCGTTCAGCTTGCGCCGCACGGAATCGTTGTCGCGGTAGGTCCAGACGAACTGGAGTCCCGCCTCGAAGGCCGCGCAGCCCGCCGCGTAGCCGACCATGAAGCAGCGCGCCCGCAGCTCCGGCTCCCGCACCGCCTCGTAGCTCGCGTACGTCGCCGCCAGGCTGTTCAGCGCCGCCCGCTGCGAGAGGTAGCTCACGAATGCCCAGCGGACCTGGTCGTCTTCCTCGGGCTTGTAGAACGTCCGGTTCTCCGCCTTCTGTTTCTCGCGGATGGACGTTTCCAGCCCGACGACCTTCGCCGCCAGCGCGTCCAGCTCCGCGCAGACGGCCTTGAGGCGGTCGACGTCCTCCCGCACCATGCTCTCGATCCGCTCGGACTTCAGGCCGCTCAGAGCCGACGGGAAGACTTCGTCGAGGGCCGACATCGGATGCCCCGCGCCGCCCACGTACCAGCCGAGGCCGAACGCGCCGACGACGCTGCCGACGACCCAGGCCGCGCGGGCCCAGAAGGGCAGCGGCGTCGGAGGTCCGTCCTTGCGGATCCGCCGGCGCCAGACCAGGACCGAGCCGACGACCGAGCCCAGCGCGGCCGGGACGTAGAGCGCGATCAGGAGCGGCGGCATGTCCATGGGAGGAAAACTCGGCGCGAGGCAAGCGCCCGCGATCAGGGCGCAGACGGCCGTCGCCTTGTTCCACCAGTTCTGCCGCGGGTCGCCCGGGAGGAAGAGCGCGATCAGGTGGGCCGCCGTCACCGACGCGACCATGGCGAGCCACCAGAGGCGCCAGAGCTCGCCGTGGCGGCGGAGGTCGGTCCACACGAGCGCGTAGTAGAGGGCCTGGGACGTCAGGAGTATCCCCAGCGCCGCGCGGGCGAGGCGGGGGAAGGCGTCGACGGCCTTCAGCTCCACGTGCGCGAGGAGCGCTCCGGCGAAGAGCCCGAAGGTCGTGAGCAGCAGCTGGGTTCGAAACTCGCCGAACGAGCCGAGGGCGATCGCGAGCAGGAGCAGGCCGGCCGTGGCGACGAGCGAGCCGACCATGAGGCGACGGACCTGGACACGTAGATTCATCGTCTGAGTATACTGGCCGCGTGACCTTGAAGGACCTGCTCGCCGGAGACTACCGGATCGCGCACAACGCGGCGGGGCGCCGGCTCCACCTGGGCCTGCTCCCGCTCGGCGACGCGAACGCGGCCACGCTGGACCTCCTGCGGACGGCCAAGGTCCCCGTCGTGGCCGGCCTCTGCGCCACCGACCCGTTCCGCGACCGCGACCGCCTGCTCGCCGAGGTCAAGGCGCTGGGGGCCGTCGGCGTCATCAACCTGCCGAGCGTGGGGCTCATCGACGGCCAGTTCGGGCGCAGCCTGGCGGCGGCCGAGCTGGGGTACGCGAAGGAGGTCGACTTCCTCCGCGCCGCCCGCCGCGCCGGCTTCCTGACGCTGGGGATGGCGTTCAACGCCGAGCAGGCCGCGCTCGTGGCGCCGGCCGTCGACGCGGTCGTGGTGCCGAAGGGGGTCGACGTCCCCGGCGCTCTGATCTGGGAAACCTTAAAGGAGGGATAGACATGTACGTGGACGGATTCCTGCTGCCGCTGCCGAAGAAGAACCTGGGCGCCTACAAGAAGATGGCGACGCTGGCGTCGAAAGTCTGGCGCGACCACGGCGCGCTGCAGTACGTCGAAGCGGTGGGCGAGGACATGACGCCCGGCTTCGGGCTGCCCTTCCCGAAGCTGGCGAAGGCGAAGGCGGGGGAGACGATGGTGTTCGCCTACATCGTCTACAAGTCGCGCGCGCACCGGGACGCGGTGAACAAGAAGGTCATGAAGGACAAGCGCCTTCACGACAGCTGCGACGCGGACGACATGCCCTTCGACATCAAGCGCATGGCCTGGGGCGGCTTCAAGGGGCTCGTGAGCCGCTGAGCGAAGCGGCCCGCGAGGCGGGCCGCTTAGTCCTTGTCGAGGTCTTTGTCCTTCTTGTGGAAAAGGACCTTGTCGGGGATGACGGCCTTTGCGATGCCGGGGCCTTCCCAGGACAGGCGGCAGCCGGCCGCGCCCTGGTTGTCGAAAAGCTCGAGGCGGATGGGGTGGTCGCCGGGCTTGAGCTCGATCTCGCCGCTCTTCTCCTCCATGGTGTGGAGGCCGCCGTTGTCGACGACCTTCGTGTCGCCCACGAAGAAGCGGGAGCCGTCGTCGGACTCGGTGTAGATGGTGTACTTGCCCTCGATCGCGACGCGGAGGACGCCCGTCCAGCGGACGTAGAACTTGTCGGTGAGGCCCGTCCCGCCGAACGCGGCTTCCGTGGTCTCGAAGTTCACCTGGGTGTCGATCCGCCGCAGCGCCGGCTTCTTGTCGGCGGTCAGGGTGGGGAAGTCCTCGACCTCTCCCTGCAGCTCGAAGAATTCGCCGATCAGCCCGGGCCGGAAATCGGCCGCCGGCTCCTGGGGCAGGAGGAGGGTCAGGACCAGCGCCAGTCGGGTCATCGCAAACTAGTACCCCAGACCCCTCCGCTGTTACAGGATCAGGATCCTATTCGACGGGGGCGGGGTGGCCGACGCGGAAGTCGGTGAACTGGGCCCAGCCGGGGGCGTCCGCCTTGCCGCCGCAGGCATACAGCGCTACTTTGACGCCGTCGGGCTTCCGGAAGGGCGACTCGCAGTAGCCCGCCACGAGCCACTTCGGGCCGCCCGCCGGCAGCATCTCGGCGTAGACCTTGTTCGGCTCCCAGCGGATCCGCAGCTTGTGCGAGGCGGCCGGGTCATTGCGCTCGACGGGGCAGACCGCGACGCCCGCCACTTCCCGCGCGAACACGATCTGCGTCTTCCCGCCCACCCGCTCCCGGCAGAGCTTCAGGTAGTGGTCGTCGTCCAGGTACAGCATCAGGCCGGCCTGCTCGCCGTCGACCGCCATCACGTTCGTGACCGTCACTTCGACCGCGATCGAGCCCTCGTCCTCCTTGTAAGCCGGGACGTCCCGCACCAGCAGGTTTTTCTGCGTGGCCGTCTTCTCCCAGATCGTGCCCGGCAGCGCCTTCAGATGCAGCGCGCCCTTCTCGACTTTCGACGCCGCCGCGTCCGCCCGGATCCAGGAATACCCCTTGCCGGGCGCCGCCGCGAACTTGTCCTCAAAGAGCCACTTGTCCTGAGCGACGACCGTGAAGGGCCTGCCCTGAGCGAGGCCCGGAAGGGCCGAGTCGAACGGGTCCTGGAGCAGGAGAGCGAGGGCGAGGAGCATCGACATCCCCCTATTTCAGCGTCTGGAGAAACGCGACCAGATCCACGAGGTCCTGCACGGACATCGACTCCGTGATGTTCTCGGGCATCATCGACAGCGTCATCTGCTTCTTGTCCGCGATCTGGCCGACCGGGATGTCGATGTACTCGCCCTGGTTGTCCTTCAGCGTGACGTGGTCGTCCGTGTCCTCGACTTTGATCCCTTGCTTGATGTCGCCGCCCTTCGTCCGCACGATCCAGTTCTCGTAGCTCATCAGGATCGCCGCGCTCGGCGTCAGGACCGACTCGAAGAGCTGGTCGCGCCCGAGCTTGTTGCCGATGGTCGACAGCGGCGGCCCCACCAGCTTGCCCTCTTCGTTCAGCTGATGACATCCGATGCAGTTCGGGCCCTCGGGACGTCGGAAGACCTTCGCGCCGGCGGCGACGTCCCCCTTCATCGCGGACAGCTCGTCCAGCGGAGGCAGGGTCTTGCCGCCCTTCGCCTTGGGCAAGGGGAGCTTTTCGGCGGCTTCCTTGGCGACGTCCTTGTTCGCCGCGAGCGAGAAGGCCGCCGTGGCCTTCAGCTCCAGCGGAAACTTGCCCGCGTCCACCAGGTTGAGCAGGGACCGGGCCCCGTCCTTGGTTTTCGCCAGCGCCTTGACCGCCGCCTCGCGCTCCTCCATGGGCGCCTTGATGTCGAGGATCTTCTCGACATCCCCGGCAAGCATCAAGGCGAGGAGCAGCATCAGTTCCCCTGTTTCTTGGGCGGCGGCGGGGGCGCTTCGGGAATCACGCGGTTCAGGCGCCAGGCGACCAGCTCGGCGACCTTCGGATCCTTATTCTTGCCTTTGGCCGTCCACGCTTCCAGCGTTTCCTTCTCGCGGCCCGTCGCGGCGATGCCGAGCGCCTCGAGATACCAGCGGTGCTGATACTTCTTCTGGCGCCACTGCTCCAGCTCCGACTCGGGCTGGTAGTTGCCGGCCGCCTTGGGCTGTTCGCCGGCCTCGGCCGGAGGCGTCATCCGGTCGATCAGCGCGACCAGCGTGTCCATCGCCTTGTCCGTCGGCTCGTAGTTCAGCGCGAGGGCGACTTCCCGGGCCACGGCCAGGCTCTCGTCGCCGGCCATCTTCGCCAGGATCGGGGCCATGTCCATCTTGATGAGGCGCGCGGCGCGCAGCGCGGTGATGCGGATGTCGACGTCCTTGTCCGACAGCGCCGCCGTCACGTGGCTCGAGTTCTTGCGCGCGAGCAGCCAGAGGGCGCGGGCGCGGTGGCGGGCGTCCTTGGACGTCGCGAACAGCTCCTTCAGCTCGGCCTCGCCGCCCGCGAGCAGCTTCTGATACGCGGCGTAGCGGCGCGCGAGGTTGGGGGAGAGGAGGGCGTCGATCTGGCCCTTGACGCTCGAGAGATCGAGCTTCGGCACCGACGGCTTGTTGCCGGCGGGCGCGATCCGGTAGATGCGGCCGCTGATCCGCGTGAGGTCCTTGTCGGCGGTCGCGTGGCCGCCGACGCCCGCGTCGGTCCAGTCCGCGACGTAGAGGGCGCCGTCGACGCCGATGCAGACGTCGGCCGGCCGGAACCAGTTGTGCGTGGACTTGACGACCTCGGCGACGCCGCAGGAGTAGCCGGCGCCGTCCATCTTGGGGAAGTACGCGCGGACGACGCTCGGGCCGGCGTCGCAGTGGATGAGCGCGCCCTTGAGCTTCTCGCCCAGGAGGTCGCCCTCGTTCACCAGGATGCCGGTCGGCGAGCCGCCGCCGGTGCTGAGCAGGTTGGGGACGACGCCCGGGTCGCGCTGGTGGAAGTGGGCTTCCTGCTTCCACTGGCCGGGGTAGCTGGGCATGTCGCGGCCCCAGTCGCGGCCGGCATAGCCCTTGTAGCCGAAGTTGCCGCCTTCCATGACGTAGTTGATGCGCACGCCCTGGTTGCCGTCGTCGTCGTTGTCCGACTGCCAGGCGGTGCCGAAGCTGTCGGCGGCGACCTCGTAGTTGTTCCGGAAGTTGTGGCCGAGGGTCTCGAAGCCCGTGCCGTCGGGATTGCAGCGGAAGGCCATGCCCTCCTGGTAGCCCTTGCCCGGGCCGCCGGCGGGGCCGCCGCGCCAGGTCTTGCCCTTGCCGCCGGCGCCGCTGTTCGTGCTGTCGATGATCGGCTCGCCCTTGCCGTTCTTGATCTCGGCGCCGCGGCAGCCGTCGTTGCCACCGTTGAAGTAGAAACGGCCGTCGGGGCCGAACATGATCGAGTGCAGGCCGTGGTCGTGGTTCACGCCGCCGAAGCCGTCGAAGAGCACCTCGGGCGTCCCGACGGGCTTGTCGCCGCTCTCGTCGATGGTATAGACGAGCATCTTCGGCGACTGGGCGACGTAGACCTTGTTGCCCAGCACGCAGATGCCGAGAGGCCCGACGATCGCCTTGTCCTGGACGAAGACCTTGTAGCTGTCCGCCTTGCCGTCGAGGTCCGTGTCCTCGATGATCACGACCCGGTCGCCTTCCGGCCGGCCCTTGAAGCCGCGGTAATTGACCGACTCGGTCACCCACACGCGCCCGCGCTCGTCGATGTCGAAGTTCGTCGGATTGGTGAAGCCGGGCTCCATCGCCCAGGTCGTCGCCTCCAGCCCCGGGAACAGCTTGAACGCCTTGATCTGGTCTTCCGGGGCCAGGACGCCCTTTTTATCCTGGGGAAGCGCGAGGAGCACGACGAGCGCGAGGCAGCGAATCATGAGATCTCCAAGCTAATTCGAGTCAGGAACTTAGATATATAACTAAACAGCCCTTAGAAGTTTCCTGTATTTCGGGCAACTTCGCGAAGGCCGTCGAGGTTAAACCCGCATGAAAGCGCTCCCGCTCCTCCTCCTCTTGCTTGCCCTGAGCCGGGCCGAAGGGTCCGTCGGCGCCGTTCCCGATGAGAAACCGAACATCATTCTGATCCATGCCGACGACCTGGGCTGGGGCGACCTCTCCTGCTACGGGCAGCAGAAGTTCAAGACGCCCCATATCGACCGCCTCGCCGCGGAGGGCACGCGCTTCACGCAGTACTACTCCGGGAGCACCGTCTGCGCCCCGTCGCGCTGCGCCCTCATGACCGGCTTCCACATGGGCCGCGCCTACATCCGCGGCAACGCCGAACTCCCGCTGCGGCCGGAGGACGTCACGGTGGCCGAGCGCCTCAAGGAGGCGGGGTACGCGACGTCCGTCGTCGGCAAGTGGGGCCTGGGGCTCCTCGGCAACACGGGACATCCGCAAAAGCAGGGCTTCGACGAGTGCTTCGGCTACCTCGACCACAAGCACGCGCACCGGCAGTACACCGATCATCTGTTTCGAAACGACGCGAAGGTCGACGTGGACCCGAAAACCTGGAGCGGCGACCTCTTCGAAAAGGAGGCGCTCGACTTCGTGGAGCGCAAGAAGGGCGGGCCGTTCTTCCTCTACCTCGCCCTGCCGAACCCGCACGCCGAGCTCTGGGCGCCGGCGGAAGCGGTGGCCGAGTTCTCGTTCGAGGAGAAGCCCTTCGAAAACAAGAAGGCCGACGAGCATCCCAGCGTCGGCTACCGCTCGCAGCCCAAGCCGCGCGCCGCGTTCGCCGCGCTGATCACGCGCATGGACCGCACCGTCGGCCGCCTGATGGAGAAGCTCAAGGCCCTCGGCCTCGACGACAAGACCCTGGTCCTCTTTACGAGCGACAACGGCCCGCACAAAGAGGGCGGCGCCGACCCCGCGTTCTTCAAGAGCTCCGGCCCGCTGCGCGGGATGAAGCGCGACCTGACCGAAGGCGGCATCCGCGTGCCGATGATCGCCCGCTGGCCCGGCAAGGTCCCCGCCGGCCGCGTCAGCGACTTCGTCTGGGCGCACTGGGACTTTCCGGCGACCGCCTCCGCGCTGGCGGGCGTCGCCGCCCCCGACGGCGACGGAATCTCCGTCGCGCCGACCCTGCTGGGGAAGGAGCAGAAGGGCCACGACTCCCTGTACTGGGAGTTCTACGAGCGCGGCTTCGACCAGGCCGTCCGCCTGGGCGACTGGAAGGCGGTCGTCGACGACGGCAAGCTCGCGCTCTACGACCTGAAGGCGGACCTCGGGGAGACGGCGGACGTCGCGTCCCTGCACCCGGAGGTCGTCGAGAAGATCCAAGCCGTGATCAAGTCCGCGCACGTCCCTTCTGAGAAATGGAAACCTAAGAAATGAGACTCGCGCTCGCGTTCCTGCTTGTCCTGGCACCCGCGCAAGACAAGCGCCCGAATTTCATCCTGATGATGACGGATGACCAGCGCTGGGACACGCTGAGCCTGAGCGGCTGCACGCTCATCCAGACGCCGAACATGGACCGGATCGGCCGCGAGGGCATCGTCTTCAAGAACGCCTTCGTGACGAACGCGCTCTGCTCGCCGAGCCGCGCCACCTTCCTCACGGGCACGTACTCCCACCTCAACGGCGTCATCGACAACCGCGACCGCGCGATCGATCCCAAGGTGCCGTTCCTGCCCGACCTCCTCCGCGCGGCCGGCTACGAGGTCGCCTTCTACGGGAAGAATCACCTGAAGAACGCGCTGCGCGACAAGACCTGGGATTCCTATTTCGCCTACAAGGGGCAGGGGCGCTACGACAAGCCGATCATCGCGGAGGGCGTCGACGGCAAGGACGTCCCGCACGAAGGCTGGATGGACGACGTGGTCACCGACAAGGCCGTCGACTGGCTGAAGAAGCGCTCGGACAAGCCGTTCTGCCTCTTCCTGTTCTTCAAGGCGCCGCACCGGAGCTGGAACCGCCCGGCCCGCCTCGACGGCCTGATGAAGGACGTCGACCCGCCCAAGCCCGCCAGCTTCGCCGATCCGGCCGCCGACAAGCCGGCCGCCTTCCGGGACGCGGACAACAGGATCGGGAACGCGAAGGACATCCTGGACTACGCGAAGTTCATCAAGGACTACCACGCGGTGATCAAGGGCGTCGACGACAACATCGGCAAGGTCTTCGGCGCGCTCGAGGCGTCGAAGAAGCTCGACGACACGATGATGCTGTTCACGGGGGACAACGGGTTTTTCCTCGGCGAGTGGGGCCGCTACGACAAGCGCTTCATGCACGAGGTCTCGATCCGGGTGCCTCTGGTGATCCGCTACCCGAAGGCGGTCAAGGCGGGCTCGACCTACGACAAGATGGCGCTGAACGTGGACTTCGCGCCGACGGTGCTGGATCTGGCGGGGGTCGACGTCCCCAAGACCATGCAGGGGCTGCCGCTGCTGAAGCCGGGGGTCGCGTGGCGCAAGGACTGGTACTACCACTACTACGAGTATCCCGACTCCCACAAGGTGAAGCCGCACCGGGGCGTGCGCACGGAGACGGCGAAGCTGATCCACTACTACGAGGCGCCGGAGGAGTTCGAGCTCTACGACCTGGCGAAGGATCCCCACGAGCTCAAGAACCTCGCGGCCGATCCGGCCCACGCGGCGCTGAAGGAAGAATTGCGCCGGCGGCTTGAGCAGCTCCGCAAGGACTTGCTAGACTCCACGCCATGAAGAAGCTGATCGCCCTCGCGCTGCTGGCCATCGCGGGTTGCAACCCGATGAACGTCACGCCCGACGAGAAGCGCTGGGCGTCGCTGAAGGGCGACACGGTCTACGTCGTCAAAGGCTACTCGACCATCATCCACGCCAACCCGGCCTGCCCGGACCTGGCGAATCCGAAGGGCGAGGTCCTCACCTGCAAGATCAGCGGGGACCGGGTCGTCGACGCGAACGGCCTCTTCCTCAACTCCGAGCGCGAGAAGCCGCCCCTCTGTCCCCAGTGCGTCCGCTGACGAAGTGTTAACGTTCGAATCTGATTCGAACGTTAACACTTGCCGGTGTCCCATCCCGCGGGTGATGGAGGGCAATCCATGCGGAGCGGGATGGCGGTCGGGGTCGTCCTCTTTCTAGGCGGGATCGGGGCGGGGACGCAGGACGTCGCTCCGGCGCACAGCCCGGAGCTGCGGAAGTGCAAGCCCTGCCTGGCGGCGCTGGGGAAGTCGATGGCCTACCTCAAGGCCAACTACAAGAACCCCCAGACCAAACGCGTGATCGGCTCGATGCTCGGGGGCTACGTCTACGCCGGCTTCGCCTTCATGATGGCCGGCGAAGGCTACGAGAAGGAGCTCGAGGACTGCGTGCGCTGGTGCCAGCAGGCGGTGAAGGACACGGGCTATAACCGCAACTGGTACCTCGGCTCCTGCCTCTACTTCCTGGCCGAGTACTCCTCCAAATACGGGCTGACCCCGCAGACGCAGAGAGCGGTGTTCGACGCCTACAAGCTGGCGGCCGAGCAGCAGGAGGAGAGCGGCGGCTGGTGCCATCACAAGGAGATGTGGAAGAAGGAGGATTACAACAAGAAGGGCGGCGGCCGCGACCTGGGCATGATCAACGTCCAGATGTACGCGGCGCTCCTCGAGTTCAAGGCGCTCGGGATCGACGCGCCGCCGGGGATGATCGACCGCCTCCGCAAGAACCTGGAATCGATCTCCGACGGCCCCCAGGGCGGCATCTGCTACGGGACGGACAACCGGGTGGGCGATCCCGCGTTCGCCCGGGCCGCCTACGTGATGCTCGGCCTGCAGTCGACCGGCGCGACGACCGATCCGTTCTTCGCGCGCTACGCGAAGGGGCTCGAGAAGAATTACAAGCGGATCAAGGAAGGCGAGCACGGCTTCTCGCCGTATCACTACTTCGGCGTGCCTGCCGCGCTGCACCGGATGGGCCCGGCCGCCTACCGGCTGTTCTGCGACCACTGGCTGGAGCCGTTGATCGCCACGCAGAAGCCCGACGGCGTGGTCCCGCTGCATGGCGACGACGACGTGGCGGCGACGGGCGTCTTCGCCTGCGTCCTGTGGATGCAGAAGGACGGCGCCTTCAAGGTCCCCGCCCGCCGCAAACCGAAGCCGTAGCAGCGCCTTGTCATCCAGGAGAGCCTCGGGTAGCCTTCATTGTCTATGGATGGGCTCCGGCGTTTCGGCCTTCTGTTCCTCGCCCTTCTGCTGCCCGCCTGCGGAAGCGGCGGCGGAGGCGGAGGGGGTGGAAGCGGCCTGCCGCCGACCTTAAGGCCGCGCGTTTACTTTCAAGCCGACAAGAACACGGTCGGAACCAATGAGCTGTTCGCGGTCCTCGACGACGACACCGTGGTGAACCTCTCGGGAGTTCCCGTGCCTGGCGGAAACTTGCTCACATGGCGGCCATCCTTTGACGGGAAGTGGGTCGCTTTCGTCGCCGACAAGGACATGGACGAGGTCGAGGAACTCTACGTCGCGCCGTCGACGGGGGGACCCGCCGTCAAGGTGTCGGGCGCGATGGTCGCGGGGGGGGACGTATACCGGATCGTCTGGTGGTCCCCCGACAGCTCGCGAGTCCTCTTTCTCGCGGATCGGGAGGTCGACGAGACCTTCGAGCTTTACACGGCCACGCCCACCGGACTAATTCCGAACAAGGTATCCGGCACGCTCGTGCCGGGGGGCGACGTTTACTACGCCAGCTTCGGATGGGCGGGATCTCGGATCGTCTACGCCGCGGATCAGAACGTCGACGGCCAGAATGAGATCTTCTCGGTGGCTCCGGACGGTTCAGGCGCCGTGGAGCTTACGGAATCAGTCTCCGCGACGGCCCGGTCCATCGAGTTTGATGTCAGTCCGGACGGCCTCCAGGTCGCGCTGTTCGCGGTGTCGACGCCGGGGGCTCCGGAGCAGATCTACGCGGTTCCTGCCTCCGGGGGCGCTCCCGTGACCTTTTCGGGCGGACTCGCTGGCGGGGTCATCCGCCTGGCCTACCGGGGCTGGTCCCCGGATCAATCGAAGTACGCGTACGTCGAGAACGCGGAGCTCTACACCATCAACGTCGATGGGACTAACCGGACGAAGGTGTCTACGTCCACGGTCTTCTCGGGAAGTATGTCCTGGTCTCCAGATAGCGCTTATCTGCTCTATCGGTTCGGCTTGACCGCGCAGGCCGGCGTGGCGGGTTCGGAAGTCGACGTCGTCAACCCCTTAGGCGGCGGAGAAACCCTGGGCTTTATCGGCTGGAGCACGAAGGGCCACGGCATCAGTTACTCGAAGGGCGGCGCGGCCAAGGCGCTCTTCGTCACGAGCGCGGGGGTCGCGGGCGGAGGCACGCAAATCTCGGCGACGCCCGGATGGGCAGTGGATGTCGGACTCTTCATGTGGGTCGAGAACGATACCAGCCTGGTCTTCGTGGGGGACGAAACCACGGACGGGTTTCTCGAGCTGTATAAGTCGCCGCTCGCCGGGTCGCCCCACGTGAACCTGTCGAGCCCCGCGCTCGAAGGCGGCATCCTCGCGTTCTATCTTTCCTACGACTCCACCACGATCTACTTCTCGGCCTGCCGGGAAGTCGCGGGGACCTTCGAGCTCTATTCCATTCCCGCCGCGGGCGGCGCGTTGAAAAAGCTTTCGGGCCCCATGGTGGCCGGCGGCCGAGTCGGATTCCTGCTCCCCGCGCATTGAGGCCGCATCAGATGACCCAGGAACCCCGTAGGCTGACGCACACGTGCCGGGCAGCTTCGCGTCAGCGGCGGCAGGCGGCGCCGTAGATCCACTTGCGGAGGAGGGAGATGTTGCCCTCGCCGTCGCAGCAGTCGCAGGGATCCTGCGGCTTGCCGGCCACGAGGGCTTCCCGCAACAGGACGCCGCCGTGCATGAGCCTGCAATCGAGGCACATCTCGGTCTTCCGCAGGAGCAGCGCCAGGCAGCCGAGCGCGAGCAGAACCAGAAGGCCCACGCACAGGAGCAGGCCGCCGGGCGCCGGTCGACGCGTCGCCATCAGGGAAGCTTGCGGAGCTTCGACGTCCGACCCGGGGCGCCGTTGAGCTTGGCGATCACTTCTTCCGGGCGGTAGGCGTAGGGTTCGCCCACCCAGCGCTTGGTCTTGTGATCCCAGATCCGCCAGCCTCCGCCCTCGGCGCGCGCGACGAACCGGGGATTCGGCGCGGGCTTCATTTGACGACGGCCTTGGGCGGGTCGATGAAGTCCGCGTGCTTCGCGGCGCAGGCCGCGACCTCCGGCTGCCCCTCCTGGATCCAGAGGCGGTAGCGGACGACGAGCGGCGTGCCGGCCTCCACGGTGGTCGCGAAGTACGACCCGAAGCGCCCGTAGTCGCGCTCGCTGAAGCGCGCCTCCTTCGGATTCTCCGCCCGGTCGAGATAGACCGCCGTGTAGCGCTTGCCGTCGAGCGTGAAGCTCATCGCGTTCCAGGGCAGGTTCACGTGCTCCTTGTTCCCGGGCCAGTTGCGCGTCGCGCCCGGCTTGTCCGCGCCGTCCGGCCGCGTGTAGACCGTCTGCTTGGCCGTCTTGGCGCTGACCTCGTTGTCGGCCCGGAAGTGGAACCCGGCGTGCTGCGGATCGCCGTCGAGCTTCACCGGCCCGATCTTCGCCTCGAGCGACGACTGGAAGTCGAGAAGCAGGCCGCCCGGCACCGCCCAGGCCGTCAGCTCCCGGGTCTCCATCGCGAAGACGTCCTTTCCGACCCCGTTCCAGCGGATCGACAGCCGATGCCGCCCGAAGACCGGCCCTTCGTCGCTCCCGAGAACGGCGTCGTGCGCCTGGTGCGCGTCCTTCGAGCAGTGCCAGATGTCGCAGCTCTTGTTGTCGCCGTACGTCACCTTGTTGAAGCCGTAGAACACGCCGCGGTGATGCGTAAACTGGCCGCCCGCGCCCTTCGTCAGCAGACGCGTGCCGTCGGGGCTGTAGACATGGTGAAAGACCTTGTAGGTCTCCTCTCGCTTCGCCGGGTCGAGCGGCGCGTTCATGTAGCGCAGCACGGGACGATCGCCGTGCTTGAGCTCGACGTCCGACCACTTGAACGCGGGCGCCTCGACGGCCCCCGCCGCCACCGCGTACTCCGCCTTCTGTCCGGCCTTCAGCTCCGGCAGGATGAAATACAGCATCCCGCCCGCGATCTGCCCCGGGATCTTCCGGCCCGCCGCGTCCGTCAGCGTCGCGGTCTTCGCGTCCGAGGCATACGCGACGGCCACCGGCACGTTCACGCGGTCGCGCGCGCCGGCCTCCACCGTGACTTGCAGCAGGAGCGCGAGGATCATTTCCATTTCTTGTACCCGTAGAGGTCATCGGGAAGCCCCGCCTTCTCGTACGCCTCGGCCAGCTTCCCCTTGTCGGAGATTCCCGCGGCAGCCGCTTCGCAAATCACGCGGTACTCCTCGAGGATCGGAAGGATCGCGTCCAGGCGGCGCTTGCCGTCGGCGCTCGCCTTCGTCGCCGCGCCCTTCGCCAGCGCGACCTGGGCCCCCAGGGCGGCGGCGACCTCCTTCGCGTCTCCCTCCGGCCACTTGCCCTCGAAGGCCTTCCAGTACGGCACGGCCTTCTCGTGCAGGGCGGGTTGGGCGAGGAGGAGCTTGGCGACATCCTCCGCGGCGGCGTCGCCGTAGAGGCGCGGGACGTGCTTCTTGAAGAACGCCTCCATCGTCAGCGACGGGTCGCGGGTGAAGTCGAGGAACGCCAGGTAGGCAAGCTCGGCGTCCGGGCTCTTCGGGCTGCCGCCGACGCCGGCGACGAACCCTTCGAACGCCATCTTGCGGGCGTTGACCGCGAAGAGGCGGATGTCCTCGAGCTTCGGGTAGAAGCCGCGGATCAGCGCGAACGCCGCCCGCTCGGTCGACCGCCGCCGCAGGTGCGCGCTCCAGCCGCCCGCGCCGAGCCGGGCGAGGTTGTGCTTCACCGGCGAGGGCGTGTCGCTCTGCGCGAGCTCGAGATTCCACTGCGCGACGCAGGCCTCCGGAAGCAGGCCCAGGACGTCGTTCGCCGCCTTCTTCCGCTCCCACCAGAGCGACCCTCCGGGCGCGTACGTCAACAGCGGCTCCTTGCGGCGCGCGCGCAGGACGTCGGCCACGATCGGCGCGCAGACCGACAGGTGCTCGACGCAGCCGCAGTCGAAGCCGGCCTCGGCCGTCTCGAGATGGACGCCGTCGACGTCGTACGCCTCCAGCAGCGCCTCCATGGACGTGCGGAGGCTTTCCCGGTTCTCGGGCTTGGCGTAGCAGATCGGGGCGGGGGCCGACACCCCGGGCAGCAGGGCGATGCCCTTGGACTTCGCGTAGCGGGCGAGGTCCTTGGCGGCGGGCTCGCCGCCGTGACGGGCGTCGACGAACCCCCACACGATCAGGGCGTTGTAGTCGTTCCTCGACATCCAGTCGACGAGGTCCTTGTACTCCGCGAGGTAGCTCTTGCCGGCGGGATCGTCCTCGCAGATCCAGGTGTCCCAGGTCGTCAGGATCCGGTGCTTGAGGGGGTGGGGGTCCTGGGCGGCCAACCCTTCGACGGGGCTCAGGGCAGGCAGCAGCGCGAGAAACAGGCTCATCTTCGGAGGGTAATACTCCGGCGGGGCCCCACCGCTGTCAAGAAAGGAGTTTTATTACCCGACATCCTCCGGCTAGAATGGCGAGCCGGGGCGATCCTGCAGGGAGGTTTCGGGTATGCGGTTCCTGCTCGCTCTACTCCTCGCGTTCCCTCAGGACAAGCCCAAGGGCGTCCATCCGAAGGTCGACCAGGCCAAGGTCGACGAAGCCATCCAGAAGGGCTGCAAGGTCCTGATCGGCGGCGGATCGGCGTTCGGCACCTTCCCGCACGGCAAGCGCCATCAGCCCGAAGCGATGCAGGCCTACGGCGAGCTCCTCCTCCTCACGCTGCTCCACTCGGGTTACTACACCGGCGAGGAGCCCGCGTTGCAGCCCATCGTCAGCTTCTGCCTCGAGCGCGAGATCTCCTCGACCTACACCGCGTCGCTCGGCGCGATGGCGTTCCAGAAGCTCGACGCCCGCAAGTACCAGGCGCGCATCGCCGAGTACGCCCAGTTCCTCTGCGACAACCAGGCCGAGAACGGCCAGTGGGACTACGGCGCGCCCGTCCCCAAGATGGACACCGTGCCGACGGGCAAGAAGCCCAAGCCTCCGGCGGAGGACGTCGCCAGCGGCGGCGGCACTCCCGGCGCCGCGCCCGCGCCGAAGAAGTCCACGGGGAAGACCGAAGCCCTGCCCAGGATCCCGGTGCGCAAGCGCAAGCCCGGGCCGCCGAACGGCGACAACTCGAACGCGCAGTACGCGGCGCTCGGCCTGCGCTCGTGCCTGGACGCGGGGATCGACGTCGACCCCAAGGTGCTCACGCAGGCGCGCAAGTGGTGGATGTCGAGCCAGAACTCCGACGGCGGCTGGGGCTACAACGGGGAAGGCTCGCAGGGCGGCGAGGACAACCCCACCAGCGTGTCGAACACGAGCTACGGCAGCATGACCGTGGGCGCGGTCGGCGCGATGTGCATCTACGACTACTTCCTGGGGGCGTCGTACAAGAACGACCCCGTGGTGACCAAGGGCCTGGTGTGGCTGACCAAGAACTACGACGTCCAGAAGAACCCGAAGAAGACGTCGTTCGCCTACCTGTACTACCTCTACGGCCTGGAGCGCGTGGGCATGCTGTACGGGACGGAGCTGATCGGCAACTACGAGTGGTATCCGGACGGCGCGAACCACCTGCTGTCGATCGAGAAGCCGGGCGGCGGCTGGCACGCGGGCGACAGCATCCCGCGGGAGCCGCACGTCGACACCTGCTTCGCGATCCTCTTCCTGCGCCGCGGGACGCCGCCGTTGAAGCCCGTCGCCACGGGCGGCTCGAAGGAGGCGCCGCCGGGGGCGCCGGTGGCAAACAACGAGCCCAACGCGGGCCGCGGCGGCCTGGCCGGGGCGCGCACCCCGGTCGACACGGTGGCGCCAGGCTGGCGCCTGAGCAACTACGTGAAGCCCGGCCCGCGGACGCCGCTGATCGCCGACGCGCGGGGGAAGTCGAACGTCCTCGTCACCTACCCCCTGGACCTCAAGACGCCGATCACGCTGAAACGCGCGATCGAGCTCGCGGCGGGGCAGAAGACCACGCTGAAGATCATGGTGGGCCACCATGAATCGAGCACTTGGACGCTGATCGTCAGGGCCGACGGCAAGGAGCTGGTCAAGAAGGTCGTGGGGCCGTCGACGACCGTCAACGGCTGGACGGACGTGACGGTCGACCTTTCGACGCTGAGCGGCGCGCCGCTCGTCGAGGTCCAGGGCGTGCCCGGCGGCCATGGCCTGGACGTCTGCTACTTCGGCGAGGTCCTGATCCTCGACAAATGATCGCGCTGCTGCTCGCGCAGGCGACGCTTCTCGAGGGGGAACGCCTCGACGGCTTCAAGTACACGGGCCTGAAGGAAGCGCGCTTCAATGACGAGGCGGACGCGCGGGCGTATCTCGCGTCCCATGAGGGAAAGGGGGAGCTTCGCCGTGACGGCGATGCGTGGGCCGTCCGCGTCCCCGTGACGGTCGAGCTGCTCTACAGCGTGCCGAAGGCCCCGTATCGCTACGCCGACGGCATCTACTACAAGCCGACGGGCAGCGTCTTCGCCACGCGCGAGGAGGCCGAGGCCTTCAAGAAAGCCAATCCCCACGTCGAGGCCATCAAGGAGACGACGCTGGACGGCAAGCCCCGCTTCTCGGCCTCGTGGACCGAGAAGGAAGATCTGGTCGTCCAGGCGAGGAAGCGGCTTCAGGAGGACGGCCTCTGCGATCCGTGGGTCCTCCGCGCGCCGCCCGCCCCGTGGACGATCCACATCTCCCGATTCCGATTCGAGGACCGCGAGGTCCATCCGCCCGAGGCCGTTCGGACCGTGTTCACCGAGATCGACGCGCCGGGAGGCGGCGGAGGCCTCGGCTGCGAGGTGATGCTGTTCAAGCCCGACCCGGCGATCGAGCATCAGGTCGTGGGCCAGCTGATCTGGGGGACGTGGACGGTCCGCCGCAGCCCGCGGGGCAGCGTGATACACCGCGACGCCGGCGGCGGCTGGCACGTCGCCTGGAAGCACCGCGAGGGGGTGTACGTCGAAGTTTCGGGCTTCAACCCGGAGCAGCCGGAGCTCGTCGACGCCCACCTGAAGCGCTTTCCATCGATGTGGAAGGACGACTTCCGCTTCGACAGCCTCCCCTGGTTCGAGGTGGAAAGGAACTTCCGCCTGAAGCGCATGAAGGACGTCCTCCACGACCCGAAGCCCAGCGAGAGCGAGCTCCTGCCGTACAACACGGAGCTGTTGCGCCTCGCGGCACGGTTCGAGATCCCCCGCTTCTGGAGCACCATCAAGCCTCGCAGCCCCGAAGAGCTCGAGGCGCACTACAAGGAGCTCCTTCAGGCGTGGGACGCCAGGAAGATCACGCCTCGAAAGACGCCGCTCCACGGGATGTCGCTCCGGCTCCTGGAGGCGCGCGATTAGGTAACGTTGAAGCGACGCACCAACGTTACGCGGCCTCGAAGATCGGATCCAGCCGCGGGGCCGGCGGCGGCTTCGTGGCCCAGCTGACGGCGAGGCCCGCGAGGAAAGAGGCGGCGAGGCCCCACACGAAAAAGCCCAGACCCATGCCCAGCGCGGGCTTCTTATAGACCAGATACACCACCGCAGGCCCGGCGATCATCGACGCGAAGGCGCCGGAGGCCGTCGCGCGCCTCCAGTACAACCCCATCACCACGGGCGGGAGGAAGGCCGTCGCCGCCAGGCTGCCGCCCAGCACGATCAAGGTCTGCAGGTACTCCGGCGGCCAGATCGCGGAGACCACCGAAACCGCGCCGACCGCGACGATGGTGCCCCTCGACACCCATTTCAGGCGGCGGTCGTCGGCCGCGGGGTTGATGAAGCGCTGGTAGATGTCGCGCACGACGCCCGACGCCACCACGACGAGGAAGGTGCTGACGGTGGCCATCACGGCGCCGAACGGGGCGGAGAGGACCAGGCCGGCCAGGAGCGAGCCGCCGGGGATGTCGCGCGTGGTGAGGAGCGCGAGGGCCGGGACGACGCTGTCCGCGTCCTTCAGGTCCGGCAAAAGGGATCGCCCGCAGATCGAGATCAGGATGAGGGGCACGTAGATGAGCAAGTTATAGACGGAGAGCATCGCCACGGAGCGGCGCATGACGGTCGAGTCCTTCGCGGCCATGACGCGCACGAGGCTGGCCGGCACGCCCATGCCCGCGAAGTTCCAGAAGATGAAGATCGACGCCGCCGCGCCGAGCGGCAGGAAGGGATCGCCGTTCTTCTTCGTGCCCGGGGCGTAGACGAAGTCGGTCCCCATCTTCTCCATGGCCAGGCGCGTCGCGTGCTCGGGGCCGCCCGACGCCCAGAGCACGAGGCCGAACAGGACCAGCACGCCGATCAGCATCAGCACGCTCTGCAGCAGGTCCGTCCAGACCGCGCCGAGGAAGCCGCCGATCAGCGTGTACGCGATGACCGAGAGCGTGAAAAGGCCCAGGCCCACGAGATAGGGATCGACGCCCTTCGCCGCGGCGGAGGCGGGGAAGGCGTCCTTCATCACGAGCGCGCCCGCCTTGAACTGCGCGAGCATGAACACCGTCAGGAAGAGCACGATCAGGATCGACGCCAGCAGGCCCACCCACTTGCAGCCGTAGCGCTCGCGGAGGAAGTCGGGCACCGTCAGCGCTCCCAGCTTCCGGGACATCTGCGCGAGCCGCTTGCCCAGAACCGCGAAGGCCGTGATCGGCACGATCACGTAGCCGGCGATGTAGAGGGCGCCCACCCAGCCGAAGCCGTAGACGATCCCCGGGAAGCCCATGAACGTCCCGCCGCTCTGCACGGTCGCCGTCAGGGCCATCGCCCAGGCGCCGAGGCCCCGGTTGCCGAGGAAGTAGCTCTTGAGGAAGGTCCCGCCCTTCATCGCGCGCTGGGCCAGCGTCCCCAGCCACACCGAGCCCGCGATCATCGCGAGCAGCATGACGAAGGGCGTCCAGCTCTCAGTCATCGACGCCCTCCCGCTTCTCGGGGCCCAGGTCGTCGTCCTTCATGAACCGCAGGCCGAACCAGAGCGAGATCCCCACGCAGGCCAGCCAGGGCACGACGACGCCCCAGAAGACCCAGTCGGGGAAGCCGAGAACGAAGACGACGTCCTTCCGGCTGTAGCCTTTCCAGGCCGTGACCCCGATCGTCCAGGAGAAGACTGCCCCGAACAGCAGGAGGGCGGCCTTGGCTTCGCGCGAGGCGTTCTTGAAGACGGGATCCACGTTCCTCCGAGGCCATAGGCCTTAGGCAAAAGGCAATCGCGGACGAATCTATTGCCTTTGGCCTAATGCCTAATGCCTCGGCTCACGGTATAACCTACAGAGGCGGCTGTCGATCATTTCGCGACGAGATTGCGGAGGCGCGATGCGCAACCCCGGCATCCTTTCGCTGTCGGACGTCACGACCGCCGAAGCCCGCGCCGCCTGGGGCCCGGTCAAGGCGGGCATCCTGCCCACCGGCGCGACCGAGCAGCATGGACCCAACCTGGAGATGTCGTGCGACATCACGGTGGCGACGGCCTTCGCGGAGCGCCTGGCCCGCGCCTTCCACCCGCGCGTGGCGCTCCTGCCGCCGTTCCCCTACGGCGTCTCGCCGCACCACATGGGATTCACCGGCACGCTGACGCTGCGGCCGGAGACCTTCGACGCCGTGGTCTGCGACCTCGCCGACAGCCTGCTGCGCCACGGCGTCAAGAAGCTGCTCGTGGTGAACGGCCACGGCGGCAACCAGGCGCCGCTGGCCCTGACCCTCGCCAAGCTCCGCGACCGCGGGATCCACGCCGCCTCGCTCGCCTGGTTCTCGCTCGCCGCCGACGAGTGCGCCAAGACCGCCCAGCACACGCCCTACAACCACGCGTGCGAGGTCGAGACGTCCGTCGCCCTCGCCCTGGCCCCCCAGATCGTCCGCAAGGACCAGCTGGCGGCGGGGAAGCTCAGGCCGTCGCCGTACCGCCACGCCAACCCCAGCGGTTCGGCCAAGATCGACGTCCCCTGGAAGTTCGACGAGCTCAGCGAGAACGGGGCCCTCGGCGACGCCCGGCTGGCCACCCGGGAGGACGGCGAGCGGATCGTCGGCGCGACCCTGGAACGGGCGACCGCCTTCCTGGAGGATTTCCTCAAAGCCTGAGCCGGAGCCGGGGCTTTTCCAGAGGAAAGAGGCGGGTAAATTATCTCAAACCGTATTCGCTATTTCTCATGGCTCCCCGGCGTATTCAGGGCTAGTTTGACGCCACGTGTTAACGTTCGAATCCGATTGGAACGATAACACTTCGTTCTGGAGGCCGCCCTATGACGCGCTTCGCCCCCTTCCTGCTGCTCCTCGCGATGTCGCCCGATGACGGCGTCGTGCCCGTCGGCGCCGACGGCAAGGCCCTCAACATGGACTTCGAGGCCGGCAGCCTCGAAGGCTGGACCGCCACCGGCACGGCCTTCGAGAAGCAGCCGGTAAAGGGCGACGCCGTCGCCAAGCGCCGGACCGACATGAAGAGCCAGCACCTGGGCGACTGGTGGATCGGCACGTTCGAGAACCACGGGGACGCCGCGACCGGCACGCTCAGCTCGCCGGCGTTCAAAGTCAGCCACCGCTGGGCCAGCTTCCTCGTGGCGGGCGGAGCGCACGCGAACACCTGCGTCGAAATCGTCCGCGCGCGCGACAACCTGGTCTTCGAGACCGTCAGCGGCGACGAGAGCGAGAGCCTGAAGGCCGTCGTCCTCGATCTCAACCGCCTCCTCAACCAGGACATCTTCATCCGCCTGGTCGACAACAACGCCGGCCATTGGGGCCACATCAACTTCGACCACTTCCGCCTCCACGCCGAGAAGCCCGCGCCCGCCAACCCGCGCCCCGCGGGGAAGTCGTCCGCCGACGCCTACAAGCACAACGGCCTGTCCGGCGAAGACGCCGCCCGCGAGATGACCGTGCCCGACGGCTTCTCGGTGAAGCTCTTCGCCGCGGAGCCCGACGTCAAGCAGCCCATCGCGATGGCCTTCGACGACCGGGGCCGGCTGTGGGTCGTCGAGAACGAAAGCTACCCCAAGTGGCGCCCCTTCGAGGAAGGGGGCAAGTGCCGCGTGGTGGTGTTTGAGGAGGTCGGCGGGAAGGCCGTCCGGAAGGTCTTCGTCGACAACCTGAGCTTCGTGACCGGCCTCGAGGTCGGCTTCGGCGGCGTCTACGTCGGCGCGCCGCCCTACCTGCTGCACTATCCGGACAAGAACGGCGACGACATCCCGGACGGCGAGCCCCTGAAGCTGCTCGACGGCTGGGGCCACCAGGACACGCACGAGACGCTGAACGCCTTCATCTGGGGCCCCGACGGCTGGCTCTACGGCTGCCACGGCGTCTTCACCCACTCGGAGGTCGGCAAGCCCGGCGACGAGAAGAAGCAGAAGATCAACGCCGGCTACTGGCGCTACCACCCGACGCGGCACGTCTTCGAGATGTTCGCGGAAGGCTGCTCGAACCAGTGGGGGATCGACTTCAACGACCACGGGCAGGCGTTCGCGACGGCCTGCGTGATCCCGCATCTCTACCACGTGATTCAGGGCGCCCGCTATCAGCGCCAGGCGGGCAACCACTTCAATCCGTACACGTACGCCGACCTGCAGACGATCGCCGATCACCGGCACTACACGGGAACGCGCGGACCGCACGCGGGCAACGGGCTGTCGGACGCGGCCGGCGGCGGCCACGCGCACTGCGGCGCCATGGTGTACCTGGGCGGCGCCTGGCCCGACCAGTACCGCAACCAGATCTTCTTCAACAACATCCACGGCGCGCGCGTGAACATGGACGTCCTGGAAGCGCAGGGCTCGGGCTATGTCGGCAAGCACGGCCCGGACTTCATCCTGGCGAACGACCGCTGGTCGCAGATCATGAACCTGCGCTACGGCCCCGACGGCCAGGCCTACCTGATCGACTGGTACGACAAGCAGCAGTGCCACACGGGCAACCCGGCGCAGCACGACACCTCGAACGGCCGGATCTTCAAGGTCAGCTACGGCAAGCCCGCGCCGGTCAAGGTCGACCTCGCGAAGGCGAGCGACGACGAGCTCGTCGCGTACACCCTGCACAAGAACGATTGGTTCGTGCGCCATGCCCGCAAGGTGCTGCAGAGCCGCGAGACCGGCCCGGCGGTCCATTCGAAGCTCGCCGTCCACCTCGAGAACCCCGATGCCACCCGCGTCCTCCGCGCGATGTGGGCCCTGCACGCGACCGGCGGCTTCACGGAGGCCCTCGCCCTCAGGCTCCTCGGCCACGCCGATCCCTTCGTGCGCGGCTGGGCCGTCCAGCTGTCCTGCGAGATCGAGCCCGCCGCGGCCGTGCTCGCGAAGATGGAGGAACTCGCCAAGAGCGACCCGTCGCCCGTCGTCCGCAAGTACCTCGCCTCCGCCGCCGGCCGGATCGCCGTCGAGAAGCGCCGCGGCCTCTGCGAGGGCCTCGTCGCCCACGAGGAAGACGCGCAGGACCACAACCTTCCGCTGCTGATTTGGTATGCTGTCGAGCCCCTGGCGGGCTCGGATCTCAAGGCGGGCGCGGCGCTCGCCGCGAAATCCAAGATCCCCCGGGTCCGCGAGTTCATCGCCCGGCGCCTGGCGGCGGGCAAGTAGGAGGTCGAATGCTGTCGCCTGCCCTGAGCGCAGTCGAAGGGCTGCTGCTCGCGATCCTCTGCGTCGTCCCGCAGGAGGCCGACGACAACCTCGGCGCCCTCGTCGCGATCCTGAAGGACGTCGACGACGCCGCGTTCCAGCTCGACATCCTCCGCGGCATCCGCGACGGCCTCAAGGGCCGCCCCAGCGTGAAGATGCCCGCCGGCTGGTCGGACGTCTCCGAGCGCCTCGGCAAGAGCGCCAACGCGGAGGTCCGCGCGCTGGCCCAGTCCCTGGCGATGACGTTCGGGGATCCGAAGGCCTTCGACGCCCTCCGCCTCCAGCTCGGCGACCTCAAGGCGCCGCTCGACACGCGGAAGTCGGCGCTCGACAGCCTGCTCGGCGCGCGCGACGCGAAGCTGCCCGACGTCCTTCTGAAGCTGCTCGACGACCCCGCGATGCGGGGGGATTCGATCCGCGGGCTGGCCTCCTACTCCCATCCGGCTACGGCGGAGGCGGTGCTGAAGGTCTACGGCGGGCTGGACGTCGCGGAAAAGCGCGACGCGCTGAACACGCTGGCCGCGCGGAAGGAGTACGCGCGGGCGCTGGTGGCGGCGCTGCGGGGGAAATCGATCCCCCGGGCGGACGTCTCGGCCGCGACGGCGCGCCAGCTGTCCGAGCTGGGCGACGCGGAAGTGACGTCCTGGATCGAGGCGGAGTGGGGCACGGCGCGGGCGACGCCCGCCGACCGCCTGAAGATGATCGCGGACTGGAAGGCCAAGTATTCGAAGGGCCCGAAGGGAAGCCCGTCCAAGGGCCGGGCGCTCTTCGCGAAGACCTGCGGGCAGTGCCACACGCTGTTCGACGCGGGCGGCAAGGTGGGCCCGGAGCTGACGGGCGCGAACCGCACGGACCTGGACTACGTCCTGCAGAACATCCTCGATCCGAGCGCGCTGATCGGCAAGGACTACCAGGCGACGATGATCCGCCTGAAGAACGAGCGGGTGATCTCCGGCATCGTGAAGGCGGAGACGCGCGACGCCGTGACGATCGCGACGGAGAACGACGTCCTGACGATCCCGACGGGGGAGATCGACGCCCGGCGCCTCGCCGAGATCTCGATGATGCCGGAGGGCATCCTCAACGCCTACACGGAGGCCGACATCCGGGATCTCTTCAGCTACCTGGCCAGCCCCGGCCAGGTGCCGCTGCCCGCGGCGCAGACCGTCGAGCTCTTCAACGGCAAGGACCTGACGGGCTGGGAAGGGGACCCCGCGATCTGGAGCGTCGAGAACGGCGAGCTGGTCGGGAAAGGCCCCCTCAAGCACAACAGCTTCATTTTCTCGAAGCAGGAAGTCGCCGACTTCCGTTTGATTTTCGAGGTGAAGCTGACGCCCCACGGCGGCAACAGCGGCGTGCAGTTCCGCAGCGTGCCGCACGGCAAGACCGAGGCCAAAGGCTGCCAGGCGGACGTCGGCGCCGGCTGGTGGGGCAAGATCTACGAGGAGTCCGCGCGCGGCCTCCTTTTCCCCGCGAAGGGACAACAGTTCGACGGGGACAAGTTCGTGAAGAAGGAAGACTGGAACGTCTATGAGATCCTCGCGGTGGGCAACAAGGTGCGCACCGCGGTGAACGGCAATCTCTGCGCCTCGCTCGACGACGACCAGATCGCCAAGTCCGGCAAGATCGCGCCTCAAGTGCACAGCGGCGGGCCCATGGAGGTCCGCTTCCGCAAGTTCCAGCTGGAGCTGAATCCGCCTGAGTTCAAGCTGAAGACCGTCGAGGAGAAGAAATGATCACGATCGCCCTGACTCTCGCGCTCCAGGAGCACACGATCATCACCTGGAAGAAGCACGTCCTCTCCGAGGTCTTCACCTGCGAAGGCGCCGCGGCGGGCGATTTCAACAAGGACGGCGTGATGGACGTCGCCGCCGGCCCCTGGTGGTACGAGGGCCCCGACTACACCAAGAAGCATGAGTTCTACCCGGTGAAGGTCTGGAAGACCGACAACGAGTACTCGAACAACTTCTTCGCCTTCACGGACGACTTCAACAAGGACGGCTGGACGGACATCTTCGTCTACGGCTTCCCGGGGGCGGACGTCTCCTGGTTCGAGAACCCCCAGGGCAAGGACGGGCACTGGAAGAAGAACGTCGTCCACAAGGCCGTCGACAACGAGTCGCCGCAGTACGAGGACGTCGACGGGGACGGCGTCCGCGACGTCGTGGCCTCGGTGGGCGGCCATCTCGGCTACGTCACCGTCGCCGACGGCAAGTTCCACCCGATCTCGCCCAAGGGCGGCTGGCAGCGCTTCACGCACGGCCTCGGCCTCGGCGACATCAACGGCGACGGCAAGAAGGACTTCATCGAGTCGGGCGGCTGGTGGGAGCAGCCGAAGAGCCTCGCCGGCGACCCGGAGTGGGTCAAGCATCCCACGAACTTCGGCGGCGGGGCCCAGTACTACGCGTACGACGTCGACGGCGACGGCGACAACGACGTGGTCGGCAGCCTCCGCGCCCACGGCTACGGGCTCGCCTGGTGGGAGCACACGAAGGAGAACGGCGAGATCAAGCTCGTTCAGCGGATCATCATGAACAAGACGCCGGAGGAGAACAAATACGGCCTGAAGTTCTCCCAGCTTCACGCGGTGGACCTGGTGGACGTCGACGGCGACGGCCTCAAGGACATCGTCACCGGGAAGCGGCACTTCGCGCACGGCTCGAAGGGCGACGACGAGCCGCTGGCGGCGCCCGTGCTCTACTGGTTCAAGCTCGCGCGCAATTCCGACGGGATCGACTGGATCCCGTACCAGATCGACGACAACTCGGGCGTGGGGACGCAGGTGACGGCCGTCGACATGAACGGCGACAAGCGTCCGGACATCGTGGTCGGCTGCAAGAAGGGCGCCTTCGTCCACATCCAGACCGCCCAGAAGGTCTCGAAGGACGAGTGGGAGAAGGCGCAGCCCAAGGTCGCCGCGAAGTAGGACCCGCGCCTTAACGGGTCCTTTACGCGCCTTCCGGGCTCAAGCTCCGTACTCGGGTGTATCGGAGATGGACCGGGGAGGACCCCATGCACTGCCTGCCCGCATTGCTCGGCGGATCACGTCCGGCGCAAGATCGGTCAGCGCGAGTCGGGTGAGATCGAATACTCCGTCCGCCTCTGGGGCCATCCCACCCGCTTCAGACGCAAGAAGGAGGCCTAGCGGGCCGGCGCCAGCCGCGCGACGCGGGACCGGAGGTCGTTCCGGTCGCCCGCCGAGGCCGCCAGCGCCCGACGGTAGTCGTCGACCGCCTCCGGATTACGCCCCAGCGTCTCGCGCGCCTTGCCCCGGGTGACGTAGGCCGTCATGAGCGACGGTTCCAGGTCGAGGGCCCGCGTGGCGTCGCCCTCCGCGCCTTCCGGATCGCCCACGGTCAGCCGGCTCTCCGCGCGATAGAAGTAGAGCATCGGCTCCCGCGGATTGAGGCGCAGGGCTTCCGTGAGGTCCTGGATCGCCGCCTCGCGCTCGCCCCGGCACCAGAGGGCGTAGGCCCGACATCCCAGGCTGGCCGCGTGCCCGGGGTCCAGGCGCAGCGCTTCCGTCGCGTCGGCGATCACCGCCGCGTGGTCCTTGGAGCCTTCGCGCGCGTGGGCCCGGGCCGCCCAAGCCTCGGCGAAGCCCGGATTGACGCGGATCGCCGCCGCGCAGTCCGCGACGGCCCCCGCCGCGTCCTTGGCTTCCAGCCGCGCGAGCGCGCGGTCCACCAGCGCGGCGGGGAAGTGCGGCCGGATCCGGATCGCCTCCGTCTGCCAGCGGATCCGGTCCGGGTCGGCGACGGCCCAGAAGCCCAGGAGATTGGCGTACTCTTCCGACGGGGCGGCCGCGTGGGCCGCTTCGATGTCCGCGCGGGCGCGGGCCGGATCCTTCTCGAGATAGGCGACCGCCATCGCGCGCGCGATCTTCTCCGCGACGGCCTCCTCGTCCATCCGGTCGAGCCCCCACGACGGCCCTCCGGTCCGCGCCCGCCGGAACGCCTCTTCCGCCGCCTCCAGCAGCGGCGCGTTCCTCAGGAAACGCTCCTTGTGGTACTTCTGGCTCCAGAAGGAGCGCCGGTAGCCTTCGATCCGGACGCGGCCGAGCAGCGCCCAGCCGGCCGCGAACTCCGGGTCGCGCGCCACCGCTTCTTCGAGCTCGGCCGTCGCCGCCTCGAGATCGTCCAGGGCCATCCACGCGCGGGCGCGGACGTAGCGGGCCCGCGGATGATCGTCGCGGAGCCGGTCTAGAGCCTCGTGGATCCGCCCGCGCGTCTCCTTGGGATCCTTGTGCGCCTGGTACCACGCCTGCTTGGCGATCAGGATCTCGCTCCACGCCGTCACCAGGCCGCGCTCTCGCGCGCGATCCGCGCGTTCCACCATCCAGACCGGGAGGAGCAATGCCAGCGCGGCCGCGGCGATGCATGCGCGGCGCCTCCACCGGGCGCGGCCCAGGCGCTGGTCGCCTCGCAGATAGCGCCGCAGGTCCTTCGCCAGGTCGCCGGCCGTCGCGTAACGCTCGTCCCGATGATGCTTGAGAGCCTTGAGGCAGATCGCTTCCAGCTCGCGCGGAATCGACGGGTCGAGCTTCCGGGGAGCGAGCCCGATCGGCCGCGGAGGCCGCCCCGTCAGCAGGTGATAGAGGATCGCGCCGAGGCCGTAGACGTCGCTCCGCGGGTCCACCCCGCGGCGCTCCGCCTGCTCCGGCGCCATGTAGCCCGGCGTTCCGACGGCCGCCCGGTCCTCGCGGGCGCCCGCGAGGCCCCAGTCCAGCACGTAGACCGCGCCCGCGCGGTCCACCATGACGTTCATGGGCTTGAGGTCCCGGTGGAGGACGCCGACCTCGTGCGCCGCCTCGACCACGTCGCACGCGCGCGCGACGAGCTCGACGAGGCGCTCCCGCGGCTCCTCCGCCGCGTCCAGCGTCCGGCCTTCCACGTACTTCATCGTGTAGTAGAGGCGGCCGTCGGGCAGGGAGCCGAAATCGTAGACGGGCACGATCCCCGGGTGGTCGAGCCGCGTCGTCGTCCGGGCTTCCTCGCGGAAGCGCCGCGACCAGCCGCCCGCGCGCTTCGCCACGACCTTCATGGCCACCGGGCGGTCCAGCCGCAGGTCCGACGCGAGAAACACCTCGCCCATCCCGCCGGAGCCGATCCGGCGGAGGACGTCGTAGCGCTCGTCCACCCGCAGGCCGAGGAGCGCGTTGTCCTCCGCCACGAAGCGGCTGAGGCGGTCGAGCTCGCTCATCCGAAGAGCCTCCGCATCTCCAGCTCGGCGTCGCGGGCGGAGCCCACGGTCTCCCGGACCCTCCCCAGCACCAGCTCGCGCAGCCGCGTCCGCGCGAAAAAGAGAGCGTGCGTCACCTGGCTGACCGGAAGCCCGGACCCTTCCGCCAGCGCGGCGTAGCTGGGCTCGTCGCCCTCGACGTCCCGCGCCAGGAAGATCCGCAGCTCCGCGTCCCGCCCTTCGCGGAGGTACGTCTCCTTCAGCTCCTCGAGGGCGTCGCGGAGGACGGCCTCCGCCCAGTCGCGCAGGAACGCTTCCTCCGGAGTGCGGCCGGGGGCGGGCTCGACATCCTCCAGCGCGACCGCGCGCGCCCCGCCGCCGCGCTTTTGGGCCGTCGAACGCCGATGCTCGGCCCGCGCGAGGTTGTCGACGACCGCCATGACGTACGAGCGGAAGCGGCCGTTTTCGGGGCGAAGGGTGTCGAGATAACGCTTCTCGCTGAGGCCCGCGAAGAAGTCCTGGACCAGGTCCTTGGCGTCCTCGTGGGAGCGGCCCCATTTGCGGCGGGCGTAGGCGTAGATGGGCCGCCAGTAGAGCCGCGCCAGGTCTTCGAGCGAGCCGCCTTCCGACGCGCCCGCCGACTCGATGACGGACCAGCGCGTCCCCGGGAACGCGGTTCCGAGGCTCGTGCTGAACGTCATCGGCCCTCCCGCAATTTTTCCATGAAGGACCCGCCGGGTCCCGCATTGATCCGTGCGGACGGGGACCTGGAACCGGCCCTCGCCCCGCGGCCAGATTCAGGACGGGCGGCCGCGCGCGTTCCTTGCGGAGATTGGAGGCATCGATGCTCTGGATCGTATTGCTTGCGCAGGCCGTCGAGCACGACGCGGGCGCCTATCGCGTCCGGGCCGACGCGAAGGGCGTGCGGCTGACCGTCCCCGACGCCGGGGAGCTCCGGTTCGGCCACGCGGCCGTCGTGGCCGGCGGGGAAGCCTGGCCGGCGAAGGAGGTCGAGCCCACCCGCGACGGCGACCTCGTCACCTACGACCGGGGCGCGTGGACGGAGCAGTATGTGCTGCGCTCCGACGTCCTCCAGCAGATGTTCGTCCTGCGGAGGGTCACGCGGGAGGAGGTCGTCATCCGCGTGCCCGCGCGGGGCGCGCGGCTCAAGGACGCCCGAACGGTCGAATTCCCCGGCCGGCTGGTCTACAAGGACGCGATCGTCCTGGACCGGTCGGGCCGGACGCGGGACCTGAGCTTCGGCGTGGAAGAGGACGCCCTGCTGATCCGGATCCCGAAGGACTATCTGGCGACGGCGGTCTTCCCGGTCCTGATCGATCCCCTGGTCGGGAGCGCGGTGACGCTCGCGCCGGCGGGCGGCCTCTGGAGGATTCCCGGCGTCCACCTGGCGTGGAACTCCAAGGACCAGTACTACCTGGCCGTCTGGCACCAGGACCTCGTGTTCAACATGGCCCACAAGAGCCATCCGAGCCACAACTGGCTGAACGAGTCCACGGTGCGGGCCCGGGCGATCCGCGTCGATGCCGCGGGCAACGTCCTCCTCGGCGACCCGGTCACCGGGGAGAAACCGCATGTCGGCGTGACGCTCGGACCGAACACGGCGACGTTCGCCGCCTTCGGCCCCCGGGTGCGCTACAACGCCGCCGCCAACGAGTTCCTCGTCGTCTGGTCGGAAGGGCAGTGGTTCCACGACGCGACGTTCCACGACAACACCGTCTACGGCGACGCGGTCACCGACCTCAACACCGACGGCGACACGGAGTACGCGTATTGCCAGGAGCCGTATCCCTCGAACAGCCGGGTCAGCGGGGTCCGCGTCACGGCCGACCCGGTCACGCTGGCCGTGTCGAAGATCGGCGGGGCCGTCGAGTCGTCCATGGCCGCCAACGGCAGCGCCTCCAATCCCTCGGGGACCGACGCGAAGGCGATCCATCCCTGCATCCTGCCCGACGTGTCGTGGGACGGGCTCCAGTACGTGGTGACGTGGCAGACGCTGGAAGTGCCCGTCATCGGCCGGATCCAGCCGCAGAGCTTCGGCCAGTTCCGCCACGTCTTCCGCGCCCAGAGCCGCGTGCGCTACCGGCTGATGAGCGCGGCGGGGGCTCCGCTCGCCACCTACACGGACCTGAGCGATCCCAAGGAGCGGTTCTTCGTCAAGGGACCCACCTCGAAGGCCGTCAACATCGTGGACGGCTCCGTCCCGACCAACCTCATGGAGGAGCTGTCCTACGACAGCGTGCCCACCGACCCCTCGCCCCACGTGGACTCCATCATCCTGCCGGGGGCGGACGGCCTCGCGGGAACGGCGGACGACATCCCCGTCGGCTCCCTCCTCGTCTGGAACGTGACCTCCCTGACGTTCAACCTGGGGAAGAGCCGCGTGCGCGGCCGCTTCCTGCCCGCGGGGCAGCAGACGGCGTCGATCGTCTGGGACGTCTTCAGCTCGTCCGACGGCGCGGGCAGCGACCTGCCCAGCCAATTCGTCCAGCGGGCGTACGTCGCGGCCGGCGCGGGGGACGTCGCCGCCAACTCCCACTTCCTGGTCGCGTTCGAGTCGGTGGAGGACGTCGTCCGCGTCGGCACTCCGCGCGTGGAGTTCGTCGGATCGCTCAAGATGCGGCTGGTCGACGCCACCGGCGGCGCGCCGATGGGCGGGGTGATCGACATCGCGACGTCCGACGCCCCGGAGCGGCGCTTCTACATGAATCCCACCGTGAGCTGGTCGCGGGAGAAGCGCCAGTACTTCCTCGCCTGGGCAGAGACGGACACCCTCTGGAATCCGATCACGCTCGGGCGCGCCTGGGATCCCGGCCCCCAGGCGTTCACGGATCCGCAATCGCAGCTGTTCGGCTCCGTGTCGACGGCCTATCCCGCCTCGGCTCCCGCCTCCGGCCTCGGCGATCACGACGTGATGTACGCGGCGCAGGAGGACGACTTCGGCGCGAACTACCTCCGGCGCTTCAAGTTCGCGTCGAGCGGCAGCGGGGTGCCCACGCCGGGCGGGGAGCCGACGCTGCCCTCCGGCAACAAGGACAGCGAGGAGGGCCTCTTCGGCGGCAACTGCGCCTTCGGCAGCGTGAGGGACGCCGGCTTCGCGTCGTGGCCGCTCCTGGCGCTGCTCCTGCTGGCCGCGTTTTACCGGAGGAGGTAGCGATCGACCCAGGCGCGCAGCGCCCGGCTCTGGAACGAGCCGCAATACCAGGTCGTGGCGCCGCTCGTTTCGACAAACGACCCGAAGACGCGGGACGGATCGGAGGCCATCAGGTGCAGCTCGACTTCCCGGCGCTTCGGCCCCTCCAGGACGAGGTGCCAGGAGCGCTCGTAGCGGGGGTGATTCGGCGAATACTTTTCGACGTCCGCACAGGACCGCGTGAAGGCCTCGATCGCCTCGCCTTCCAGCGCCAGGGACGGACCGGACTCGCGCAGGAGATTCACCTCGATCCGGCGGACGTCGGCCGTCTGAAGCCGCGCCATCTCGGCGATGTACGCCCTTTCCCACAGCAGACGCGGCAGGAAGAAGCCCCCCGCGACGACGGCCAGCACCAGGGCGCCGGCGTTCAGGAACGCCGCGGTCGACAGGTCCCGGCGGCCCGCGGCGCGGACATGCCAGTACGTCCCCGCCAGGGAGCCGGGCAGCGACGCCAGTGCTCCTCCGATCCAGACGCTTTCGAAGGAGCCGAACGCCAGGCCGATGCCAAAGCCGAGCAGCTGGGCGGCGACGATGGCCGCGACGATCCGCCAGACCTTCCGGAGATCCCCGTAGCTCATTTGGGGACGACGGGCGGGGCGAGGCCGCCGACGGCCTGCCGGTAGCGGGTGCGCATCGTGGCCAGCTGGTCGGAGCCCTCGAGCGCGAGGTTGCGCTGCTCGCGCGGGTCTTCCTTGAGGTCGAAGAGCTGCTCGAAGGGCGGGTTCACGTCGAAGTAGGTCACGTACTTCCAGCGCTCGGTGCGCAGGCCCTCCGTCCGCGGGATCTTCCCGCCGTAGTGGAAGTGGTGCTCGTAGAGGAATTCCGTGCGCCACGACGAAGCCTGCCCGACCAGGAGCCGGCGCAGCGAGCGGCCGTCGAACTCGGCGGGCGCGGCCTCGCCCGACCAGTCGACGATCGTCGGCGCCAGGTCGATGTTCAGCGCCATCGCGTCCACCTTCCGGCCGCGCATGGAGGGCGACGTCCAGGGCGCCTTCACGATCAGCGGCACGCGGATCGACTCCTCCCACATCTGCCACTTTTCGATCAGCCCGTGCTCGCCGAGCAGGAAGCCGTTGTCCGACGTGTACGCGACGAGCGTCTCGGAGCCGCGGCCCGCGGCGTCGATCGCCCCCGTGATCTTCCCGACCGCGCGGTCGACGCCCGCCACGCAGCGCAGGTAGTTCCGCACGAACTCCGCGTAGCCGGCCTTGCCGGTCCATTTGTCGTGGCGCGTGCGGGCTTCCGACGTCCTCAGGAAGTCGGGCAGCTTCGCCCAGTCGGAGGCGGGCGCGGGGAAGTCGACCTCCTTGAAGAGCTCCGCGTCGCGCGGGTCGGGCTGATAGGGGTCGTGGGGCGCCTTGAAGAGGATGACCAGGCAGAAGGGCTGCCCGCGCGGCGTGGACTGGATGAACTCCTCGGCGCGCCGCGCGAGCCACTCCGAGTTGTGGGTCTCGCCGTGGAAGAAGGCGCCCTGGCCGCCCCAGGCGTCCCAGACGTCGAACACGTCGGCGGGCGGCTTGCCGCCGATGCCCCATTTGCCGAAGCAGCCCGTGCGCCAGCCGCCTTTCTTCAGGATGGCGGGGAAGGTGGCGACGTCCTCCGGCAGCGCGGTGGCGAAGTCGCCGACCTTGTGATTGCGCGCGAGACGCCCGCTCATGATGCTGGCGCGGGAGATGGCGCAGATCGACGTGGTGACGAACGCGTTGCGGAAGAGCACGCCTTCCGAGGCGAGGCGGTCCAGGTTCGGCGTCTTGAGGATCGGATGGCCGATCGTGTCCCAGCGCTGGTCGTCGGCGACCATCAGCACGAAGCTCGGCTTCTTGGGGGCGTTGTCGACGACGTCCGCGCCGCCGCCGCACGCGGCCAGGAGGACCAGGAAAGAGGCTCGCTTCATCGTCCGCTCCACGTGTTGATAAACTGACGCGGTCATTTCGTCAACGCGTTGACGAAATGACCGCGTCAGAACGTCAACGCCCAGACCACCAGGCATCCAGGACCTTGGTCAACTCCGCGACGCGGCCGGCGTCGGCCGTCGCCCGGTCCTTGGTTTCGAAGGGGTCGCTCCGGACATCGTACAGCTCCGCCGGCCCGGCCACCGGCAGGATGAGCTTCCAGTCGCCGCGGCGCACCCAGCGGTGGGTGAGGTTCAGCGCGGGCTTCTCAAGGTCGACGGCCGTGTGCGTGTAGAGATCGCCGAAGACCATGGACCGCCCGCGGCGGAGGAGGTCGGCGCCGTCCATGGCGGGGGGCGGGGCGACGCCGCAGGCGTTGAGGATCGTGGGGGCGACGTCCACCGTGGAGACGAGGTCTTCGCGGCGCTCGGGCTTCACATGGCCCGGCCAGCGGATCAGGACGGGGGTGCGCAGGCCGCCGTCGTAGGGCGACATCTTGCTCTTGGGGGCGAAGTTCCCGCGCGTGGTCTTGCGGGGCCCGGTCTCCTGGATCCAGCCGTTGTCGATCATGAAGACGACGAGGGTGTTGTCGCTCAGGCCGCGCAGCTCCAGCCAGCTGAGGAGCTCGCCGACCGTCTCGTCGAACCACTCGCACATGGCCCAGTACTTCGAAAGGCGGACGTCGCGATCCTCCGCGAGGTACTTCTTCAGGAGGCGGTCGGGCGGGTTGTGCGGCTCGTGCGGCAGCATCGGCGCGTACCAGACGAAGAAGGGCTTCGAGCGGTCCGCCTCGATGAAGTCGTAGATCGGCCGCAGGGTGTCGCGCCCGATCTTGAGGCCGTCCTCGCCGTGCCGCCCCTTCTCGGTCATGCCGTGGGTGAAGCCGCCGTTGGAGTAGTGGCCTTCCCAGAATTTACCGGTCTGGAAGCTGCGGACGTCCCGCGCCCGCAGCAGCCGGGGGATCGTGGGCGCGTTCTGCATGAACGGATGCATCGCCTCGCGGGCCGTGCCGTCGGGCGGATCGTTGCAGCAGATGCGGTGCCGGTGCGCGTACTGGCCGGTCAGGATCGTGGCGAGGCTCGCGCGGCAGAGGGAGGTCGGCACGTAGCCGTTCACGTAGGTCAGGCTTTCCGCGGCCAGGCGGTCGAGATGCGGCGTCCTGATGTGCGGGTGGCCCATGAAGCCGAAGTCGGTCCAGCTCTGGTCGTCGCCGACGATCATCAGCACGTTGGGCGGCGGCGGCGCCTGATCCTCCTCGAACTCCGGAAGGACGCAGCCGGCCAGGAGGAGCAGCGGGAGGGCCCGGGACATTCCGCCTAGCATACGATCCGACGGGCGAAAAGTCCCTCCGGGAGGAACGGTCGTGATAAGTTCTTCCCGGACCATGGACGACGACGCGCTGGCCCGGGCGGCGCGCGAGGGGTCGGGGGACGCGATGGCGGAGTTGTACCGCCGCTATGCGAGCCGGCTTCTCGCCTACGCGGTCCGCCTTTCCGGAGACCGCGACGCGGCGGAGGACGTCGTGCAGGATGTCTTCACCCACTTCTTCCGCCGCCTCGAGCAGTACCGGCCCGAAGGCAAGCTCGCGTCGTACCTCTTCCGGATCGCCCACAGCCTCGCGACCGACGAGGCCGTCGCCCGGCGGCGGCGGGAGTCGGCGATCGCGCGTCCGACGTCCTCCGCGAGCGTGCCGCCCGACACGGCGAAGCTCAACCGGGCTCTCGACACCCTTCCGCCGCATCTCAAGGAGGTGGTGATCTTGCGCCTCCATCAGAATCTCGACTATGCCGCCGTGGCCGAGATCACCGGCGTCTCGGAGGCCACCGCCCGGAGCCGGATGCGCTATGCCCTTGAGGCCCTGAGGGTTGCGATGGGCGCTGATTCCACAGCACGCGGCGAGGGGGAGGGGGGCTAACCCCATGATGTGCGGCCGATGGACCGACCTGGATGCGCCGGATTTTCGGTCCCATGCCCAGACCTGCGCCGACTGTGCCGCGTGGCTCCGACCGGAGAGCCTGGAGCCGTCAAAGGCGACGCGGGATGCGATTTTCGACGTCATTCGCGAGGAGGCGGCGCGCCGGCGGAAGCGTCCCACGACCCGCCGGATCCGCGTTCGACGCCTCACGCCCGCCACCGGTGGAGGCGGCCGGATCGCGCTGGCGGCGGCGGCCGCGGCGCTCTTCGCCCTCGTGGTCGGTTACGCGCTCCACCGTCCGGCCCCGCTGAAGCCGCGCGAGACGCCCGTCACCCGCCTGCCGGACCCGGCGCCCGAGCCCGAACCGCCGCCGCTGCCGCCCATCGAGCGCCCCAAGGACCTCGTCCCTCCGCCGCCGCCGGTTCCGAAACGGACCGGCACGTTGGTAACTCCGCCCACGCCCCCGGCTCCGCCGGCCCCCGCGCCGGCTCCGCCGCCGCGGCCGACGATCGTCGAGGCCCCCGCGCCCGCGAAGGAGTTCGCGCGCGTCGTCCGCGTCACGGGAAGCGCGGACGTGAAGAAGGGCGACGCGGTCCTGACCGGCCAGGCCGTCACGTGCCGGCTGGGCCTCGTGCAGCTCGAGATCGCCGACGAGACTCAGATCGTCCTTCGCGCCGGCGCGTCCGTCAGCGCGGAGAGCGAACTCGCCATCCGCCTCCATGACGGGGAAGTCGCCTGCTCCGTCCGGAAGGGACGGACCTTCGCCGTCGAGACCGCTCACGGGAGCGCCGCCGTGCGCGGCACGATGTTCTCCGTCAAGACCCAGGCCTCGGGCGCGACCGTCGTCGTTTCGCGCGGCCGCGTCGACGTCGCGGGCCAGATGCTCGAAGCGGGCCAGCGCTCGCGCCTCGTCAAGGGGGCGGCCTCGAAGCCGGAGGCCGTCGCCGCCGACCGCCTCCTCGAGTGGGCGAACCTGCGCGCGATCGGGCCGATCTGGATCGCCGCCGGCGCCGCCGAGCTGCGCGCGCCGATGACCCGGGGCCGCCTCGACGGCGCGCTGACGGCCGAGCCGCTTTTCGCGGCCGTCGACGCCCGGACGCTCAAGTCCTGGGGCGGCCGCTTCCTGGCGGCGAACGGCGACGAGGGCGGCGCGGCGACGTTCGCGGTCGACGTCCCCCACGACGGCGACTGGCGCCTCTGGGGGCGGATGTTCCACCCCGCGACCGGAAGCCAGGTCTTCGGGCCCGACAACGACCCCAACAGCTTCTTCGTCAGCGTCGACGGCGGCGCCGAGAAGGTCTTCGGCAACCACAAGGGCTACTACCGCCGCTGGCACTGGGCCGGCGACGGCACGATCGAACGGGGCGAGCCGGCGGGCCTCAAGCTTTCCCTCACGAAAGGCCGCCACCTTCTGCGGATCCGGCCGCGCGACGCCGTCGAAACCCCCTCGCTGAAGCTTTCGACGCGGCTCGACGTCCTGTGCCTGACGCCGGATCCCGACGACCGGCCCCGGGACGAGGACTACCGAAAACCTTAGTTCTTTTACGATTTTGCGCAGCACGCGCCGGCCCCCCGGGGGCTAGCCCATGGGACGAGCCCATATGGGGGGTTGCGCATGCTGACGCTGCTGCTGTTGCTCCAGGGCACGGTTTCGGGCGAGACGAAGGCCTGGCACCGGGTCACGGTGACGTTCGACGGCCCTTCGACATCCGAGGGCGCGACGCCGAACCCGTTCCGGGACTACCGGCTGGACGTCACGTTCAGCAAGGGCTCGCGTTCCATCCGCGTGCCCGGCTTCTACGCGGCCGACGGCAACGCGGCGGAGAGCTCCGCCGCGAGCGGCAACAAATGGCGCGTCCGCTTCTGCCCGGACGAGGAAGGCACGTGGACGTACGCGGCCTCGTTCCGGACGGGCACCGACATCGCCGCGTCGACCGACCCCGCTGCGGGAAGCGGGACGTCGTTCAACGGCGCCGCCGGCTCGTTCACCGTCGCCGCGACCGACAAAGGCGGCCGGGACCACCGCGGCAAGGGACGTCTCCGCTACGTCGGCCGGCACCAGCTCCAGTTCGCCCGCACGGGCGAGTTCTTCCTGAAGGGCGGGGCCGACAGCCCGGAGAACCTCCTGGCCTACGCCGACTTCGACGGCACGCCCGCGAAGCACGCCTACGCCCCGCACGCCGGCGACTGGCGGACGGGCGACCCGGTCTGGAAGGGGTCGAAGGGCAAGAACCTCATCGGCGCGCTCAACTACCTCTCGGGGAAGGGCATGAATTCGGTCTATTTCCTCACGATGAACGTGCAGGGCGACGGCCGGGACGTGTGGCCCTGGACGTCGGACACCGAACGCTACCGCTTCGACGTCTCCAAGCTCGACCAGTGGGAGATCGTGTTCTCCCACATGGACCGGCTGGGCCTGATGCTCCACGTGGTGACGCAGGAGACGGAGAACGACCAGCTGCTCGACGGCGGCGCGCTGGGCACGCAGCGGAGGATCTACTACCGCGAGCTGGTCGCGCGCCTGGCGCATCATCTGGCCGTGGTCTGGAACATCGGCGAGGAGAACACGAACACGGACGCGGAAAGGAAGGCGTTCGCCTCCCATCTCCGCTCGCTCGATCCTTACGACAACCCCGTCGTGGTGCACACCTTCCCGGGCCAGTACGACGCGGTGTACACCCCGCTGCTCGGGCACGCGGCCTATGAAGGGCCGTCGCTGCAGATGGGCGCGGCGAATCAGACCCACGCGGAGACCGTGAAGTGGGTGCAGCGCTCGGCGGCGAACGGGCGCCGCTGGTTCGTCTCCCTCGACGAGATCGGACCGGCCAACGACGGCGTGCTGACCGACGCGGAGGACCTCAACCACGACAACCCGCGCAAGAACGGGCTTTGGGGCAACCTCATGGGCGGCGGGGCGGGGGTCGAGTGGTACTTCGGCTACGGCCATCCCCACACGGACCTGACCTGCGAGGACTGGCGTTCCCGCGACAACATGTGGAACCTGACGCGGCACGCGCTCGACTTCTTCCGCCAGATCCCGTTCCAGGACATGACGCCGAACGACGGGCTTGTCTCGACGGGCTGGTGCCTGAGCAAGGGCGGGGAGGTCTACGCCGTCTATCTGCCCAACGGCGGCGCCGCGAGCCTCAACGTCGGCAGCGGCACCTACGGCGTCCGCTGGTTCAATCCGCGGACGGGCGGAGGCCTGGTGAGCGGCCCGACCCTCACGGGCCCCGGCTCGCGCTCCCTCGGCAATCCGCCGGGCTCCGGCGACTGGGCGGCCCTGGTCGCCCTCACCGGCGGCACCGGAGGCGGTCCGGCCGTCGCCAGCCTGACCCTCGTCAACGCGGACACGGACACGGATATCGGGCCTCTGACGCCGGGCCAGACGCTCAATCTCGCCACGCTGCCCAACCTCAGCGTGCGCGCCAACACCAGCGGCGCGAGCGTCCGCTTCGGGTACGACGCCAATCCGAGCTACCGCGTCGAAAGCGCCGCCCCCTTCGCCATCGAAGGCGACACGGCGGGAAACTACAACCCCTGGACGCCGTCGACCGGCGGGCACACGATCACGGCGACGGCCTACAGCGGCGCGGGCGCGACCGGGAGCGCCGGGACGCCCCTCAGCGTGAGCTTCACGGTCGTCGACGACGCGTCCAACGCGCCGCCCGCCGTCGCGATCACCTCGCCCGGGAACGGCGCGACCTTCGCGGCGGGCGCGACGATCACGATCACGGCGACGGCCTCCGATCCCGACGGAAGCGTCGCGTTCGTCGACTTCCTGCGCGGCACGTCCGTGCTGGGCATGGATACGACGACTCCCTATGCCTTCACGTGGACGGCGGTCCCCGCGGGCACGTACACGCTGACGGCCCGGGCGACCGACAACGACGCGGCCAGCTCGACATCCTCCGCGATCACGATCACCGTGGGCGGACCCGTCGTGTCGAGCTTCACGCTCGTGAACGCGGACACGGACGCCGACATCGGCCCCCTCACGTCGGGCCAGTCGATCGACCTGAACGCCGCGCGGAATCTGAACATCCGCGCGAACGCGTCCGGTGCCGCGAGCGTCCGCTTCGGCTACGACGCGAACCCGAACGTCCGGGTCGAAAGCAGCCCGCCCTTCGCGCTCGCGGGCGACACCTCGGGCAACTACTACGCCTGGACGCCCTCCGTCGGCAGCCACTCGATGACGGCGACGCCCTTCACCGGTTCCGGCGCCACGGGCACCGCCGGGACGTCGATGACCGTCTCCTTCACGGTCGTCGACGGCGGCGCCGCGCTCCGCTCGGCCTCCGCTCCCTCCGATCCCGGCTTGACCGGCGAGGAGAGCGGGAGCGCGCCGGTCGAGGACTCGGAGGGCGGCGGCCGGTGCGGCGCGACGGGCCTGGAGGCGCTCCTGGTCCTGCTCCTCCTGGGGGCGCGGCGAATCAGCCGGTTCGTTTCGCCGCGCTAGCGGGGGGCGGAGTCGTAGAGGAAGCGGATTTCCTCGGCGCTGAGGGAGCGGGAGTAGAGGCGGACGTCGTCGAGAACGCCCTTCGCCGGCCCCCAGTACTTCTGTTCCTTCGGGTGCGCGACCCCGATGCGCCAGCGATCCGAGTTGCCGCGCATCGCGGCCTTGGGCCAGGTCGCGTCCTTCACCTTGACCCCGTCGACGTAGAGCACGGCCTGGCCGGCTTCCGTGTCCACCGCGCAGGCCACGTGGTAGAACCGCCCGGGCGGGGACGGAGTGTCGCTCACAAGGGTGATCTGCTTGCCCGCGGCCAGCCAGAGCTCATGCCGAAAGCGCCCCTGTGCCAGATACTGCAGGCCGCTGTGATGGCCCGGTTTGCAGACGAGGGCGTGCAGCGGGCCGTCGCCCGTCGGCAGCTCCTTCGGCTGGTACCAGAGCGCGAGCGTATGCGGCCCGCCTTGCAGCGTCTTCAAGACCGGCGCGTCGGGCAGCTCGATGTGCTCGCCCGCGCCGCTCGCCTCGAAGCCGCTGGCCACGCGCGCGGCCGTCCATTTCCCTTTGCCGACCACCTTGCCGGTGAAGCCGGACCCGGAGGCGTCGGCCGCGGCCGTGCCGCTCAGGTCGTCGAGCCTCCAATGCCCGATCAGCCCCTTCCGCAGGCCCGTCTCGCGGCTCCGGCGGGTGAAGAGCGCGCTGAGGCCGTCGACTTCCGCCTGCCGCGCGCCGGCCAGCTCGCCCGCCTTGGCGATCATCGCGCGGATCTCCTCGCGACGGTCGTCGAAGCGCGCGTCGTCCAGGGCCGCGCGGATGTCCTTGAGGTAGCGCTCGAAGCGCTCGGCGCGCTCCTTCTCCGCGGCGACGCGATCGACGGCCTCCTTGCGCGGAGGCGGAGGGGGCGGCGGCGCTTCGACCTTTTCGGGCTCGGGGGCGGGGGAAGGACGTCGACCGCTGAGCGTCACGCCCAGGATCAGCAGGAACAGCACGGCCCCGACCAGAACGGCCGCCACGACCGGCTTGGACGACTTCGCCGGCGCCGCGGCGAAAGGCTTGGGGGTCCGCGCGGAGGACGGCGGGGTGGGGCGCGCCGAGGGGGTGACGGGCGGAGGAGCCTCGACCTTCCGGCACGTCGAGCAGTAAGGCCGGTTGTCGAAGTTGGAGGCGAGGTTCTTCAGGAAGTCGTCTTCGCGGAGGCTGCGGCCGCAGTCGGAGCAGTAGACGATCGGCCGACCCATCGCTCGAGTATAGCGGTTAGCCGCCGAAATCCCGGCGATAGCGGGCCAGCAGCGCCGCCTCGTCGTTGGGCATCACGTAGATCTTGCCGCGCGCCTTCTTCGTCTCTCCAGGCTTGAGCCCGCCGAGCCGGAAGTCGGAGTGCAGGCAGGTGATGACGCCCTGGAACAGCTCCTGGTAGGGTTCCCAGGCCGTCGCGAACACCATCGACCGGTCGGCCGACACGCAGCCGATGAGGCCGTTCGACGGCACGCTTTCGCTGTGCGGCCGCGGATTGGCGTCCTTGCGGTCGACGCCCGCCGGCACGTAGACCTGGCCCGGCGTATAGATCGCCTTCGTGGCCCACGGCAGGTCCGGCAGCCAGGCCCGGCGGCCGTCGACGTAGATGAAGCTCTTCGGGATGTAGGCGGTCCGGTCCTTGCCGGTCGCCGTGAAGTCGCCGACCCGCACGCAGGGCTGCACCCAGACCGCGTCCACGTACGCGGCGCCGGTGTTCACGGCGACGACCTCGAAGTCGACCTCCCCCGCGCCCGCGCGGATGACATGCTCGACGACGACGCCGCCCTCGACCTGGCAGCGCAGGCGGACCTCGGTCAGCGACTGGGAGAGCTTTTCGGTCTTATGGGGGATCGTCGTGAGCTTCCACTCGCGGTCGGTCGACCCGGAGCGGCAGTAGGCCTCGAGATACAGGACGTCGATCCGCCCGCCGGGGAAGGCCCCCGTGATCAGGAGCATGTTCTTGTCCCACGAGAGGCCCAGCGTCGGCCCGGGCGAGGCGGCGGGGGCGCCCGCGCAACCGGCGAGGAGGCATGCAAAGAGCGCTCTCTTCATGGCAATGGAACGCTTCCCGGATGGCGGGCGGTCCACTAGAGTGGAGCCGATGAAAGGCAAGGTCGTCTACCTCTACGCCTTCGACGTCGCGGACGCGATCCGGACCGAGGAGGTCCGGGAGGTCTTCTCCCAGAAGCCGTTCCCCTTCCAGATCCGCGTCGGCACCCAGGCGCCGAAGGACGTCCGGATCTACCAGCCCCTCACGATCGCGCTGCCGGACGAGACGCGCGACGGGGCCCTCGTCCGCACCTTCGTGAAGATCTTCAACGTCGGCGTGATCTCCATCTCGTTCGAGGTGGAAGTCGACGCCCCCCGCTGCGCCGACCTGGTGCCGCTGCACAAGGCTCCCGCGCTGGAGAAGCGGGCCGAGGAGATCCGCGACCAGACGATCCGGAATCTGCGCCCCTTGCTGGTCCGCCCCAACGAGACCCTGGCCGTCGCCGAGGCCTATACGGTGTTCTGCCTGCGCGACGTCCCCGGCGACGTCGAGACCTGGTCCGCGCGGAATCGCCGCGAAGTGGCGGCGCTCCTGAACGAGGAGCCGGACCCGCAGCGGCTGGCGACCGCCCAGGTGGAGGAGACCTGGAGCAGCACGGTGGCGTACGCGGTCGACGACCTCACGGTCATCGACTGGGACGCGGCGCTGCTGATCGACGGGTCGGGGTATTTCGACGACGTCCTGTACGTGATCGAGCTGGCGAACCTGCAGCTGGAGGAGTTCCGGCTGCTGGACGACCGCCTGGACGCCGCGTTCGAGCGCGCCTACGACGACCTGGAGCGCTACTCGGCCCTGCGCTCGCCCCGGGCGCGTCTGCGGGCGCTGCGCTCGATGCGCATGGACACCACGAAGATGTCGGAGGAAGTCTCGAACATCACGAAGTTCATGGGCGACTGGCACCTGGCGCGCGTGTACCTGGCCTGCAAGGACCGCTTCCACCTGGGGCACTGGGAGGCGAGCGTGGACCAGAAGCTGCAGGAGCTCGACCGGATCTACTCGATCGTCCACGCCGACATCACCGCGCGCCGCTCGATGGCGCTCGAGGTGATGATCGTCGCGCTCTTCATCATCGACGTGCTCGCGCTCTTCTTCTGGAAGAAGTAGACGAAATCCCAAATCCCAAACCCCAAATCCCAAGGCTGGGGGGATCTACAAGGCTCTCAGGAAGTTTCTAGAAGTCTTTGTAGAAGCCCTGAGCCTTGGGATTTGGGATCTCGTCAGGCGCTGATTTCGCGGCGAAGATCGCTGACGGCGGCGAGCACGTCCTCGACGGTGATGGCTTCCATGGAGCCGCGGCCCAGCTCGCCCTTCATCACGACGCGGTGCCGCGGGTTGTAGGGCCCGTAGGTGCGCGGATCCTTGGGGCCGAAGAGAGCGACGCTCGGGGTGCCCACCGCGCTCGAGAGATGCAGGGGGCCGGAGTCGCAGCCCACGTAGAGGCGGGCACGGCGGATCAGCTCGGCGAGCTCGAGAATGCTCCGCGTCTCCATGGCGACGCGGGCGTGGCCGCCGGAGGCGGCGGCGACGGCCTCCGCGATCGGCTTCTCCCCGGGGCCCCAGGTGATCACGCAGGGAAGGCCCAGGCCGGCCGCGACGGCCCCGAAGCGCTCGGGCGGCCAGCGCTTGAGCGCCCCGAAGTCGCTCGTTCCCGGATGGATCGCGACGTAGTCGACCAGATTCTCCGCGGCCAGCCAGGCGTCGACGCGCGAGCCGGCGTCGCGGGTGGACGGCAGCTTGTAGGCGGCGCCGTTCGGCGCGGCGCCGGCGGCGGAGGCCATCGAAAGGAACTTCTCCACGCGGTTGATGGGGTCGTCGGACGGCGTGACGAGCCGGTTGGCGAAGAGGTGGCTGTTTTCCTTGCAGTGGTCCTTGCTGAAGCCGACGCGGGTCGGCGCGCCGGAGAGCAGGGCGTGGAGGGCGCCCTTGAGGTTGGACTGGAAGTTCAACGCGACTTCGTACTTCTCGCGGCGGATCTCCCAGAGGAAGGCGCTGAACTCCTCGTAGAGCTTGGGCCAGTGGATCGGCTGCCTCAGCCAGCGGGACCAGCGCTTGCGGCGGTAGAGATGCACGCGGTCGACGCATGGATGGTTCGTGATGAGGTCGTGGGCGCGGTCCTCGACGACGAAGCCGATGAAGGCGTCGGGCCGGCCGCGGCGCAGCGCCTCCAGGGCGGGAAGGGTGTTGATGACGTCGCCGACCGCGGAGAGCCGGATGCAGAGGATCCGCTTCGGGGACACCCGGATCAGGCTCCCCTTTGCAGGATCTGGATCGGGGCCATGTCGCGGAGGCGGCAGCTCCCGAGCTTGATCACGAACGTGTCGATGAACGCGAAGCGCCCCTCGGTGCAGGCGTGGCTCACCATGTCCGTGAAGACCATCCAGGCCGTGAAGGGCTTGAAGCGGAACTCGCGGTGGCCCTCCGTGGCCGCCTGGAACGACGGCGTGTCCTTCATGTAGTTGTGAAAGCGGCGCATCGCCCGGTCGTACGGGGAGGAGTCGAGCAGCCGCGCCGGCGGGATCAGCGCGCCCAGCGCGCGCGACGCCCCCGTGCGCAGGCGGTCCCAGGCCCCTTCTTGCAGATCGACGGGCGCGCCGTTCGCGATCCCCGCCTCCTTCCCGTAGCGCTGATACAGCTCGGGGAAGGCCCCCTTGCTCACCCAGACGCGATCCTCGGTCGGGTTCACGTTCACGAAGAAGCGCAGGATGCGGTCGCCGTGCGTCGCGCCGTACGCGCCCGCGTCGACGTGCACCAGCTCGTTCGAGGCGTGCGCGGAGAGGTTGCGGCCCCGCTCCTGCAGCGGACGGAAGCTCGACGTCCCCACCTGCCACTCCCGCGTCAGATTCGGCATGACGCGGCGGAGAAACGCCTGCACCCGCTCGCCGTGCGTCTTGAGCAGGCCCCGGGCGCGGCCGACCTCCTCCGTCGATCCCTTGATGCCGAAAATGCGGTCGGCCTCGGGGTGGAAGCTGATGTTCTTGGACGACAGGAGCTCGGGCATGCGGTCCCGGAGGAAGTCGAGATCCGCCGCCGGGGGCAGCTCGATGGGGCATTCGGAAAATTGGACCAGATTGCCGCGTTCCAGGGCGTCGGACAGGTCGTCCGGCCCCGCCTGGGCCAGCTGGTCCTTGGAGAAACTGACGATCATGGTTAAGCCACCGATTCTATCAGGATTCCGCGCCCGGAAGAAGTCCTCCCGACAAAAGCTCCCCGGGAGCGGTCCTCTGGCTAGAATATCGGCCGAAAGGGCCGATAACCCGTATACGCCATGAAACCCACCGTCTCCGCCGTGGTCATCTGCAAGAACGAGGCGCACAACATCGACGACTGCCTCAAGAGCGTCGCCTGGTGCGGCGAGATCGTGGTCGTCGACTCCGGGAGCACGGACGACACGGTCGAGCGGGCGAAGAAGCACACCTCCAAGGTCCTCTTCCACGAGTGGCCGGGCTACGTCGCGCAGAAGAACTACGCGCTCGACCAGGCGACGGGCGACTGGATCCTCTCCCTCGACGCGGACGAGCGCTGCACCCCCGAGCTCCAGGCCGCCATCGAGAAGGCCCTGCCGGAGGCCGACGGCCTCGCCGGCTTCGAGGCGCGGCGCCACGTGAAGTACCTCGGGCGCTGGATCGACCACGGCGGCTGGTATCCCGACTGGAAGTGCCGCGTCGTTCGCCGGGGCAAGGCCCGCTGGGGCGGGGAAGACCCTCACGACAAGCTGATCCCCGACGGCCCCGTGAAGCGCCTGGACGCCGACATCCACCACTTCACCTACCAGGACTTCGCCCACCAGATCCGCATCATCAACCACTTCTCGGACGTCGTCCGCGACGAGTACCTCAAGAAAGGCCGCAAGCCCTCGATCTTCCAGGCGATCTTCCATCCGCCCTGGAAGTTCTTCGAGTGCTACCTCCTCAAGCTCGGATTCCTCGACGGCTTCCCGGGCTTCGTCATCGCCGTCGGCTCCGCCTTCTACATCTTCGCGCGCTACGTGAAGCTCTGGGAGAAAGGCGGGGGCATCAAATCGTGACGGACGTCTCCGTCCTCGTCGTCAACTTCAACGGCGGGGACGTCACCCCGGCCTGCCTCGAGTCCATCCCCAAGGGCGTCGAGACGATCGTCGTCGACAACGGCTCCAAGGACGGATCTCCCGACGCGATCGCGGCGAAGTTCCCCGGCGTCCGCCTGATCCGCAACGCGGCCAACCGCGGCTTCGCGGCCGCGGTCAACCAGGCGATGGACGTCGCGAAAGGCCGCTGCTTCCTCCTCCTCAACAACGACGCCCGCCTCTCGCCCGACGCCGTCGACCTCATGGTCCGCTACATGGCCGAGCACCCGGACGTCGGCATGCTCGCCCCGCAGCTCCTCCACGAGGACGGCCGCAAGCAGCATTCGTTCGACAACATCCCCTCGCTGGCGACGGCCTTCCTGAACAAGAGCCTCCTGCGCCTGTTCTTCCCGGCGAAGTATCCGAGCAAACGCCAGGAGTTCACGGAGCCCAGGGACGTCGAATCCGTCATCGGCGCCTGCATGCTGGTGAGGCGGGAGGTCGTCGACCGGATCGGCCCCCTCGACGAGGCGTACTTCCTCTTCCTCGAAGAGACCGACTGGTGCCTGCGCTGCCGCCGCGCGGGGTTCCGGGTGGTGTTCCTGCCGACGGCCCGGGTCACGCACCTCCAGGGCCGCGCCCGCGACAAGGTGCGGATCCGCGCCCGGATCGAGTACACGCGCTCGCTCTTCACGTTCTTCCGCAAGAACCGGCCGGCCTCGGTCCCGTTCCTCCGGCTCTTCTTCCCGCTGAAGAACCTCGTCGAATTCGTCTTCCAGACGCTCGCGATCCTCGGCCGCGGCGTCCCGCAGCGCTGGGTCGAGACCGCCGCCCTCATCGGCTGGCAGTTCGCCGGCTGCCAGCGCGCGTGGGGGCTGTCGAAGGGGGCCGACGTCCGCCGCCTCAAGCTGCGCGACGGCTGGACGGCCTTCGAGTCGCACCTCGACTCCTTCAGCGACTTCGACGAGGCGATCCGCAAGGGCCGGGTCGTGAAGGACCTGGCCGGCCGCAAGCAGGTGGAGGCCGTCGCCGGCGGCCGCTCCTACATCGTGAAGATCTACAAGAAGACCGGCTGGTTCAGGAAGCTCAAGTCGTTCCTGGGCTTCTCCAAGGCCACGCACGAAGCCGCCGTGTCGGAAGCCGCGGTCCGCGCCGGGCTGCCCTGCGCCCCGGTCGTCGCCAACGGCGAGCGCGAGGCGGGCAGCTGCGCGGTGGTCGAGCGCATCGACGGCGCCCGACAGCTTCAGGAGATCCTCCTCTCGCCGGAGACGCCCCGCCGGCTCCGCCGCAAACTCCTGGTCGAGTACGGGCGCTTCGCGCGGCGCGTCCAGGACGCCGGGCTCTGGCAGTACGACTTCAATCCGACCAACGTGATCCTGGACGGCTGCCGCATGCTGGTCGTCGACTTCGAACGCGCCAAGTTCCACGGACGTCCGCTGCCCGAAGCCGCGCGCCTGAAGCTCGTCGCCAAGATGCAGCGGATCCCGACCCTGGGGAAGACCGACCGCCTCCGCTTCCTCAAGGGCTACCTCGACGCCGACGCGGGCGACCGCGCCCGCAAGGCGGAGATCGTCGCGACGCTGCTGCGCCTCGCCGCCGAGAAGTCCGCGGAGGACGTCGAGAAGGCCGGCGACCGCTGCTTCGAGGAGAACCGGGACTTCGCGCCGTTCGCGCACGACGCGTGGGAGGGCTGGCATCGCAAGCCGCGGGAGGGCCGCGAGGACCCCGGGATCGCGCTCGACGCCCTGCCGGGCGCGCTGGGCGGCGGCGCCGGATGGAGAATCGAGGAGGCGGGGGACGTCGAAGCCGCCTGGGCCGAGGCCAACCGCCAGGGGGGCCCGGGACGTCCGCTGGCCGCCGCGCGCTCGAAAGGCGCCAAGTCCGGACGCCTCATTTTCCGCGCCTGAGCCGCGGGCGCGGTCGTAAGATCTGCATATGACGAACCTCCTGATCGCGGCCTCGCTCCTCGTCTCGACGCAGTCGATGGAAGAAAAGCGCGACAAGAAGCTGCAGCTGCCGTTCCTGAAGAAGGCGGCCTGGACAACGGACTACGACCAGGCGCTGGCGGCGAGCAAGAAGTCGAAGAAGGCGATCTTCGGCTACTTCACGCGATCGTATTCCCCCTGACCCCCTTGCATCGCGCTGGAGGGCGGCGCCCTCCTGACGGACGCGTTCGTGAAGTTCTCCGCGGACTACGTGCTCTACTGCAACATCACGACCCAGGTCGAGACGGACAAGCACCAGGACCTGCTCGAAAAGGTGGGCGGGGAGGGCTTCCCCCACCTCGTGTTCATGGATTCCGACGGGAGCGTGCTCGCGACGCACGAGGGCGCGCGCGACGCCGAGGGCTTCGCCAAGACGGGCGGCAAGGCCAAGGCCTTCGTCAGCCTGCGCGACAAGGCGGCGGCGGGGGACGCGGCCGCGAAGATCGACTTCCTGGCCGCCCAGATGGAGCTCGGGAAGGTCTCCGAAGAAGAGGCGGACAAGCGGCTCAAGGAGCTCGGCAAGCTCTCGCCGGAGCAGGAGAAGAAGTTCGCGGCCTTGAAATCGGGCGCCGCGGTGAAGGCGACCCTGGCCGCCATCAGGGACGAGAACGGGGCCGAGGAAGCGGGGAGGAAGTTCCTCGAGATGAAGAAGGCCGGACGTCCCGAGCCCCTCGGCGACGCGGAAGTCCAGCCTTACTGGATCCTCATGATGCAGGTCGCCGAGAAGCAGAAGGACGTCGCGACCTTCGAAGAAGCCCTCAAGGCGCTCAAGGCGCGCTTCGGCAAGGTCGAGGAGGCTCAGGAGTTTTTCAAGAACTCCGACAAGACGCTTCTCGAGCTCAAGGCCGGGAAGAAGAAGGAGTAACTTCGGACCCCGATCCGAGTTAAACGGACATGACGACGCTGCTCCTCGTCGCGCTGCTGCAGAAGGCCCCCGCCACCACCAAAGAGGCCATGAAGCCCGTCCAGCTCCTGGTCGGGGAGTGGCGGGTGGAGGTCGACGGCCCCGCCGACGCGGACTGGGGCGAGACCCAGGCCTGGGAGTACAAGATCGACGGCCAGGTCTACGGCCTGCAGTTCACGATCAAGGACGGCAAGCGCTTCAAGGACGGCGCGCTGTCCTACGATCTGAAGAAGCAGGTCTACCGGCTCGACGCCACCCGGGCGGACGGGGCGAAGGCCGCGTTCGAGGGCAAACTGACGGACAAGGAGCTGGTCCTCGAGGAAAAGGCGGCCGAAGGGGCCGCGGCCGAGCGGATCACGTACAACTTGCTCCGGGACAACCGCTTCATCGGCATGGTCGAGAAGCGCGAGGCGGGGCAGAAGGTCTTCGCGGAGACGCACCAGTACCAGTTCACGCGCGCGGGGGTGTCGATCGTCAAGGTGGAAGCGCCCAAGTGCGTGGTGACGGGCGGCAGCTCGCAGATCCCCGTCATGTACGGCGACAAGACCTACTACGTCTGCTGCTCCACCTGCCGCAAGGAGTTCCAGGCCAATCCCGCCAAGGTCCTCGAGAACGCCAAGAAAGAGGGCTTCATCAAATAGCGACCCTGACGAACCAGACTGTCTACTTCGTCAGGGCGTCCCGCTGGCGGCGGACTTCGGCGATCAGGACGGCGGCGCTGCCGGCCACGTTGATGCAGTCCCAGCCTTCCGCCATCGGGATGTAGATCACGCCCGCGCAGGCCGCCAGCACCGCGTCGGTCACGCCCTTGTCCTCGCCGCCCAACACCAGGCAGCACGGCTTCGTATAGTCCACCGAGCGATAGTCGACCTTCGTGCCGTGGATGTGGCCCGCCCACGCGTTCAGCGGGCGGATCGCCGCGGCCAGGTCGTCCACGAAATGAACGGGCACGCGAAGCGGCGCGGCGATCGACACCCGGATGGCCCGCCTCATCCAGGGCGAGGCCGTGCTCCGGTCGTAGAGCACGCCGTCCACGCCGAAGCCGGCGCAGGTCCGCAGGATCGCCCCCACGTTCTCCGTGTTCGACAGCCCGTCGAGCGCCACGAAGAACGAGCCCTCAAGCGGCTTCGGCGGCGGAACCCGGCCCAGCGCCATGATCCCCTGGTGCAGCTTGAAGCCCACCAGGCGGTGCAGGCGCTCCTTGGGGGCGACGATGACCTCGACCCCCTCCGCGTTCGCCGGCAGGCGGTGGATCCACTCGTTCGCGATCAGGATCCGCGTGGCCAGCCCGAAGTCGACCATCTTCCGCACGACGCGGATCCCGTCCCCCACGAACATCCCCGGCGGGACCTGGCTCTCGCGGAGGGAGTCGAAGAGATCGAAATCCTCCTCGACGGCCTCCCGGTGGCTCATATGAGGTGTCTATTATAGAGATGATGACTCACGCCGCGCTCTACCTCTTCGTTCTCCTAGTCCAGTCGGACCCGACCCTCGACGCCCTGATCCGCGAGGGCCGCGAGCATCCGAAGGTGATGGAACACCTCGACCATCTCACGAACAAGATCGGTCCGCGGCTCACGTCGTCGGAGCGCCTCACGAAGGCCTGCGAGTGGACGCGGGACCAGTTCGCGGCGTGGGGGCTCGACGCCCGGCTCGAGGAGTGGGGCACGTTCCAGGTCGGCTTCGACCGCGGGCCGTGGTCGGCGAAGATGACGGCCCCTGAGGCGCTGGACCTGACGATCGGCACCGAGGCCTGGTCGCCGGGCACGAAGGGGCCCGTGAAAGGGCCGGCGGTGCTGGCGCCGACGTCCGACGAGGAGCTGCTCGCCCTCAAGCCGAAGCTCAAGGGGGCGTGGCTGTTCTCGACGGCCCGGGGCCCCGAGAAATACCAGGTCGCCTACGACGAGGCGGGGATCGCCGGCCTCATCCGCTCCGCCACCAAGGAGCTGATCATCACGGGCGGCCGCGCGAACATCACCTGGGAAGACCTGCCCACGCGCGTGCGGATCACGATGGTGGCGAGCCAGCACGGGAAGATCGTCGGGCTGCTCAAGGAAGGGAAGGACGTCGAGCTGACGATCGACATCCAGAACACCTTCAAGAAGGGCCCGATCAAGGTCTACAACGTGATCGCGGACTTGAAGGGGGTCGAGAAGCCCGACGAGATGGTCATCATCGGCGGGCACATCGACTCCTGGGACGGGGCGACGGGGACGACCGACAACGGGACGGGGGTGTCGACGACCCTGGAGGCCGCGCGGCTCCTTACAATGGCGGTGTCGAAGGCCGGCGCGAAGCCGAAGCGCACGATCCGCTTCATGCTCTGGAGCGGGGAGGAGCAGGGGCTGCTCGGCTCGCGCGCGTGGATCAAGGCGCATCCGGAGGCGATGGACAAGATCTCCGCGGTGATCGTGCACGACGGCGGGACCAACTACGTGAGCGGGATCAACGCGACGGAGAAGATGGTCCCGCTCTTCGAGAAGATCTTCGCGCCCGCCCAGAAGCTCGACGAGAAGCTGCCGTTCGCGATCCGCAAGGTGCCGGGCCTGCCGCGCGGGATCGGCAGCGACCACGACGCCTTTCTGGCGAAGGGCGTCCCGGGCTTCTTCTGGAACCAGGGCCGCACCGCCGAGAAAGGCCAGGTCTACAGCCACGAGCACCACACGCAGCACGACCTCTACGCGGCGGCGATCCCGGAGTTCCAGAAGCATTCCGCGATCGTGATCGCGACGGGGGCGTGGGGGCTGGCGAACCTCGACGGCCTGCTGCCGCGCGACGGGCTGACGTCGACGGCCACCGCGGAGAACCGCCGCATGCTGGGCGTGCAGTGCGACGACGAGATGGTGGTGCAGAGCGTGGTGCCCGACAGCGCCGCGCTGAAGGCCGGCGTCAAGGAAGGGGACCGGATCGTGAAGTTCGCGGGGAAGGCGGTCCCGGACAACATCGAGCTGCGCAAGGAGATCCAGGTCGCGCCCGCGCAGACCACCGTCACCGTCAAGCGCGACGGCAAGGAGCTCGACCTGCCGGTGACCTTCGGAAAGTAATTGGCCACAGAGACACAGAGGTCACAGAGGCGGGCGTTTTTTCAGGCGAGCCTCAAGAACCTCCATGATCCAAATCAACCCGCACACAAGAGCGAACAGTCCAAGGAGTGGGTGTAGAAACTTCATCGCTTCATAGCCTGAAGTCCCAGGTATGAAGGTAACGAAGGAGGTCCCGAGGTAGATGACGCCGGAGAGAAGCGTCGCGCCGAACCAGAGGAGCCGACTCATCCGGAGGGAATTCTACCCCTAGGAGCGTCTCTGTGGCTCTGTGGCCAATCCCGCTAGACGCAGAACTTGATGACGACGGCGTGCGCGAGGACGATGGCGACCAGCCCGCACCAGAAGGCGTGATTCTTTTTCATCCCTAACCCCCATTGACTCCATGGGGTTTATCGGTCGACCGCGGGCAGTTGCTATACTGCGGAGCGTGCCGAGCAATAAAATCGTCGTCTTGAACGTGGTCGGGCTCACGCCGGCCCTCGCGGCGCACGCCCCCCGCATCTCCGAGCTCGGCAAGCCCCGGCCCTGGACCAGCCCGCTGCCGGCGGTGACGCTGACGTCCCAGGCCACGATGCTGACGGGGCTGCCGCCGTCGAAGCACGGCTGCGTGGGCAACGGCTGGCTGTTCCGCGACACCATGGAGGCGCGGCTCTGGCAGCAGTCCAGCACGCTCCTGCAAGGAGAGCCGCTCTACGCCGGCCTCCGCACCGCCAAGCTGTTCTGGTGGTTCAACCAGGGCGCGCCGGTCGAGTGGTCCGTGACGCCGAAGCCGCACTACGGCTGCGACGGGTCCAAGCAGTTCGGCATCATCAACCGGACCGGCCTCGACCTCGAGGCCGACCTCGGCCCGTTTCCATTCCCGAGCTTCTGGGGGCCCAAAGCCGGCCTGCCCTCCAGCGACTGGATCGCGCGCGCCGCCGAGGCCGTGATCCGCGTGAACGATCCCGAGCTCACGCTGGTGTATCTTCCGCACCTCGACTACGACTATCAGCGCGTGGGACCCGGAAACCCCGAGCGCGTGAGGGAAGTCGACGCCTGCGCCGGCCGCGTCATCGACGCCGCCCGAGGCGCGGGCGCGGAGGTCGTCGTCGTCTCCGAATACGGCCTCGTCCCCGTCTCCCGCGCCGTCCACATCAACCGCGAGCTGCGCAAGGCCGGCTGGCTGGCGGTGCGCGACGGCCCCTACGGCGAGATGCTCGACACCCACGAATCGAAGGCCTTCGCCGTCGCCGACCACCAGCTCGCGCACGTGTACGTGAAAGGCGTCCCGACCTCCGAGGTCTCCGCGCGGCTCCGGGCGCTGGAGGGCGTCGATCGCGTCGCCCTGCCGGCCGACCTCGAGCTCGACCACCCGCGCTCGGGCGAGCTCATCGCGCTCTCGAAACCCGACGCCTGGTTCGCGTATCCGTACTGGCTCGACGACGCCCGCGCGCCGGATTTCGCGCGGACGGTCGACATCCATCGCAAGCCGGGCTACGACCCCTGCGAGCTGTTCCTGACGTCCGCCCCGCGCGCGGCCTTCCGGCTCCTGCAGAAGAAGCTCGGATTCCGCTACCGGATGGACGTGATCCCGCTCGATACATCGCTAGTGAAGGGAAGCCACGGCCTTCGGCCCGCTCCCGATCACGGCCCCGTCATCCTCGGCCCCGGCGAGACGCCGTCCGACATGAAGGGCTTCAAGGCCTACATTCAGGGACTGCTCCGTTGAGATTGCTCCAGGCCGTCCGAAAACAGCCCGTCGACCGCACGCCCGTCTGGTTCATGCGCCAGGCCGGCCGCTACATGCCCGAGTACCGCGAGCTGCGGAAGAAGCACCAGATCCTCGACGTCTGCATGACCCCCGAGCTCGCCGCCGAAGTCACGCTGCAGCCGATCAGGCGCTTTCCCGAGCTGGACGCGGCGATCCTGTTCAGCGACATCCTCGTGCTGGTCCGCCCGATGGGCATCCAGGTCGAGTTCATCAAGGGGGAAGGCCCGTCGATCTCGAACCCCGTCATGTCCGAGGCGGACGTCGACAAGCTCAAAGTCCCCGACCTCGACAAGGAGCTCAAGCCGGTCTACGACGCGATCCGGATCTTGAAGAAAGAATTGAAAGTCCCGTTGCTCGGCTTCGCGGGCGCGCCCTTCACGCTCGCCAGCTACCTCATCGAGGGCGGGCCGTCGGAAGGCTTCGCCAAGACCAAGGCGATGATGAAGACGCCGGCCTGGCCGAAGCTGATGGACAAGCTGGCGGCGGCCGTGACCGGCCATCTCCGCCTCCAGGCGGCGGCGGGCGTCGACGCCGTCCAGCTCTTCGACAGCTGGATCGGCCATGTCACGCCCGACGAGTACCGCCTCCACGCGCAGATGTGGTCGGCCATGATCCTCCGCGCGCAGAGAGTGCCGACCATCCATTTCGGAACCAAAACCGCTCCGCTCCTCGAGCTCATGCGCGACGCGGGCGGCACCGTGATGGGCGTCGACTTCCGCATCCCCCTCGACGAGGCGTGGAAGCGGCTCGGCGACGTCGCGGTGCAGGGCAATCTCGACCCCGCCGCGCTGCTGCTGCCCAAGGCGGAGTGCTTGAAGGCCGTCGACGACGTCCTGAAGCGCGCCGCCGGCCGCAAGGGCCACATCTTCAACCTCGGGCACGGCATCACGCCCGAGACGCCCATGGAGAACGTGGAGGCGGTGATCCAGCACGTCCACGCGAGGACGGCCAAATGAAGACCGGGGTCCTCCTGATGGCGCACGGCTCGCCGGACCGCCTGGAGGACATGGGGGAGTACCTCCGGCATATCCTGACCCGACGTCCTCCCACGCCCGAGCTCATCGCGGACTTCCAGGACCGGTACCGCCAGATCGGCGGCCGCTCGCCGCTTCTCGACATCTCCCGGCGCGTGGCGGAGAAGCTGGCGAAGGCCGTCGGGATGCCCGTCTACGTCGGCATGCGGCACTGGGCGCCCACCATCCCGGACGCCGTCGCCCAGGCGAAGGCGGAGGGTGTCGAGCGCCTCCTCGGCGTCGCCCTGGCCCCCCAGTACGCGCGGGTCAGCGTGGGGGCGTATGAAGCGGAGCTGGCGAAGACCGGCCTGCCGTTCACGATGGCGAAGCAGTGGCATCTCGCCCCGCCGCTGATCGACTACTGGCGCTCGGTCGCCCGCGGCAAGGCGGTGCTCTACACGGCGCATTCGATCCCGAGCGAGGGGGCCGAGCCGTATCCGACGCAGCTGCGCGAGATGATCGCGGCCGTGGGCCCGGGCACGCTCGCGTACCAGTCGAAAAGCCCGTCGCCGATCCCCTGGCTCGGCCCCGAGATCCCCGAGGTCCTGCCGACCCTGCGCGGAACCGTCAGCGTCGCGGCCATCGGCTTCGTCAGCGACCACGTGGAGGTGCTGTACGACCTCGACATCCTCCACCGCAAGCAGGCGGAGGCGCTCGGCCTGACGTGGGAGCGCCTGCCGATGCCCAACGACCATCCTCTTCTGATCGAGGCCCTGGCCCTCACGGTCAAGGGGATCAAGGGATGACGACCGATCAACGGAGGAGATCCGGGGATACGACGGATAGGGGGATGAACGCGCGCCGTCTCGAAGGGGCGGCCATGAATCTGCCCCATCGAGAAGGCGCGCACCATCTCCGTATCCGTCCCATCCCCGTATCCCCTTCGGGAATCGCCTCATCGCCATGAAAAGGGTCGTGATCGTCGGGGGCGGCATCGCCGGCCTGGCCTGCGCGTACGAGCTCAGCAAGGGCGGCGCGGCGGTCACGATCGTCGAAAAAGACAAGCTCGGCGGCGTGATCCGCACGGAGCGGCACGGCGAGCTGCTCATCGAAGGCGGCCCGGACTCGTTCATCACCCAGAAGCCCTGGGCCAAAGAGCTTTGCGAGGAGCTCGGCCTCGCCGATCAGCTGATCCCCTCGAAGTCGGGCAAGGTCTACGTCTGGTACCGGGACCGCCTTCACGAAATGCCGGCGGGGCTCTACCTGACCGTCCCCACGCGGATCTGGCCGTTCCTCACGAGCGGGCTGATCTCCTTCCTCGGCAAGCTCCGGATGGGGATGGACCTCCTCCTGCCGCGCGGACCGGAAGTCGAAGACGAGTCGATCGGCGCGTTCATCCGCCGCCGCCTCGGCGCGGAGGCGCTCGAGAAGCTCGCCGAGCCGATCATGGCGGGCATCTACGTCGCCTCCGCCGACGAGCTTTCGCTGCGCTCGACCTTCCCGCGCTTCGCCGAGATGGAGCGCGAGCACCGCAGCCTGATCAAGGCGATGCGCAAGACGCCGAGGACGGGCAACGTGAGCCCGTTCCTGTCGCTGCGCGACGGCATGAAGACGCTCGTCGACCGCCTCCTGGCCCGCATGAAGGGCGTGACCCTGCTGGAAGGGAAGGAGGCGCTCCAGGTCGGCCCCGGACGCGTCACTCTCGACGAGGGCGAGCTCCAGGCGGACGCCGTCGTGCTCGCGGTCCCGACGCCCGCCGCGCGCAAGCTCTGGCCGTCGATCCCGGAGGTCCGCTACGTGACGACCACCACGGTCTCGCTCGCCTATCCCCGGTAC